>DATCWE010000323.1:0-19905 GCA_036566495.1 Gemmatimonadales bacterium | reverse complement strand
GTCGGCCTGGAGCAGCCGCGCCTCGGTCAAGGCCCGGCGGACCACCGCGGCGATGCGGGAGGCCGCTTGCAGCCCGCGCCCGGACCGCACCGCGCCGGGCGGTCCGCTCGCCCGGGCGATCACCCGCTCGTCCTCAGCCAGCAGCACGGCGGTCTTGGTGCCTCCCGCGTCGACTCCGATGAAGGTGCTCATGCGTGTCGCTCCCGGCGGGGCCCGATGAAGCTCGACGTCATGCCGACGCCGAGCGTCAGCAGCGTCCCGAGCGGTACGTACCACGGCCAGGCGAGCCGGCCGAGCGGTGCCAGCCAGGCGAGCCCGGGCTGGACGGCGAGTTGCCTGGCGAACACGACCACCAGCATGACCGCGATAGTCGCTCCGGTGGCCGCGACGATGTCGGGGCCGCGAGCCCGGGGCCAGCGCCCCGCGAGAATGTAGGTGCCCAACAGAGCTCCGTAAGTAACCGAGGCAATGGAGAGCGCGAGCACGACGACCGGCGTGTCGGCGCCCCTGGCATAGTTGTGAAAGGCCAGCGCCCCCAGCACCAGGCCAATCCCCCAGATCGCCGAGAACAGCTTTCCCACCCGCAGCAGGTGGGCAGGGTCGCTGCGCCGGGAGAGCGTGGCGTAGAAGTCGTGGGTGAGCGACGATGCCATCGCATTGATGGCCGAGCTGTGGGTACTCATCGCGGCGGCGAGGATACCGGCGATCACCAGCCCCGCCAGACCAGCCGGGAGGTGATCGATGATGAAGCGAGGGAAAACCTGGTCGCCCGGCAGCCCGTCCGGAGCCAGCCCCGCGGTCCAGATGGCAATCCCGACCAGGAGAAAAAGCGCAAACTGAAGAATGACCACGACGCCGGAGCCGATCAGGGCACGGCGGGCGTCCCGCAGAGACCGCGTAGCCAGTAAGCGTTGCACGATGAGGTGGTCGGTGCCGTGCGATGCCGCCGACAGCAGGGCTCCCCCCAGCAGGCCACCAAACAGACTGTACGTGGTAGTGAAGGAAAAAGTCGGATTGAACAGGTGGAGCTTGCCTCCGGCGGACGCGAGGTGCAGCATGGGCCCGAATCCTCCGGCGAGGTGTGCGGCAATGCGCAGTGCTCCCAGGCCGCCAGCGACATACACGCAGAGCTGGATCACATCGGCCCAGACCACCGCCTTCAAGCCGCCGAGGTAGGTATACACCAGGGTGATCGCCCCCATGGCGATGATCGCCCCAGGCACGCTCCACCCGGTCACCAGGGCCAGCGGAATTGCCCCGGCAAACACCCGCACGGCGTCGCCCAGGAAGCGGGTCACCAGGAAGCAGGCGGAGAGCCAGCGCCGGATGCCGACGCCAAAGCGCGCTTCCAGACGCGCGTAGGCCGTTTCCTGTTTGCCGGTGAAGTAGCCCGGCAGCAGCCAGCGCGCGACGAAGATCCGGCCGACCAGATATCCGAGGGGTAGCTGAAGAAAAGAGAGGTCGCCGCGGGCCCCGACGCCCGGAATCGAGATGACCGTCAGCGCGGAGGTTTCCGTGGCGACGATCGAAAGCAGTACCGCCCACGCCGGGAGATTCCGCGCCCCGAGGAAATAGTCTCCCGCGGTGCGCTGCGAGCGCGTCACCCAGAGGCCCACGCCGAGGGTCAGCGCGAAATAGACGAGGATGACCGCGAGGTCGAGGGGACCCATCTACCTCCTTCTCGCCGCAAAAAAGGCCCGCCGGCAGAATCCAGCGGGCCTTACAAAGTACTCAGCGGAGGAGGTTAGGCGTTAAAGGAGCTGCCGCAGCCGCAGCCGCCGGTCGCGTTCGGATTGGTAAAAGTGAAGCCGGAGCCCTGCATCGAAGAGACGTAGTCGACCGTCACTCCGTTGAGGTACTGGAGACTGAAACCGTCCACGAACACCCGCACGCGATCGACGGGGATGACGTGATCGTCCTCGAGGGGCCGCTCTTCGATGTTGAGGCTGTACTTGAAGCCCGAGCAGCCTCCGGGCAATACACTGACGCGCAGGCCGGCCGTGCCCGGCTCGACCTTCTCGGCCTCCATAAACTTCAGGACTTCCTCGATCGCCCGGGGCGTGAGGAGAACCTGGATGCCACTGGTTTGGGTCTGTTCGCCTACCGAGCTCATTGCTCCTGCTCCTTGGTTGCCGCCGGCTTCGGGTGGCGGCCTAGGACCGAAAAATAGGAGCGCCGGCCGCCCCGGTCAACCGAGCGGCGCTGGCCGGGTGACGGTTTCTGTGACACTTCTACGCAATGCGCTATAACTGGCGGTACTCTCGTGGCGCAATCCGCGTGGGCGGAGTAGCTTAGTCGCCGAGGTTCGAGCCCCAAGCGCCCCGCTGCTTTCAGTGGTTCTGTACACTCTTCAGAGAGATGGTTGCGCCAACCGTATGCACCTAACCCAAGGAGGATCGATGCGCGCAGGGATACTTGGCGGTCTGGTGGTGGCGGCAGCGCTCAGCGTGACCGCGACCGCTGGGGCTCAGACCCCCTTCAAGCAGGGCGACAACTACATCGGTCCTTCGGTCAGCTTGTCGACCTACGGGAGCACGGTGGCGATCGGGGGACATTTCGAGCACGCGCTCAAGGAGCACGTCGGCATCGGGGCGGCGGTGGAATACTACTCGTACGGGTGCGGCGTCGCCGACTGCAGCATCAAGTACTTCTCGCTCGCGGGGACCGTGGCGTACCACTTCGATGTGCACAATGAGAAGATCGACGTGTCCGCCGGTGGCGCACTGGGATACAACGTGGTCAGCTGCGACACGATTTACGGCGATTTGTGCAAGGACGGCAGTATCCTGATCGGCGGGTTCGGTGCGCTCCGGTATTTCGTCAAGGAAAACATCGCCCTGGTGGCACGGGCCGGGTACGGCTTGGGCTATCTCTCCGCGGGCGTGGATTTCAGGTTCTAACAAGTTCTCCGAGGTGGCTCCATGATGATTCTCAACGGCGGAGGGTCGGTCCGGGGACGGCGCAGCCTGATCCTCCTCACGTCTTCCCTGTGCCTCGCCCCGGTGGCGAGCGCGCAGTCCTCCGCCGCCGCCGAGGTCCTGACCAATCAGACGGTCATCCAGATGGTCACGGCCAAGCTTGGAACCGATGTCATCCAAGCCAAGATCCAGTCCACCAAGACCAACTTCGACGTCACCACGAGCGGACTGGTGTCGCTGTACACCAACAAAGTTCCCCGGGAAATCCTGAAAACGATGCTGGCGGTGGGATCGGGGAAGGGGGCTTCCGAGGTGCTCACCAATCAGTCGGTCATCCAGATGGTCACCGCCAAGCTCCCGCGCGACGTGATCCTGGCGAAGATCCAGTCGAGCAAGACGAAATTCGATGTCACGAGTGACGGCCTGGTGAGCCTCAATACCAACAAGGTCCCCAAGGATATCATCAAGGCCATGATGGTCGCCGGGCCGGGATAGGGCGGGAGTTCGCGCTAGCGCCCCTGACCCTCCAGCAGCGCCACGACCCGGTCGGCAAGCAAGATGCGGAGCGGTCCGATCCGCGGGTTATTGCGAGTCGGGTGAATGTGGTTGGTCAGCAGGACGATCACCAGCTCGCGCGAGGGATCCATCCAGAGCGAAGTTCCCGTGAACCCGGTGTGCCCGAAGCTCCTCGGGTCCAGCCGGGTTCCGGCGCTGTTCCCGGTCGCCGGGGTGTCCCAGCCCAGGGCACGAGAAGAGCCCGCGACCAGACTCTGCCGCGTGACGAAGGCCCGCGCGACGGGGTCCGACCGCACCTGCGCCAGCAACCACTCGCCGAACTGCATCACATCCACTGCGCTCCCGAACAGCCCGGCATGACCGGCGACGCCGCCCAGCCACGCGGCCTTTTCGTCGTGTACCTCGCCGCGCACGATTCGCTTGCGCCACACCGTGTCGTATTCCGTCGGCGCGATCCGAGGCAACCAGGACGCCGGAGGCCTGAAGCGGGTCGACGGCATTCCCAGCGGGCCGAAGATGCGCCGGTCGGCCAGGCGATCGAGCCGGTCGCCGTACACCCGCTCGATCACTTCGCCGAGCACGATCGCGCCGAGGTCGGAGTAGACTGTGCGCGCACCGGGGGCAGCATTGAGCGGTGTGGCGTTCACCAGCTTGAGCGCGGAGTCCGCGTTGGGTGTTTCACGCCACAGCGGGCGATCGGCGGGTAGACCGCTCGAATGAGTGAGCAGCTGCCGGAGCGTGACCCGCTCCTTGCCCGCACCGCGAAAGGCGGGCAGATACCGCTGCACCGGGGCATCCAGGGCCAGCTTGCCTTCGCGCACGGCCTGCATTGCCAGGGTAGTCGTCGCAATCACCTTGGTGAGCGACGCCAGGTCATAGACCGTCTGTCCGTCGGGGCGCGTAGGGTCGTCCAGCGCCAGTCGCCCGGTGCCGTAGACGAAGCGTTGTCCATGATAGGATACGGCGACCACCGCGCCGGGCGCGGCTCCTGCCGTGACGGCCGAATCCAGCAAACCGGTGAGCGGCGCCAGCGCGCAAGGCTGGGTCGCGCAGAGCGAAGCCCGTTCGGGCTTGGGAATGCCCCAGCCCAGCGGGTACCCGGGTGGCAGCTCGATGGGCAAGCGGCCGCTGAGCTGCGCGCCGGCCAGCGCCGCGGCGACGGCCTCTTCGGTCAGCGGATTGTCCGTCCAGGCCAGCAGGTACATCGCAACATTCGGCGTCTGAGTCAGCAGGTAGGGTGTCCCGAAGGAGATCAAGCCGGTTGGCCGGTCGTGTGCCGAGGCCTCGACCAGGGCCGCCAGCGGTGCCGGCAGTCCGATCGCGCCGCGCCCCGAGACCACGCGGACCGAGCTCACCACCAGCGTCAGCGGCGCGGACCGTGCCACCGCGGCGGCGGAGTCGTAGCTGGCCGGACCGCTGGCGGCGGAGAGGCGGAAGGGATCGATCAGGTAGCCGCGTTCCGTGAGCTTGGCCAGAAGGGTCCCGCCGACCAGCGGTGCGTTGGGATCCGCGTAGCTGATCAACGCGAGTCGGCGCGGGCTCGCGCGAAGGCTGTCGAGCAGTCCGAGGCTGTCCCGCACCAGCACCAGGGACCCCTTGGAGACCGCTAGCGCGGTGTCACGGTTGGCCCGACGTCCCACCACGTAGCCCAGGCTGTCGAGATTCACCGTCCGCCGGCGCAGCAGTCCCAGGCGCACCTTGGCATCCACCACCCGGCGGACCGAGGCCTCGAGCCTGGCTCGGCTCACCCGGCCGCCGCGTACTGCTTGTTCCATCGCGTCGATGGCTCCGCGCGGATCGACCGGCATCAGCAAGAGATCGCTGCCGGCGAGGAACGCTTTCACCGCCGACTCGCCGGGGCCGTAGCTGTTCACCAGGGCGCCCATGTCGAGTGCATCTGTGACGATGATGCCCTTGAACTTGAGCGAGTCCCGCAGCACTCCAGTCAGGATTTCGGGGGCGAGCGTGGCCGGTACGGTGGAATCCTGCTCCAATCCGGGCAGCGCGATATGGGCGGACATGACGACCCGCACGCCGGCCTGGATGGCGGCGCGGAACGGCACCAGCTCGAGCGAGTCCAGCCGCGGCCAATCCGCGTGGATCACCGGCAGGGCCAGGTGTGAGTCGGTGTCGGTATCGCCGTGTCCGGGAAAATGCTTGGCGGTGGCCAGCATGCCCGCATCCTGAATGCCGCGCACCGTCGCGGACACCAGTCGTGCCACCGCCCGCGCGTCGCCGCCAAATGACCGGGTGTTGATGATCGGATTGGCGGGGTTGCTGTTGACGTCCGCCACGGGCGAAAAGGTCAGGTGGATCCCCGCGGCGCGTCCCTCGCTGGCGGTAATCCGCCCCATCAGATAGGCGGCGCGCTCGCTCCCTGTCGCGCCCACGCCCATATTGGTCGGGAAGGGAGTGCCTCCATTGAAACGGAAACTGGTGCCGCCTTCGAGATCGGAGGCGATCAGCAGCGGGAGTTTTGAGCGCCGCTGCAAGAAATTGAGCTTGGCGGCGATGTCGAGCGGAGAGCCGATCGATACTACGATGCCTCCGATCTGGAGCGAGTCGATCCACCCCCGCACCTTCGCCAGCGCCGTGTCATCGAACGCCGTATAGGTTCCCGCGATCCACGGCATGATGAGCTGGGCGATCTTCTGGCGCAGGGTCAGCGTGCGGAGCAGCCGGGTGACCTCGGTGCTGGTTGCGGCCGTCGCCGGCCGGGAGCGGTTGCCCTGTGCATCGGCGAGGCGAGGGGACCCACCGAGGGCAAGCAGGAGGCCGAGCGCGAGATGACGCCGAAAAGACACTGGAGTTCCAGGACGAAGGGTTGGCTGAGGATTCTCGCGTTCTGCGCGGCCTGTGTCCCTGCGTCCATTGCCCGCGCGCCGGCCGGAGTCGTCCGGCCCGGGATCGACGTCCTGCTGAGCGACAGCATTCACCTGGTGCGGGGCAAAGCCGTCGGACTGGTGTCCAATCAGGCCGGAGTGGACGCCGCCGGTGTGAGCGATGTGGAGCGACTGCTCCAAGCCAGGGTGCGCCTCATCGCATTGTTCAGCGCGGAGCACGGATTCCGCGGTAGCGCCGATCCTGGCGCCGCCGTCCCGTTCACGACCGACAGCGCCACCGGGCTTCCAATCTATAGCCTCTATGGTGCCACCAGGGCACCCACCGACTCGATGCTCGAAGGCATCGACGTCCTGCTGGTGGACCTGCCCGACGTGGGGGCCCGCTACTTCACCTATTTGTCGACCACCATCGACGTCATGCGCTCGGCGGCCCGGCGCCACCTTCCGGTGCTGGTACTCGATCGTCCGAATCCGATCGGGGGGCTGGTGCAGGGGAATGTCCTCGACTCCGCGTTCCGGTCGTACGTCGGTCCGCTCGCCATGCCGATGCGTCCCGGCATGACTCTGGGCGAGCTCGCCCGGTTGGCCAAGGCCGATCTCACCCTCGCCACCGAGCTGAGAGTGGTGCCGGTGCAGGGATGGCACCGCAGCCAGACGCTGCGGGAAACCGGTCTGCCCTTCCTGCGGCCGAGTCCCAATCTCAAGGACCCCGAGAGCCTGTTCCATTACGCCGGGACCTGCCTCTTCGAGGCCACCGCCCTCTCGGTCGGGCGGGGAACCGACGCGCCTTACAGCCAGATCGGGGCGCCGTGGCTCGATCCCGACCGGGTGATCGCGGCGCTCCCCACGAAATCCTTGCCTGGGGTGCGATTCGCCCCGGTTCGCTTCACACCGGTCGCGCCAGCCGACGGGAAGTATCCTGGGGTGGAGGTGCGGGGAATCCGGCTCGAGCTCACCGATGAGCGCAGGTATGACCCGACCCGCACCGCCGTCACCCTCCTCGCGACCATCCGGCGGCTGTTTCCCGATAGCCTGGGTTTTCGGGCCGCCGGCTTCGATCGGCTGGCGGGGGGCCCTGCCATCCGGGAGGCGGTGCTGGCCGGGACGAATCCGTTCGCTATCGCAGATTCCTGGCGTGCGGCGCGGGCGCAATGGCTGCGGCACCGTCAATTCGCGCTGCTGTACCGCTGAACCGCAGTGATTGCAGCACCGCACCATCGCCGCTATCTTTCCGGGCTCTTAACTCATTGCAGCACTTGATGGTTGGCCCTCCCACGAGCGCCTCTGGAGCCCGATGAAGCTGGTCCCGAAGTGGCTCGAGCGGGGCTTTCTGACTGCCACGGCACCGATCGCGGAGCTGTTACATCGATTCCACATCCGGCCCAATACCATCACGACGGTCGGAGCGCTGCTCGTGGCCGTTTCCGCTCTGGCGTTCGCATTCGGCTGGATCCGTTGGGGCGGTGTCTTGCTGCTCTCCAGCGGAATCATCGATACGTTCGACGGGCAGGTAGCGCGGCGGGGCGACATGGTGTCGAAATTCGGGGCCTTTTACGACTCGACCCTCGACCGGGTGGGCGACGGCGCGACCTTCATTGGCATTGCGGTCTATCTGTTGCGGGCGCCCGACGTGGCTTGGCGGATCGAGAGCGTCACCCTGTGCATGATCGCCGTGCTTAGCTCTCTGCTGGTTTCTTATGCGCGGGCACGCGCCGAAGGACTCGGCATCGAGTGCCGGGTCGGCCTGGTCCAGCGAGCGGAACGGCTGCTGGCGATCAGCGTGCCGAGCATTCTGATCGGCGCTGGGCCTCGGGCAATCGTGCTCCAGGTCATCGTCGCCGTCCTGGCGCTGTTGTCGACCGTCACCGTCGTGCAACGCTTCATTTACGTGTATCGAGTTACCCGACTGGAAAGGACCTGACCGCATGGCCGAGTCGTCTGTCCGCACCATCGCTCCCGCCAAGGGGAAGCTCGGCGTGCTCTGCGTGGGGCTGGGCGCGGTCGCGTCGACCTTTATCGCCGGGGTGGAGCTGGCCCGACGTGGCAAGGCCAAGCCATTCGGCTCGCTGACCCAGATGGCCACCATCCGGCTCGGCAAGCGCACGGAGCAGCGCACCCCCCTCATCAAAGACTTCGTCCCGCTGGCCGGATTGGACGACCTGGTCTTCGGCGCGTGGGATCCGATTCCCGACAATGCCTATGAGGCCGCGCTCAAGTGTGGCGTGCTGGACAAGCACGAGCACGTCGAAGTGATTCGCGATTTCCTCAGCACGATCGCTCCGATGCCGGCGGTCTTCGACCAGCACTACGTGAAGCGGCTGCAGGGCACCAACGTGAAACAGGGCAAGACCAAGCGCGAGCTTGCCGAAGCGCTGCGGCAGGATATTCGCGCCTTCAAAGCGAAGAGCGGCTGCGACCGCCTGGTGGTGGTCTGGTGCGCCTCGACCGAGATCTTCATTCAGCCCGGCCCCGTGCACGAGACGCTAGCCTCGTTCGAGAAGGCCATGGACGGCAACGATCCCGCCATCGCCCCTTCGATGCTCTATGCCTGGGCCGCGCTGATGGAGAGCGTGCCGTTTGCCAATGGAGCGCCCAACCTCACCGTCGATGTGCCCGCGCTGCTCAAGCTGGCGGAGCAGCGGAGGGTTGCGGTCGGCGGCAAGGACTTCAAAACCGGCCAGACGATGGTCAAGACCGTGCTCTCGCCGATGTTCAAGGCGCGTATGCTCGGGGTATCGGGCTGGTACTCCACCAACATCCTGGGAAACCGCGACGGGGAAGTGCTCGACGATCCGGAGAGTTTCAAGACCAAGGAAGAGTCCAAGCTCGGAGTACTGGAATACATTCTCCAGCCCAAGATGTATCCTGAGCTCTACGGGAATCTCTACCACAAGGTGCGGATCAACTATTACCCGCCCCGGGGCGACAACAAAGAGGGGTGGGACAACATCGACATTTTCGGGTGGTGCGGCTACCCGATGCAGATCAAGGTCGATTTCCTTTGCCGCGACTCCATTCTGGCCGCCCCCCTGGTGCTGGACCTCGCCTTGTTCTTCGATCTGGCACAGCGGGCCGGTTTCTCCGGAGTCCAGGAATGGCTCTCATTCTACTTCAAGAGTCCGCAGGTGGCTCCCGGACTCTATCCGGAGCACGACCTCTTTATTCAGCACACCAAGCTCAAGAACACGCTTCGCTACCTCATGGGAGAAGAGCAGATCACCCACCTGGGGGTCGAATACTACGAGTACGGGAAGGACTGATGAAATACTTTCACCGGACCTCGGTACCTCCGGACCCGGTCATTGCCCGGGCCACCGCCTATTTCTCGGGCCGCCTTGCCCCGGTGGAAGAAGGCGCCCGCCGCCGCCGCTTCGCAGGAGCGATCGGACAGCTGGGCGTGACCGTGCAGCCGGACGGAGGGCACTACACACTGGTGACCGTGGAAACCAACCAGCCAGGGGAGAGCGAGCTGGACAAGCTGGCCAAGCGGTTTCTGTCGATCGTCCACACTTTGGCGGACCCGTCGCACCCGTTGCGTGGAGCGTATTGAGTCAGCGTGCGGGTGGCCGGAGCAGAAACGTCCTGTTAAGTGAAGCGCGGGTCTAGTCGCGGGTTGAGCGGGGCGTAGCCCCATCGAGGGCGCCGCTGGCAGGAAATGCCGGATGGCGCCCTCGCGTTGCTCGCGGACCGTGCGCTCGGAGGACAACTACACCATGGTGAGGCTTCCTTACATGTTGACGACAATTGCGGCTGCAGTTCTCGCTAGTACCTACGTGCTGGGCACGACACCAGGTCACTCTTCGGCCGACCCGAAATGGCGCGCGCTGTTGACACCCGCGGCCGGTTCCAAGGTTCGGGGGGGCGCGATCGCGGAGGCCAGGGGGTCCGACTCTACCCGCTTCACGATCACCATCCGGGACGCGGCCCCGGACGCGACCTACGCCTGGCATATGCATTCGGGGACGTGTGCTTCCCCGGGTGCTGTGGTCGGCTCCGGCTACCCCGAGCTGCATAGCGGCCCGGGTGGGACGGCCGAGGCGGCCGTGACGCTCCCGGTCGCGCCTCCTTCGTCGGGGAGTTATCTGGTGCAGGTCCACGGGCCCACCGGGACTCCGATTTCGTGCGGTGAGCTCAAGGCTGTTGGGGGCTGATGGCACTGCTCGAGTGGCGGAGAGAATAGGCCCCGCCGCCCAGAGGCCGGGGAGGCCGACTGGGCGACGGTAGGTCGGACTCCTCGGAGAGGTGGGAAACGAGTCGTCCGGGCCTATCCTTCTCTATGTGCGCTGCTAAACCAGCACTCCGGCCTGCGCACCCTGTTCCAGTACTTCCGCCTCGGCGATCCGCGACAGCTTCTCGTCGGCGGCGACTTCCTCGCTCAGGGACTGTTCCAGCAATTCGGCGATTTGGGATTGCCCGAGCTGCTTGGCGTAGGAGAGCGCCGCACCGTAGGCCGCCATTTCATAGTGCTCCACCCGCTGCATGCACGCGATCAGGACCGCGTCCAACAGGCCGCCCCGCAGGGCGCGTCGCAGCATGTCTTCGGTTTCCTGGAGCAGGGCGGCGATTCCCAGGCAGCGGGGACCCCGAGCGCTCACGCCCAGTGTTCGGAATATTTCCTGCAACCGCACGATCTGGCCTTCGGTGTCCTCGAAATGTTCGGTCAGCGCCTCCCGGAGTGAGGGGGAGGTCGTCTGCTCGACCACGACCGGGAGGGCAACTTCGATCTGTGTTTCGATGCTGTACAGGTCGCGCAGCTGATTGAGCAGCAGATCTTCCATCGTCTCGAGCAGCATCGGCAGTACCCTCCACGACACCGGTGTTGGCGAGCTCATCACTCCACAAGCACAAAAAAAGAAAGGCGCCTCCCCGCGGCTGCGAGGGTGGCGCCTTCGGCTGATGGAACCCTGTTCCATCCGACAAGGCGGGCCGCCAGATGGCGGCGCCTGCTGATTTTGTTGTTCCCTATGTTATGGCCTTGCTCATCCGCCCGCAAGACCCCGGATTTCCGCGGCCTCCCGCAAAATCTTGCGCCGCGTGGATCGGGTTACTAACATGACGACCCAGGCAACGTTTTGCGCACACGAAGGCCCCAGGCACGGAGCGTTCCCCCTTCGGTAGGCGGTGGGAGCCTTCGTGCCTTGTTCTTCCTGCGGTGAGGAGTCGGATGGCGCTTCCGCAGACTCGGGTATTTCGCTCGATCGTTCAGAGCTGGCGCGGTCCGTGGGCCCCGACGGGGTGGCTGCTGTTCGTCGTCGGGGGTCTGGGAGTGACCGGGTGGCTCCTGTCGATTCCCACACTAATCCAGCCCTTCATCACGCGGGCGCCGATCCAACCGCTGGCTGCTATCGGAATGGTTGCTCTCGGAATGGGAGCCCTCGCCATCGACCGGGGACGCCCCCGGGTCGCTCTGATCGCGGCGGTGATCGGGATGGTGATCGGGTACGCTGCGCTCCTGCAGCTGGTGACGGGCCATGATCTCGGGCTCGACGGGCTGGTGCTGCGACGGAGCGCCGATCTGCAGACGCTTCCCACCGCCCCCAAAATCCTTCCGGTCGCCTCCGCGTTCGGATTTCTGCTGGGAGGGGGAGCGCTCGCTCTTATCGCGGCGCGGCTCCGGGCTCCCACCGCCGGGGCCTTTGCCGTGGGACTGGCCGGCGCGACCCTGGTTGCGCTCAACCTGACCCTCCTGGTCGGCCAGGTACTCGGATTGTCGCAGGGGCTGCAGTTCGGCCGGCTCGCGGGCTCCTCGCCCCAGGTCGCGCTGGGATTGTTCGCGCTGGGACTGTGCCTGGCGTCCTGGGCCTGGAGCCGGGATTGGAGCCCGGCGACCTATCCGGCCTGGATTCCCGTCGCGGTCGGTCTGGCCAGCCTGGCGTCGGTCCTGCTGATCTGGCGCGCGCTGGTGCAGGGCCAGCGCGACGATCAGCGAGCCTTGCTCAGCGCCGTAGCGCGGGGGACCGAGGATCGCATCGAAGAAGCCATGGGGCGGACCAACATCGCATTGTGGCGCGCGGCCTGGCTTTCCCCCCGCGAAGCCGTCGGTTCCGAGCGCTGGTCGGCGCAGATGCAGAGCGCGCTCAATACCATGCCCGGGCTTACCAACATCGCCTGGGTCGACAAGGGCAGGGAGACGATCATCCTGCCGGCCCCGCCGGACTCAGCCGTGCTCGGCTTGCAGATCCGCATGCAGTTGCCGACCAACCTTACCCCCAGCGTCGCCGCGCTCGATTCGGTCCGTCACTTCTCGCTTGCCGATGCCACTCCTACGATCGCCATCGCGATCCCCCGCTGCGATCTGGCGACCTGCGAAGGGTTCGTGGTAGGGTTGCTCCGCGTCGATCAGATGTTGCGACCCCTCGTCGGAGACTCGCTCGATGGCTTTCATCGGCGGGTAAGCTGGCGCGGCCAGACCCTCTTCGGATCCCCCAGCCGGCCGGACGAAGAGCAGGCCGTCTACCGCTCCGTTCTGCCCCTCAACGACATGATCTGGGAGCTGGCGGTCTGGCCCACTCAGGGGTTGCGGGAGCGTCTGCCCGGCGGCCTTCCCGACCTGGTCCTGGCCTTCGGCCTGGTCGTCAGTGCCTTGCTGCCCGTGACGTTGCAGCTCACCCGGACGCTCAAGGCCAATGCGCGGACGGCCGAGCAGGTCCGCTTGCGCCTCGCCCTCGGCCGTGCGATGGATCGGGCCTGGTCCTGGGATCCTTCCAATGCGGGGAAGGTCAGTCCGGCGTTGCTTTCCTCGAGCTCCGGTCAGGAATCCCGGGAGGGGGCCTGGACCGAGCTGATTCATCCCGAGGATCGCCGTCGTGTCGTCGAGCTCCTGAAAGCCCACCTGGACGGGAAGACCCCGGCCTTCGAGGCCCAGTACCGCCTGCGCAACGCCTCGGGCGCCTGGCATTGGCGGGTCGACCGGGGCCACGTGACGGAACGCACCCGCGACGGCACTCCGGTGCAGATGCTCGGGGTGAGCGGCGACGTGAGCGAGCGCCGTCGGGTCGACGAAGAGCGCGCCAGCAGTGAGCAACGATTCCGGGCCATCTTCGACAGTGCTTATCAGTTCCAGGGTCTGCTCGATCTGGAGGGGCGCCTGCTCGAGGTCAATCCGACCGCCCTGAGCCTGCTCGGGCCGGGGGCAGCGGTCGAGGACCTGCAGGGCACACAATTCTGGCAGGCGCCGTGGTGGCCCAATGCGCTGGTTCGCGATCGCATCAAGTCCGCGGCGAGCCTGGCCCGCGAGGGCCATACCGTCACCGATGAAATCGAAATCCAGAACGGCCGTGGCGATAAGCTGATTCTGGACATTTCCCTGAAGCCCATCCGGGACGCCGCGGGGAAGGTGACGCAGCTGCTGGCCGAAGGCCGGGACATTACCGCGGGCCGGCGGGCCGAAGCACAGCTCCGCGAAGTGGAGACGCTCAGCACCATGGGCCGGCTTGCCGCCCGGGTGGCCCACGAGATCAACAACCCCCTCGCGGGCATTCAGAACTCTTTTCTGCTCCTGCGGGATGCCATCTCCCCTCAGCATCCTCATTATGCGTATGTTGGGGCCATGGAACGGGAGATCGCGCGGATCGCCGGGGTCACGCGGCAGCTCTATGAGACCTACCGGCCCGAGGCGAACGGCACCGGTCACGCCGGGGTGCGCACCCTCATTGGCGACGCGGTCGCCTTTCTGGAGCAGGTCAACCGGCCGGCGAAGGTCCGGATTCAAGCCGAACTGGGCAGTGTGCCGTCCCAGGTTCCCATCCCCGAGTCGGTCTTGCGGCAATCCGTCTATAATTTGGTGCAGAACGCGGTCGAGGCTTCGCCTCCGGGAGGAACGGTCACGGTGCGAGGCGACATCCTCGACGACATGTTCGTCCTGCGGGTGCGGGACGAGGGTGAAGGTGTCCCCCTGGAGCTGCGGACCCGGATTTTCCAGCCGTTCGTGAGCACCAAGGACCGGAACGTGCCGACCAGCGGAATGGGCATCGGACTCTCCATGGTGCAGCGCTCGGTCAGCGCCCTCGGCGGCAGCATCGAGATCGTGGATCCACCGCAGGGCGGGGCCGAGTTCGTGGTCAAGATCCCGCTCTCCACCTCTACACCCCGAGTAGCCTCGACGTGATACCTCGCGGAAAGATTCTTCTCGCCGACGACGAAGCCACCTTCCTGAGCTCCACGGCGGATCTCCTGCGCCGGGAGGGATACGAGTGCACCACCGTCCCCGACGGGGGCCAGGCCCTCGAGGAGGCGATCCGGGGCAACTACGACCTCCTGATCACCGACCTCGAGATGCCGGGCAACTCCGACCTGGCGCTGGTTCGCACCATCGCCGAATCGAGCGGTGGGCTGCCCGTCATCATTCTGACCGGGTATCCCTCGGTGCGCTCCGCGATCGCCTGCGTGGAGCTTCCGGTGGCGGCCTACCTGGTCAAGCCGGTCGTGTTCCCGGAGCTGCTCGCCCGGGTCGACGCCGCAGTTCAGCGCTTTCGGTCGTACCGTGCGCTGGAGAGCGCCGAGCGGCGGTTGAAGGACTGGCGCCAGGAATTCGAGAACGTGGCCAGCATCAAGGGCGGCGGCGACGTCCCGGCTCCCGCCATCGACGTCTTCCTGTCGCTCACCCTTCGCAACGTCATGGGATCCCTGACCGATCTGGACCAGCTCGGCCGGGCCTTGTCGGGACGCAGCGTGGGCGAGCATCCCTGCCAGCTCATGAACTGCCCCCGCGGGGCGCAGCTGCAGGAAGCCGTGCGGGAGGCCATCGAAGTGCTGGAACAAACCAAGAGCGCCTTCAAATCCAAGCAGCTGGGCGAGCTGCGCCACAAGCTGGAATTGCTGCTGCAGCACGTGTAGACGGGCGGTCCTTCCCGGCATTATCTTTAGCGGCTGCGGAGCGCCCCGCGCGCGCCGCGTTTTCCCCTTGGAACCCACGCAATTCGGAGAGATCCGCTCATGACTTGGATGGTCCAAGCCCTCGCCCTGGTGCAGGCCGTCGCGCCGAGAGCCGAAGGCGGCGAAGCGAATCTGGTAGTGCCGGACCTTTCCCAGGCGCAATTCCTCGGGGTCTCCGGTCGCGCGCTGCTGATGTCGGGACTGGTGGTCTGCGCGCTGGGGCTGGTGTTCGGCCTGATCATCTACTCCCAGCTCCGCAACATGCGGGTGCACGAGTCGATGCGGGAGATCTCCGAGCTGATCTACGAAACCTGCAAGACCTACCTGATCACCCAGGGCAAGTTCATCCTGATCCTGGAAGTCTTCATCGGGCTGGTCATCGCGCTCTACTTCGGTGTGCTGCGTCACTTCGAGCCGTTCCGGGTGGCGATCATCCTGCTCTTCAGCCTGGTCGGCATCGCGGGGAGTTACGGCGTCGCCTGGTTCGGGATCCGGATCAACACCTTCGCCAACTCGCGCACGGCCTACGCCAGTCTGCGCGGCAAGCCCTATCCGCTGCACGAGATTCCGCTGAAGGCCGGCATGAGCATCGGGATGGCGCTGATCAGCGTCGAGCTGCTGATCATGCTCTGCATCCTGCTGTTCATCCCGGGTGAATACGCCGGACCCTGCTTCATCGGCTTCGCGATCGGCGAGTCCCTGGGAGCGGCGGCGCTCCGGATCGCCGGCGGCATTTTCACCAAGATCGCCGACATCGGGGCCGACCTGATGAAGATCGTCTTCAACATCAAGGAAGACGACGCCCGTAATCCCGGCGTGATCGCGGATTGCACCGGCGACAACGCCGGCGATTCGGTGGGTCCCAGCGCCGACGGGTTCGAGACCTATGGGGTGACCGGGGTCGCCCTGATCTCCTTCATTCTGCTGGCGGTGCCGTCCATCGATATCCAGGTCCAGCTGCTGGTCTGGATCTTCATGATGCGGGTGCTGATGGTGATCGCGAGCGGCGTATCCTACCTGGTGAACGGCGCGGTGTCGCGCGCCCGCTTCGCGCACGCCGACAAGATGAACTTCGAAGCCCCGCTCACCAGCCTGGTCTGGCTGACGTCGGTGGTTTCGGTGCTCCTGACCTACCTGACCTCCTACCTCCTGATTCCGCAGCTGGGAGACGGCTCGCTGTGGTGGAAGCTCTCCACCGTGATCACCTGCGGCACGCTCGCCGGAGCGATCATTCCGGAGTTCGTGAAGGTGTTTACCTCGACCGAGTCGCGTCACGTGCGAGAGGTGGTCACCTCCTCGCGGGAGGGCGGGGCATCGCTGAACATTCTCTCGGGGCTGGTGGCCGGGAATTTCAGCGCGTACTGGATGGGACTCACGATCGTCGCGCTGATGAGCATCGCCTACGCCGTCAGCACGATGGGCCTGGACAGCATCCTGCCGCTGGCCCCAGCGGTCTTCGCCTTCGGTCTGGTGGCGTTCGGGTTCCTGGGCATGGGACCGGTCACCATCGCCGTGGACTCCTACGGTCCGGTGACCGACAATGCCCAGTCGGTGTACGAGCTTTCCCTGATCGAACAGGTGCCGGGCCTGGCGGCCAAGATCAAGCAGGAAGAGGGCTACGACGTGAACTTCGCGGCGGCCAAGCACCTGTTGGAGGAGAACGACGGTGCCGGCAACACCTTCAAGGCCACCGCCAAGCCGGTGTTGATCGGCACCGCGGTCGTGGGCGCAACGACCATGATTTTCGCCATCATTGTGACGCTTACCGGCGGGCTCACCGAGAACCTGCAGATGCTGTCCCTGCTGCATCCGCCCTTCCTGCTCGGCCTTATCAGCGGGGGCGCGGTCATCTACTGGTTTACCGGGGCCTCGACTCAGGCGGTGACCACGGGCGCCTATCGGGCCGACGAGTTCATCAAGGCCAACATCAATCTGGAGAGCAGCACCAAGGCCTCGGTGAGCGACAGCAAAAAGGTGGTGGAGATCTGCACGCTCTATGCCCAGAAGGGAATGTTCAACATCTTCATCGCCGTCTTTTTCGGCACCCTCGGCTTCGCCTTCGTCGAACCGTTCTTCTTCGTCGGCTACCTGATTTCGATCGCGATCTTCGGGCTGTACCAAGCGATCTTCATGGCAAACGCCGGTGGTGCCTGGGACAACGCGAAGAAGATCGTGGAAGTGGAGCTCAAACAGAAAGGCACTCCCCTCCACGCTGCGACCGTGGTCGGCGATACCGTCGGCGATCCGTTCAAAGACACCTCGTCCGTGGCCCTCAACCCGATCATCAAGTTCACCACCCTGTTCGGATTGCTTGCCGTGGAGCTCGCGGTCTCTCTCACCGCGCAGAACGGGCCCGCCTTGAGCCACCTGCTGGCCGGACTCTTCCTCCTGGTCTCGATGGTGTTCGTCTACCGCTCGTTCTACAAAATGCGGATCGAGGGGGCTTCGGCCGCCTAGGAGGCCGCCGGTGACCCTTCCGCTGCCGAACGGACTGAGCCGCGCCCAGTTGCACGAGCTGTACTACTGGATGCGGCTCACCCGCTCGCTGGAAGAGAAGCTGGTCAACCTGTACCGCCAGACCAAGGTGATCGGCGGCCTGTTCCGCTCGCTGGGTCAGGAGGCGGACTCCGTCGGCAGCGCCTACGCGCTGGATCGCAGCAAAGGCGACATCCTTTCTCCGCTGATCCGCAACCTCGGCTCCATGCTGGTGCAGGGTGCCACGCCGCTCGAGGTGCTGCGGCAGTACATGGCCAAGGCGGAGAGCCCCACTCGCGGCCGCGAGCTCAACATCCATTTCAACGACTTGCAGCGCGGCTTCATCGGCCAAATCTCCCACCTGGGCGACATGGTGCCGGTGATGGCGGGGATTACGCTCTCCTTCCGGATGCGGCGCGAGGCGCGGGTGGGGCTCGTCTACGTGGGCGACGGTGCCATGAGCACGGGTTCGTTCCACGAAGGGATGAACTTCGCCGCGGTTCAGCGGCTTCCCCTGGTGGTGATCGCCGAGAACAACGGCTATGCGTACTCGACCCCGATGGACCGGCAGACGGCGGTGAAGTTCCTGGTCGAGAAGGCTGCGAGATATGGGGTTCCCGGCGAGCGGGCGGACGGCAACGACGTGCTGGCGGTATACGAGGTCACCCGCCAGGCGATCGCGCGCGCGCGCGCCGGCGGCGGGGTCACTCTGATCGAGCTGCTGACCTACCGGCGCAAGGGTCACGCCGAGCACGACAATCAGTCCTACGTGCCCAAGGAGGAGCTGGAGGCCTGGGCGGCCAAGGATCCCATCGATCGGTACTTCAAGCAGCTGATCGCGGCGGGCTGGGCGGAGCCCGCGGAGCTCGAGGCGCTCGATGCGCGGATCGCTGGGGAGCTCGATGCCGCCGTCGCCGCGTGCGAAAATGAGCCGCTGCCCGAGCCGGCCTCGGCCCTGACCGGGGTGCTGGCGAACCCGGCCAGTGCGGAGCTCGAGTGGTACCGGAGGCTGCATGGCTGAGGTGACCTATCTCGAGGCCCTGCGGGACGGGCTTGCCGAAGAGATGGCCCGCGACGAGCGGGTGTTCATCCTGGGCGAGGACGTCGGCGCCTATGGCGGTGCGTTCAAGGTCACCGAAGGGTTTCAGAAGCGCTTCGGGGCCGAGCGGGTCATCGACGCCCCCATCGCCGAGACAGCCATTGTGGGTGCCGCCGCGGGAGCTGCGCATATGGGATTCCGTCCCGTGTGCGAGATGCAGTTCATCGATTTCATTTCCTGCGCCTATTCGATCCTGACCAACTATGTCGCCACCGCGCGTTACCGGGCCGGCCTTCCCACCCCCATCGTGGTGCGCGGTCCGGCGGGCGGCTTTGTGCGGGGCGGCCCCTTCCACTCGCAGAATCCCGAGGCGGCCTTCCTTCACACGCCCGGACTCAAGATCGTGGCGCCCGCCACCGCCCGGGACGCGAAAGGCCTGATCAAGGCGGCGATTCGCGATGATGATCCCGTACTCTATTTCGAGCACAAGTACCTCTATCGGCGTATCAAAGAGGAGCTGCCCGAGGGTGAGGAGATCCTCACCCCGATCGGCCAGGCGCGGACGGTGCGTTCCGGCCGCGATCTCTCGATCCTGACCTGGTCGGCGATGTTGTGGAAATCCCTCGAGGCCGCGGAGCAGCTCGAGCGCGAAGACGGTTTGTTGGTCGAGGTGCTGGATTTGCGTACCCTGCTGCCACTCGATGACCAGGCGATCGTCAACACGGTGAAGCGGACGAACCGCGTGCTCATCGTGCACGAGGATACCCGGACCGGGGGAGTCGCCGGCGAGATTACCGCCCGGATCAACGACCAGGCTTTTGAATGGCTGGACGCGCCGGTCAAGCGCGTCTGCGCGCACGATGTCCCGCTTCCCTACGCCCCGACGCTGGAAGATTTCGTGCTACCGCAGACCGGGGATATAGTACGGGCCTGTCGTTGGCTGGCGGCGTACTAAGGCCGTCCGTCCCTGATCGGAGAAGCACGCATGGCGAAGATCGACGTGGTCATGCCCCAGATGGGTGAGTCCATCGCCGAGGGCACATTGTCCAAGTGGCTCAAGCAGGTGGGCGACCCGATCAAGCGGGATGAGCCCCTTTTCGAGATTTCCACCGACAAAGTGGACGCCGAGATTCCGGCGCCCTCGGCTGGCGTCCTGGCGGAGATTCTGGTGACGGAGGGGCAGACCGTCGCTGTGCAGACCGTGGTGGCACGGCTGGAGACGGACGCGGGCGCCGCCGCG
>DATCWE010000313.1:0-19993 GCA_036566495.1 Gemmatimonadales bacterium | reverse complement strand
GGGCGAGCCGCGCACCGCGTCGAGCAGCCGGGCCCCGCGGATTTCTCCCATCATGCGCCGCGCCTCCTCACGGCCAAAGGGGGCGATCCGGAAGGCCACGTCGCGGAGAACCTCGACCAGGATGCCTCCCAGCCCGAACATCACCAGGGGACCGAAGACCGGATCGCGACTCATTCCCACGATCAGCTCACGCCCGTCCTGCACCATGGCCTGCACCAGCACGCCGGAGATGACGGCCTCGGGCTGAGCCGCGCGGGCACCCAGGATGATTCGCTCGTAGGCCCGGCGGACCTCCGCCGCATCCCCCAGGTTGACTCGCACACCGCCCACCTCGGTTTTGTGGAGGATCGTGGGCGCCACGATCTTGAGCACCACGGGGTAGCCCAGGCGCTCGGCGAGCTGCACCGCCGCGTCGGCGCTGGTGGCCAGCTCGCCCCGCGCGGTCCCGATGCCGTACGCGGTAAGCAGCTCCAGCGCCTCGTCCTCCGCGAGCCGACTCTTGCCGGACGCAAGCGCCGAATCGATCAGTCGCCGCGCAGTGACCGTGTCCACCTTCAAGGTCTCCGGCACCGGTGCCGGCCGGTCGCGCCATTCCCGCCAGCGGCACATCGCGGCGAGGGCACGTGCCGCCGATTCGGGGAAGATGTAGGCCGGGATCCCGGCGTCGTGCAGCGTCGCCTTCCCCTGCGGCAACCCCTGTTGCCCCATCAACACGCCGAAGACGGTCTTGGCCGGCCGCTCCCGCGCGACCGAGGCGATCGCCAGGGTGACATCCTCCTGGGTAACCCCGAGGGGCGGAACGAAGATGGCGAGCGCCGCGTCCACGTTGGGATCATCGAGCAACGCCCCCAGCGCGGCGCGGTAGCCCTGCGGCGTGGCCGAGGCGATCATGTCGAGCGGGTTACGGATCGAGGCTTCCGCCGGAAACAGCGGCGACAGCCGGGCCACGGTCCCGGGGGCGAGGTCGGGGAGCTCGAGCCCGTTTGCCTCGCACGCGTCGGCCGCGAGAATCCCGGGACCGCCGGCGTTGGTGAGCACGACGGTGCGCCGCGACGCCGGCGCGCGCTGCACCGCGAATCCCATCGCGAGATCGAACAGCTCCTCGATGCTGCCGGCCCTGAGCACGCCCGCCTGGGCCAGCAGCGCATCCACGGCGGCATCGCTCGCAGCGAGCGCGCCGGTATGCGACGAGGCGGCGCGGGCGCCGGCCCGCGAGCGCCCCGATTTGACCACGATGATCGGTTTCCGCTTGGTGATACGGGAAGCGATTTGCAGGAACTTGCCGGGATTGCCGAAGTTCTCCACGTACATGAGGATCGCCTCGACGTCGGGCTCGTCCTCCCACGCCAACAGCAGGTCGTTGCCGCTGACCTCGGGTTTGTTGCCGATCGACACGAACTGGGAGATTCCGATGCCGTATTCCCGGGCGTAGTCCAGCACCGAAAGGCCCATCGCCCCCGATTGCGACACGAAGCCCAGCTTGCCGTAGGGCGGCAGATGCGGAGCGAAGGTGCCGTTCATCGACACGGCGGGGTTGGCGTTCAGGACCCCCATGCAATTGGGGCCCACCATCCGCATCCCGTTGGCCCGCACGAACTCGGTGAGGCGACGCTCTCGCTCGATCCCCTCGCCGCCGACCTCCTTGAAGCCGGAGGAAATGACCACCAAGCCGGGAATTCCCTTTCGGGCACAGCCCTCCACCACGGGTTGTACCAGCTCCTTGGGGACCACGATGATCGCCTGATCGATGGGAACCGGAATCGCGTCAATGGAAGGAAAGGCCGGTACGGCGCAGATGGCCGCGGCTTTGGGATTCACGGGATACACGGCGCCGGTGAACCCGCAGCGCAGCAGGCTGGCCACGATTTCGTGGCCGATGGTGCCCGGCGTACGCGAGGCTCCGACGACGGCCACGCTCGCCGGCGCGAGAATCGGACGCAGCGATTCACGTGCCGCTACCGCTTCAGGGGCTCTGGCGACGCCGCTGTCCACGCTGGTCTCCCATAGAAGAAGGGGCAATGTACGTCCAAGCCACCGCCCCCGCCGAAACCGTCCAGGCTCCTCGCGCGTCAGATATGTACAGCAGCCTTGAGGAGCAGACCACGATGAACCGGCAGGCGATCGCACTGCGTGTCCGTCAAGCGCTCGCCTCGCTTCGCGCTCGGGTTTCCTTCCGCCGGCTCCGCCGCATCGCCTTCGCCGCCGGCGCCCTCGGATTCCTTGCCATTGGCAGCGAAGCGCTCATCCGCGGCAAACTCGACTCGCCCGAAGCCCGAATTCCCACCGCCTTCTATACCCGCCCGATCCCCTGGGGCAGCCCGGGCATACGGCGCGCGCCCGTCGCCCTCGGGGCCATTGAAGGAGCCACACCGGAGCAGCGGGCGCCGATCCGCCTGGCGGAGCTGCCCAAGCACTTGCCGCAGGCCGTCCTCGCCGTCGAGGATCAGCGATTCTACCGGCATCACGGCTTTGACCTGCGCCGGATCGGCGGCGCCTTGCTCGCCAATCTCAGGGCGGGCGCTATCACCCAGGGCGGCAGCACCATAACTCAGCAACTGGCGAAAAACCTCTTCCTCTCCGCCAACCGCACCCCGCTGCGCAAGCTCCGGGAGGCGGCGCTGGCCCTGGCGCTCGAGGCGCGCTACGACAAAGCCGAGATTCTCGAGGCCTACCTCAATGAGATCTACTTGGGCCAGGATGGCGCGCGGGCGCTGCGCGGAGTCGGTGCAGCGGCGCGCTATTACTTCGGAAAGGACGTCCGGAGGATCAGCCTGGCTGAATCCGCCCTGCTGGCGGGCATGATCAGGGCTCCCAATCGCAGCACGCCCACTCGAAATCCCGAAGCGGCGCGTCAGCGCCGCGACCTGGTGCTCCACCTGATGGTCGAGCAGCAGCGCGTCACTCCCGCCCTGGCGGCGCGTGCGCGCGGATCAGCGCTCGCCGCGCGGGCCTATCCGGCCCGTTCGGTGGACGGTCGCTGGTTCCGCGACCTCGCGCTCCCGGCGCTCTCCGAGCGCTTGCCCGCTCGGGGCGTCGCGGTGTATACCACCCTCGACGCGACCTTGCAGCGCGCGGCCGAGCGCGCCATCCGCAACGGCCTCGCACGGGTACGAACCCCCGGCGCCGAGGCCGCCCTGGTGGCGATCGATCCCCGGACGGGCGAGGTGCTCGCCCTGGTCGGGGGGCGCGATTATGGCGCCTCACAGTTCAACCGCGCCATCGATGCCCGCCGCCAACCGGGCAGCGCGTTCAAGCCGGTTGTTGCCGTCGCCGCGCTCGAACGGGTGGAGGGGCACAGCCCGGCATTTACGCTCGCCTCGATGGTCGAGGACGAACCGTTGCGCGTCCGCACGCCCAACGGGCCCTGGCAGCCCAGCAACTACGACGGTCAGTTCCACGGCCTGGTGACCCTGCGTGAAGCGATGGAGCAGTCGCTCAACGTGCCATTCGCCCGGATCGGCCTCGCCATCGGCCCCGACCGGATCGCGGCCACCGCCAAGCGGCTGGGCATCACCAGCCCGCTGCGCCCGGTCCCCAGTCTGGCCCTGGGCAGCTCCGAAGTCACCCTCTTCGAGCTGGTTCGTGCCTACGGTGTGCTCGCCGCCGGTGGCAACCTGGCGGCGCCTCGCAGCCTGGTCGGACGCGCCCGCTATGGCGAGGAAATCCCGGAGTCCCGTCCTCCGGAGATTGCCCGGGTGCTGGATCCCGCCGTCGCGTACCTGGTGACCTCGGCGCTCGAAGGCGTGGTGACCCGGGGGACGGGACGGGCGCTCAACGCGGCTGGGCAATTCGAAGGCCTCGCTGGAAAGACCGGCACCTCGAACGACTGGCGGGACGCCTGGTTCATCGCCTATTCACCCACGCTGGTGGTGGGCGTTTGGATCGGCTTCGACGACGGCCACAGCCTTGGGATGACGGGCGCCGGAGCGGCCCTTCCCGTGGTGGGGCGCTTTCTGGAGGAAGGGAGCTCCGAGGCGGGGTGGGAGCAATTCGAGGTTCCCGAAGGCATCACCGAGGCGTACGTCGGCCAGGGGGAGGGCGGCTGGTTTTCCCAGTGTGGGACCCGCGAACTCTTCCTGGCCGGCACCGAGCCGCCGGGTGGGGATTGCCTGCCGTTCGAGCTTCCGCGCTGGGAGGTGCCGCGGGATTGGGGCCGCGACCTGCGGCGCCGAGCGGCGCGGTTCCTGGAAGACCTGGCGGACCAGCTGGAAGGGCTGCGGTCGAAGAGATAGCGGCGACGGGATAGCTTTATCCCATGCGCCTTCTATCTCCGCTGCCTCCGCTGCTCGCGGTTGTCGGACTGCTGGCCCCAGTTGATTTCGCCGCCCAGACCCAGGGACCGGGGCAGATCCGGCCCCGCCCCGCAGAAGGTCGCGAGCCCGAATTCCCCCCTCCCAACATCCGGGAATACCAGCCGCGATCTACGCTCGTTGTCCCGGTGCACCTGGTCCCGCGCGCGAGATTTCCGGTCGTCGACATTCATGGCCACCCGCCCGCCCTCACCTCCGCCGCGGTGATCAGCCAGGTCGGCGCGGCCATGGATTCCCTCAACCTCCGCGTGCTGGTGAACGCGAACGGGAGCACGGGCGACGGGTTGTCCCGGCAACTGGAGGCGGTCCGCGCAAGCCCCTACCGTGACCGGTTCATCCTTTTCACCACGCTGAATCTCCGGGACGTCGGGCCGGGGTCCGGCGCCAGGATCGCGGCTCAGCTCGAGACCGACATCAAGGCGGGCGCCGCAGGAGTGGGCGAGATCGGCAAGGGGTTCGGGCTTTCGGCCCGCAAGGCGGACGGCACCCGCCTCAAACTGGATGACCCCGAGCTCGACCCGGTCTGGGAGACCGCGGCTCGCCTGAAGATCCCGGTCTTCATCCATGTCGCTGATCCGAGCGAATTCTTTGCGCCGCTCGACTACCAGAATGAGCGCTGGCTCGAGTTGGCGCTGTACCCCGGCCGACGCTACCAGGATCGCTCGCGGTTTCCTTCCTTCGAGGAGTTGATGACGGAGCGGGACCACCTGTTCGCCCGGCACCCGCATACCATGTGGGTACTGGCGCATCTCGGCTGGCACGCCAACGACCTGGCGCGGCTGGGCCGCATGTTCGACAGCCTGCCCAACCTCTACAGCGAAGTCGGGGCGATTCTCTACGACCTGGGCCGGCAACCCCGGGCGGCGCGGGAATTCTTCGTGAAGTACCAGGACCGGCTCTTGTTCGGCAAGGACAGTTTCCAACCCGACGAGTATCCCTATTACTGGCGCGTGTTCGAGACCAACGACGAATACTTCGACTACTACCGGGACTACCACGCCTTCTGGAAACTCTACGGGATGGGACTGCCCGACAGCGTGCTCAAGAAGCTCTACTACGGCAATGCGCTCCGGCTGGTCCCCGCCATTTCCCGGGCCGGCTTTCCGCCCTTGCGCCCGCAATGACCTTGAGGGGGACCGCCGCTTTTCGCCCGGGAATCGCCGCGTTACAGTTCAGCCCATTCCCGCCTCACTGACGAGACCGGCATGTTCATTCCCGACTTCCGCTATGCGCTCCGCAGCCTTTCCCGCGCCCGGGGGTTCTCCCTGGCGGTGGTGCTCACTCTCGGGCTCGGCATCGGCGCCAACACCGCCATTTTCAGCGTCGTGCGCGGGGTATTGCTCAAGCCCCTCCCGCACCGGGACGGCGGCCGGCTGGTGTTCCTGCGACAATCCGTGCAGGCACCCGGCGGCGAGAACATTGCGTTTTCGGTTCCAGAGATCACCGATTTCAGATCCGGGTCCAAGACCCTGGCCGGCATCGCCGAGTACTCTCCCATCACGTTCACCATGGTGGAGAACGGCGAGGCGGTCCGGATCGACGTGGGTCTCGTCACCGGAAACTATTTCTCGGTGATGGGTCTCGCTCCGGTGGTCGGACGCGCGTTCGATCAGGGCGATGACGGCCCTGCCGCGGCCCCCGTCATGATGCTGACCTACGCCTACTGGAAGCAGCACTTCGGCGGAGACAGCGCGGTCATCGGCCGAGCGCTGCACGTCAACGGCAAGGCCGTCCCCGTCGTGGGCGTCCTGCAACCCGCCCCCGCGTTCCCGCAGAGCATGGACGCGCTCATGAACATGGTGAACAGCGAGCATCACCTGAGCGCCATGATGGTCACCGGGCGCACCCACCGGATGACCCAGATGATCGCCCGGCTCGCACCCGCAAGCACCGTGGCCCAGGCGCGCGCCGAGGTCGCCGCGATCACCTCCCGGGTCCACGCCGACCATCCGGAAGCCTACGACGCCGCCTCCGGCTACGAGGTCACGCTGACCCCGTTTCAGGAAGTGCTCGGCCAGAAGGCCCGGCTCACCCTCTGGCTCCTCATGGGGGCCGCGGCCTTCGTTCTGGTGATCGCCTGCGCGAACGTCACCAATTTGACGCTCATGCGCGGCGTGCGCCGGGAGCATGAGCTGGTCGTCCGCGCCGCGCTGGGCGCCGGGACCGCCCGACTCCGCAGGTTACTGCTGGCGGAAAACCTGGTCCTGGCGCTGCTGGGCGGTGGGTTGGGCCTGCTGATCGCGTTCGGCGGAGTGGGAATGTTGATCGCCTTCGCCGCGCGCATGAGTCCGCGCGCCGGAGAGATCCGGGTGGACGCCATGGTGCTCAGCTTCACCCTGGCCCTCACGCTGGTGGTCGCGGTGCTGCTCTCCTATGCACCGAAGCTGGCCCGCGAGCACGCCCTCGCCGCCACGCTGGCCTCCGGTGGCAAGCGCACCACCGGCGGTGTACGCCGCCAGCGGCTGCAGCAGACTCTGGTCGTCGCCCAGATTGCGGTCTCGGTCATGCTGCTGACCGGCGCTGGCCTGCTGACCCGGACCATGCAGCGCCTCAGCGTCGTGGACACCGGTCTCACCGGCGGCAACGTGCTCACCCTGGAGGTGCCCCCGGATTACAGCCAGCCGCACGACGCCGCGGTGGCCTTGTACGAGCGGATCCAGAGCAGCCTCGCCGCGCTTCCCGGGGTCAAAGGCGTGGGCCTGGGTTCCACGGTACCGCTCCGCTCGGAGCGCTTCTCGCTCGACATCAAGGCCGAGGGCCGGCCCGTGGCGCCGGGTGAGCCGATGCCCCATGCCGAGGGTCGCACCGCGAGCCCGGAATACTTTCGCACCGCCGGCATCCCCCTGCTCAAGGGGCGAGAGTTTTCGAGCACCGATCGCACCGGCTCGGCCCTGGTCGTCATCCTCAACAAGAATCTGGCAGACCGGCTTTTCCCCAATCAGGAGCCGATCGGTCGGCGGGTGGCGTGGACCGGCGAAGTGCTCAAGTTCATCGGGGTCTCGGGTGACTGGCGCACCGTGGTCGGCGTCGTCGGCGACACCAAGGATGGCGGGCTCGATGCCGAGGCGATCCCGGTGCTGTTTGCCCCCTTCGCCCAGGCGGAGGTCTTCGGCAGCAGTCTGGTGATCCAGGCCGGTGCGGATCCGGCGCTGCTCGCTACTGCCGCGACGCGCGCCGTGCGCGGCATCGCCCCGGAGCAGCCCATCGAGAGGGTGCTCACCCTGGATCAGATCCGGGACGAGAGCGTGGCCCCCCGGCGGCTCAATGCCCTGCTGGTCGCCTCATTCGGACTGCTGGCGGTGCTCATCGCGGCGGTCGGGATCGCGGGTGTGTTGGCCTTCTCGGTCAGCGCGCGGACCAACGAAATCGGAATCCGGATGACGCTGGGCGCCGACGCGGGAAGGGTGCAGCGGATGGTGCTGGGCGAGGGGGGTGTCCTGCTGGCCCTGGGCCTCGGGCTCGGCGTCGTCGGGGCGCTGTTGTTGTCGCGGCTCATCCGGGGGCTACTCTTCGGCGTTGCGCCGCACGACCCGCTGACGCTCGGCAGCGTCGCGGTGTTGATGGCTGCAATCGGCATCGCAGCCTGCTGGATTCCAGCCGCCCGAGCCGCGCGGATCGATCCAGGAGTGGCCATCAGGGTGCAGTGACTTATCCCCTCTTCAGGAGACCGGGCATGAAGCGCATGGTTTGGTTCGCCGCCGTTCTTGGCGCCTGCGCCAAGGAAGTCCCGATCGTGGAGGTCGCGGGCGAATGCGCGGCCGTCTTCGACGCTCAGGTGTGTACCTGGTCCAGGATGCAGGGCCAGAAGGTGATCGACGTGGGGGCGCTGGTTCCCCTCGCGAGTATCGAGAACGCGCCGAAGGAGGCCGCGATGACCTGGCCGCCGGTAGCAGCGGCCACGCTGCCCCTGCCGACGGCGGTCCAACAGGAAACCGGGCTGACCCATCTCACCGTGTTCTGGGAGCCAATGGGGCATCCCCCCGGCCCGTACCTGACCCCGCATTTCGATTTCCACTTCTACATGGTTCCGCCAGGAGAGGTAGCGGCGATCGACTGCAGCGACCTGACCAAACCGGCCGCGCTGCCCGCGGGATACAGTCTGCCCGATCAGGAGCTGCCCCCCGAGCTTGCCAAGATGACCGGGGTCAACTCCCTGATCGGCATGTGCGTGCCCCAGATGGGCATGCACTCCCTGCTGACCACGGAACTGGAGAGCAAGGACACCTTCCGGGGCAGCCTCGTGGTCGGCTACATCCGGGGTAAACCGATCTTCGTGGAGCCCATGCTCACGCGCGCCATGTTGATGGAGCAGCGTTCTTTTGAGCTTCCGGTTCCGAGCATCCCGGGCGCGAGCGGGCGCTACCCGCGGACGTTCCATGCCGAGTACGACGCGCAGCAGCGGGCCTACCGGTTTGTGTGGTCCGGATTTGCGGCTGCGGATTAGCAAGGAGCGCAGCGCGGTTACCGACTTCCTCGGATGCGCCTCGTCCACCTGCTGCTCCTCTCGGCCGCGCTGTTCGGGCGGAGCGAGGCGTCTCCGCTCGACGCGGCGAACGCCGCACCGCGGGATTCGCTAGCCGGGTACCTTGGCCACGGCATTTCCCGTCAGCTTGCGGTCTGGCGCGCCGGGACCATAAGCGAGGTGCGCTACGACCTGGCCCTGGACCTCACCTCGCCCGACAGCGCGATCGGCCATGTCATCATCCGCTTCAAGCGCTCGGGCAGTGACGACGCCATCGTCGATTTTCGGGGCCGGCGGCTGCTCGCGACCTATGTCAACGGAACGGCGTCGCCCTCCGGCTTCAACGGCAACCATGTGCGCATTCCCGCGGGACTGCTGGCAACGGGGGAGAACTCGCTCGCGCTGTCCTTCGTCGCCGACATCGCCCCAACCGGCGCCAGCATCATCCGGGTGCGGGATCCGGTCGACCAGAGCACCTACCTTTACACGTTGCTGGTGCCCGCTGATGCGAACCAGTTGTTCCCTTGCTTCGATCAGCCCGACCTGAAAGCCCGGGTCACGCTCTCCCTGACCATCCCGACCGGCTGGACGGCCCTGGCCAACGGCTCGCTCGCGGGCGCCGATACCAGCGGCGAGACCCATACCGACCATTTCGCCGAAACGAAGCCGCCGCCAACCTACCTGATCGGCTTCGCGGCCGGTCCTTGGGCCGTCAGCTCCTCGCTTCAGCACGGCCGCTCGGTCAATCTGTATGTGCGCCGCTCCCGGGCCCGGGAGGCCGACACCGATACGTTGCTTGCCCTGCAACAGCGGGCCCTGGACTGGATGGAGGTCTACTTCGGCCGGCAATACCCCTTCGAAAAGTTCGACCTGCTGCTGGCGCCGGCGTTTCCCTTCGGCGGGATGGAGCACCCCGGGATCGTGATGTACAACGAGGACCGCTTCATCTTTCGCGAGCGTCCCACGCTGCCTAGGCGGCTGGGCCGCTTCTCGACCATCCTCCATGAAACCGCCCACCAGTGGTTCGGCGATCTGGTCACCATGCGCTGGTTCGATGATCTGTGGCTGAAAGAGGGCTTCGCGACCTACATGGCGGCCAAGGGTCTCGCCGAGCTGGAGCCGAAGAGCGAGGCTTGGAAGAGCTTCTACCAGTCGAACAAGCCCGCCGCCTACGGTGTGGATCAAACCACCGGCACGACCTCCCTCTGGCAACTGATGGGCAACCTCGACCAGGCGAAAAGCGCCTACGGAGCCATCGTTTACAACAAGGCGCCGAGCGTGCTCAAGCAGCTCAACTACCTGGTGGGCGACACGGCTTTCCAGGGCGGGGTGCGCGAATTCCTCACCAGGTACGCCTATGGCAACGCCACCTGGCGCGACCTGCTCGGCTCGATCGGCCGAGCCTGGGGCCACGACCTGCTGAACGGATTCGGTCAGCATTTCATGCTGCGGCCGGGGATGCCGGTGGTGGAGACTCGCCTGAGGGTCCGGGCCGGCAAGGTCGCCGACCTCGCGCTGGTCCAGCACCCCGCGCAAGCGACGGTCTCCGGAGCCGCGCCCTGGCCGATGCGGACCCAGGTGCTCCTGGCGTTCCGCAACGCTCCGGCCGTGAAGCTCCCCGTGACCCTCACCGGAACCACCACCGTCGTCCCTACAGCACGCGGGCTTCCGGCGCCCCTGTACATCTTTCCGAACGCCGATGATTACGGTTATTACCTCACCCTGCTCGACAGCGCGAGCGTGCGCGCATTGGAAGCCGGCGCGCTCCGCGAGGTGCACGACGGGCTGCTGCGGGCGATGCTGTGGGGAGCGTTGTGGGACCAGGTTCGCGAGGCGCGGCTCGGTGCGGAGCGATTTGCACTTCTGGTGCTGAAGGAGCTGCCCTATGAGCGTGACGAGCAGATCGTTCCGGCGCTGCTCGGCCGCCTGGAACGGGCGGTGAAGGCCTACCTCCCACCGCACCGCGCCAGCGCAGTGGGCGCCCAAGCCGAACAGGTGCTATGGGAGACGGCCGTTGGCGAGGCCAGGCCCTACGGCATCCGCCGCGCCGCGCTCGATGCGTTTATCAGCATCGTTACGACGCCTGAGGGCACCTCCAGGCTCCGGTCCCTCCTGACGGCGGATTCCGTGGCTGGTGAGCCCGTGCGGGACCCAACCCGGTGGAGCGTGGTGGACCGACTGCTGGTTCTGAACGATGCGAATTCCCGTGAGGCCCTGGCCTCGCAGGTGGCTCGCGATACCACGCCCGACGGCCGACGCCGGAGCTTCATAGCCGGTGCGGCCCGGCCGGACTCCGGCGTCAAAGCAGATTACTTCCGGCGCTGGTTTGCGGATCGGTCGCTCAACGAGGACTGGGCCAGCGGCAGCTTGGGTGCCTTCAATGCGCTGGAGCATCAGCAGCTCACGCTCCGCTATCTCCGGCCTGCCCTGGATTCGCTGCCCTACATCCAAGCCCATCGCAGAATCTTCTTTCTAGGTGCCTGGCTGGGCTCGTTTCTCGGCGGGCAGACCAGTCCGGCCGCCCTGGAGGTCGTGCGCCGCTTTCTCGCCGAGCATCCGCGCCTGCCGGCGGATCTGCGGCAGAAGGTGCTGCAGAACGCCGATGAGCTGCAGCGAACCGTCCGCATTCGTGCCCGCCGGGAGTGAGGCTGCAACCCTTCGTGCCCTGAGGAAACCCCCATGTCTCGTCCCAGCCTCTCAATCACGATCCTGTTTGCGCTGGGGGCCGCGCGCCTCTCCGCCCAAGAAGCCCAGGGCCCGCTGGCCGCGTCGCAGCGGGCCGGAATCGATTCGGCGGTTCGCGAGGTCCTCGCCCGTACCGGCACGCCGAGTGCCTCAATCGCCGTGGTGCGGGACGGGCGGACCGCGTACCTGCAAGCTTACGGCTCCGCGCGATTGACGCCGGAAACGCCAGCCACCGTTTCCCAGCGCTACAGTATCGGCTCCATCAGCAAGCAGTTCACCGCGACCGCGGTGCTCTTGCTCGCGGAGGCGGGCCAGCTCTCGCTGGACGACAAGGTGGGCAAATGGCTCCCCGACCTGACCCGCGGCAACAGTGTGGCCCTGCGCCAGATTCTCTCGATGACTTCAGGATATCAGGATTATTGGCCCCAGGACTACGTCATGCCGGGCATGCTGAAGCCGACGACAGCTCAGGAAATCCTCGCTCAGTGGGCCCGCAAGCCACTCGATTTCGAGCCGGGCACCAAGTGGCAGTACAGCAACACCAACTACGTCATTGCGGGCCTGATCGTCGAGAAGGTGAGCGGCCTGCCGCTGCTCGAGTTCCTGCGCCGCCGGGTATTTGCTCCGCTGCGAATGGAATCGGTGGCCGATATCGACGCCGGCCCGCTGGGCGGCTCAGACCCCACAGGCTACCTCCGCTACGCGCTGGGACCGCCACGGCCGGCCCCCAAGGAAGCCCCGGGATGGCTCTTCGCCGCCGGCGAGCTGGCGATGACGGCCGCCGACCTGGCGCGCTGGGACATTGCGATGCTCGACCATGCTGTCCTGAAGCCGGAGTCCTATCGCACCATGCAGAGGGACACCCAGCTTCAGAACGGGGTGGGCACCGGATATGGCCTCGGAGTCAGCGTCGGAATGGCCGGCGGGCGCCGGGTGATCTCGCACGGCGGCGAAGTGTCCGGCTTTACCGCGCGCAATGCGGTCTATCCGGACGATCGCACCGCCATCGTGGTGTTCACCAATCTCGATGCGACCGGAGCCTCGGCCCAGATCGCCAGCGGCATCGCGAGCGTGCTGTTCAGCGCGACGGACGTCGCCTCCCCTGCGGCGACGGAACAGGCACGCGCCATTTTCGCGGAGCTCCAGCAGGGTCGCATCGATCGTACGCTGTTCAGCGCCAATGCCAATGCCTATTTCTCCGCGCAGGCCCTCGCCGATTTCGCAGCGAGTCTCGGCCCGCTCGGCACGGTTCACGAATTCGTGCCGGTGAATCAGGGCCTGCGCGGCGGCATGGTCTCGCGAGTGTTCCGGATCCGGGTGGGCCAGAAAGTGCTGAGCCTCACCACCTTCACCCTGCCCGATGGGAAGCTCGAGCAGTATCAGATCGCTGCGACATGAGACTGCTCGTGCTTGGCGCGACCGGAGGAACTGGGCGGCATGTGGTTACGCAGGCGCTCGAGCAGGGGCATCAGGTCACTGCCCTGGCTCGGCGCGCCAAGCAGTTCCCGATCCGCCATCAGAACCTTGCCACGGTCGCGACGGACCTGACCATGGATGACGGGGTCCTGGCCCAAACCCTGCCCGGCCATGATGCGGTGATCAGTGCCCTGGGGCGGGGTACCTCCCTCAGGTCGCATGGCTTCATCACCGTGGCGGTAACCCGGCTCGTCTCGGCCATGGAGGAGACCCGCGCCAGGCGCCTGATTTTTCTTTCGGCCTACGGCGTGGGCGGAACGGCACCGGGAGCGCCCTGGCCTTTCCGTCTCATGTTTCGATTCATGCTCGCCGATATTTACGCCGATAAGGCAAAGGGCGAGGCGGCCGTTCGGCAAAGCTCCCTGGCTTGGACGATTCTGGCTCCGGTCATCCTGAGCAATGCCCCCGCCACCGGCCGGTATCGAACCGGAGAGAACCTCACCATCTCGGGGATCGCAAAGATTCCGCGGGTCGACGTGGCGGCCAGTATCCTTGGCTGTCTCGCTGATCCGGCTACCATTCACCGGCGACTGGTCGTTGCCCCATGAGGTGCAGGATATGACTACTTCCGAGGCGAGCACCCACGTCGAGGGATTCATCGCGCGCACTCACCCCACAATCCTCATGAGAACACTCCTCGCACCGATCGCCATCGGGTTCGTCGCAGCGGTCTTGGCTGCCCACAAAGCTGAGGCGCAATCGATCCAGTACCGCTCTCCAGCGGGGGTGGAATACCGCTCCCAGCGCGATACCGGCGCCGTGGCCCGCGCGGAGAGCGCCCTCGCCGCGGACCCGCGCAACATCGAGCGCTTCATTCAGCTCGGCGTGGCCCAATCGGGCGTGCGACAGTTTCGCGAAGCCATCGAGACGTTCACCCGCGGCCTGGCCATCGCGCCGAACGACCCGATGCTCTATCGCTGGCGCGGACATCGCTACCTGTCGGTGCGACAGCTCGACCGGGCAATGGCCGATCTTGCCAAGGGCTTCCGCCTCGACAGCACCAACTACGGGATCTTGTATCACCTGGGCATCGTGCGTTATGCACGCGGCGATTTCCGGGGTGCCGCGGAAGCGTTCCAGCGCGCGCAGCCCCGTGCTCCCGACGCGGGCGAGCTGGCGGGTGCCACGGATTGGCTCTGGATGTCACTCTCGCGCGCGGGCAAGGCGGCAGAAGCGCAGGCGATGTTGAACCGTCGCCCGGACTCGCTCGCGACCACGGTGGCCTACGCGCAGCGGCTGCGGCTGTATCGCGGGGAAATTGGACCCGAATCGGTGCTCACGGCGGCCGATACGGGCGATGTCGCGGTAGCGACCCTGAGCTACGGCGTGGGCAACTGGTATCTGGTGCGCGGCGACACTACCCAGGCGCGCGCCTGGTTCGAACGCTCGATTCGGTCGGGGGGGTGGCCCGCCTTCGGTTTCATTCTGTCCGAGATCGAGCTGCGCCGACTGCGCTGACCTCCGGGCGCCGGCGTCAGCGGCCCTCGCCCACGCGCGGAACCGGGGTCAGCCTAGCAGGCCGCTTCCCGCGGCGAATCGCTCCGAGCAGCGATTGGTAGGCAAGCTCCTGGCCTTCCCGGACGGCCCGCAGCAGCAAGCCGCCCCGGCTCATGTCCCCGCGACCTACGAATGCCTCGGGAAAGACCAGCCGCTCTCCCAGCACGCTCTGGAGAATGCCCACGTATTTCTCCGTGGCGATGCTCCCCAGCAGGACGACTTCCGCTCCGCGAGCGACGCCCCGGACCAGCGCCTCAAGGTCGCGCTCGAGCGGGAGCCGATATCCCGCCTGCTCGGGATCAATGGCTCCGTGCGACATCGCGGTCAAATCGTCCAGCGTGACCCGAAGGTCCGGCGCCACCAACCCGCGGTCGGAGGTGATGATCCGAATAGCCGTTCCCGGCTGCGCGAAGCGCCGCGCGTAGGCCAGCTTGCCGCGGAAATAGAGCCCGCTCAGAAAGGAGAATACTTCCCCGATGCGCTCGCCTTGCGGCGCGCGCACCTGCAGCGCCAGGGCGAAGCGCGCTGAAGGGGACAGGAGGATCCGGGCGCGGCGTCCTGCCGTGCTGGCCGGCGAGAGCAGAAACACCCGTTTCGGGTTGGTCCGCTGCATACCCGCAAAACTAGCCGCTTACATCTTCCGTACAGCCTGGGAGACGCGTATCGTCACATACTTCACTCCCCTAACTTCTCCTCTCATGTCCGCTTTCCCGACCTGAACGTGCTGCGACGCCCTGGCCTGCTCGGCGCCTTGCTCTTCGCCGCCACCATGGGGCTGGCCGCCGCGTTGGCATGGCAGGCGGCGCGCGCCAGCGCCTCCCATCGCGCGGCGGCCGAGGCCTCCCTGATCCATCACGCGACGATCGCGGCCTGGCGCTTCAGCCGCGAGGGTCGGAGCTGGATCGGATACGGAATGAGCCAGGCAGGGGACCAGCTCCTTCGCGAGACGACTCAGCATGATTCGTTGCCCGGGCCTGAGCTGGTACGGCGGGTGCTCGCCGAAAAGGGAATGCGACTGCATGAGCGCGGGATTCAGCAGTGCGTGGTTCGCCGAGCTCAAGGCACGGCGCCCGGACAAATGGCTGAGCTACCTGTGAGACAGCTGGTCGAGGTGCTGGTGCCCGCGGCGGCGACCGTCGTTCCAGCGTGGCTCAACGAAGAGGGCCGAGCGATATGAGCAGCGCTCCCGATCCGCGCACCGCCTTTCTCGAGGCTGCCACCTGGCACGGGAACCTGAAGGGCGCCGAGGCCATCCTGGCGGAGCATCCGGAGCTGCGGAGCAGCGACATCCATACCGCCGCCGTCCTGGGCGATGCGGCTGCCGTGCGCCGGTTTCTCGCGCAGGACCCGGCGAGTGCCCTGGCCAAGTCGGGCCCCTACGACACCGTGCCGCTGGTGTACCTTGGCCTTTCCAAGTACCTGCGGCTGGATCCCTCGCGGTCGCCTGGCCTCCTGTCGGCCGCGGAAGCCCTGCTCGACGCCGGTGCCGATCCGAACGCGGGCTTCTGGCGCGACGGCGAATTCGAGACCGTCCTCTACGGCGCCGCGGGCGTGGCCCATCACCCCGAGCTGACCCGCCTGCTGCTCCAGCGCGGGGCTGATCCCACGGACGTCGAGGTGGTGTACCACTCCCCGGAAGGCCACGACAGCCGGGCAATGCAGCTCGTCGTGGAGACCGGAAAGCTGAGCTCCAACGACCTCCTGCTGATGCTGGTCCGCAAGCACGACTGGCACGACGAGCAGGGTGTCAAGTGGCTGCTCGCTCGGAACTTCGACGTCAACGCGAAACTGGAGCGCGGCCGGATTCCGCTGCACCACGCGATCCAGCGGGGCAACAACCTCGCCATCATCCAGTTGCTGCTCGACCACGGCGCCGATCCGAACCTGGTGGCTGACGGCATGTCGGCGATCGAGCGTGCGGTGCACAAGGGACGGTCCGATCTGCTCGAGGAGTTCGAGCGGCGGGGGGTGGCGATCCGGCTTCACGGCGTCGACCGGCTGATCGCCGCCTGTGCGCGCGACGACCTGGCGGCCATCCAGGCAATCGCCGAAGCGGAGCCAGTGCTGGTTGACGAGCTGCTGGCCCGGGGAGGTACCCTGCTGGGCGAATTCACCAATTCGGGAAATGCCGCGGGTGTCCGCCGGCTCCTCGAGCTTGGCGTGCCGGTGGACGCGCGTTACGGGGGAGACGGGTATTTCGGCATTGCCCCGGACAGCACCGCGCTGCACGTGGCGGCCTGGAAGATGGAAACCCCGATCCTCGAGCTGCTCCTCGAACGCCACGCAGCGGTCAATCTGAAGAATGCCAAGGGGCAGACCGCCCTCGCCCTTGCGGTCAATGCGTGCGTGGAATCCTACTGGACCGAATGGCGCTCGCCCCGGCCGGCACGCGCGCTGCTCGCCGCGGGGGCGACGCTCGACGGCGTAAAGTATCCCTCCGGTTACGCCGAGGTGGACGAACTTCTCAAGGAGAGACTCACATGAAATATGCTAGTCTGCTGCTCGCGAGCAGCCTGCTGGTGGCGGCGGGATCAAGTGCCGCACAATCCGGTGCGCGGAGCGCGGATCCGATTTCGGGAACCTGGACCGGTGACATCGGTCTGACGTTGACGGAGCGTTCCCCCATCAAGTTCGAGCTCAAGTTCGACGGCCTATCCGTCCTTTCCGGCACGGTTAGCGGACCCGGTCCAGCCGACTTCAAGACCGGCACCTACGATGCCACGACCGGCGCGCTCAAGCTCGAAGTCGACGTCAAGGATGACGGTGGCAGCTCCAAGCGCTTCGTCTTCGAAGGCACTGCCGTCAATGGGCTGGCCACCGGCCGAGTCAGCGATGGGACCAAGTTCGGCAGTTTCCGGATCAACCGGGCCGAAGCAGGAGCGGCCGGCGGAGCCCAGCCTGGCGGCGATGCGGCCGCTGCCCTGCGGAAGAGCTTTGCGGAAGTGAGCGGTTGGGTTGCCAAAGCCGCGGACCAGGTGCCGGCGGACAAGTACGGGTATCAGCCGACGAAAGCCGTCCGCACCCTCGGGCAGCTGCTCGCCCACGTCGCGGACTCCTACAACTACTATTGTGCCGTCGGCGCCGGCCGGAGCGTGCAGTGGTCGGACCCGATCGAGAAAGGCAAGACGGACAAGGCGATCGTGGTTCCCCTGCTCCAGCAGGCGCTCGAGCGGTGTACCACGGTGTACACCGGGAACGGCCAGGTTGGTGCGCTGCTCGACAACGTCGCGCACACCAGTTTGCACTACGGCAATCTCATCACCTATCTCCGCATGCTCGGAATGGTGCCGCCGTCGAGCTGATGTTTCAGCCCGAGGAGCTGAAGCGCGACGCGCCACTGCTGTGGTCGTCGGGCAGGGGCACCGACGTGTGGGCGCTGTTCACCGCCTGCAACGCCGGCGACCTCCGGGCCGTGGAACGCCTGGTGGCCCAGGACCCGTCGCTGGTACGCTCCCACTTTGCCTACCGCAAGCCGCTCTATTTCGCGGTGCGGGAGAACCGGCTCGAGATCGCGGCCTTTCTGCTGGAGCGGGATCCCGATCCGGGAGGTCTCTGGGTCAACGATGGTCCGCTTCAGATCGCCCGCGACCGGGGCTACGCCGCGATGGAGCAGCTGGTGATGGCGGGGCTCGCCGCGCGGCACAATGCCTCCGCGCGGGGCGAGCCGGTCGCCGAAGCCATCCGCGCGCAGGACCCGGCCCGGGTGCGCAACCTGCTCGACGCCGAACCGGAGCTGCTCCACGCGGGGGATTTGAGGTCGAATCAGCCGATCCATTGGGCGGTCATGACCCGGCAGCTCGAGGTGGTCGACGAGCTGCTGGCCCGGGGCGCCGACATCGAGGCTCGGCGCATGGACGGCGCGCGCCCGATCCACCTGTCCAACGGGGACTACCACTATCGCGGCTGGCGCGATGTCCCCAAGGAGTGGCCGACCACTCCGGCTCAGGTGCTGGCGCACCTGCGGACGCGAGGCGCGTACATCGACATCAACACGGCGGCCCACACAGGAGACCTGGAGCGGGTCCGCGAGCTGCTCGATCAGGATCCCTCCCTGGCCAATCGTGCCGGCGACCACGGTGGCTACTATCTGGGCGGCGGGACGCCGCTCAAGAACGCCGCCGCCACCGGTCGGATGGAGATCGTGCGGCTGCTGCTCGAGCGCGGCGCCGACCCGAATCTGCCCGAAGAGCAGATCGCCCCCAAGGGCCACGCCCTGTACTCTGCCGTCTATAACGGGCATTACGAGATCGCGAAGCTGCTGCTTGAGCGGGGCGCCTATCCGAGCCCGCCGGTCGAAAGCTCCGCCGATGCGCTCAGCATCGCCCTGGGCAGGAGCGACGAGAGAATGGTCGAGCTGCTCTGCTCCTATGGCTCGGCGCGCTCAGTGGAGTTGCTCGCCTACTACGGCGACCTGAAGACCGCCGCGGCCGTTTTTGCCGCCGATCCAGCGCTGGCAGACGACCCCGGGGCGCTCGGCGGGGCGGCCGGCAACGGGCACACGGGCTTCGTGCAGCTGATGCTGCGCCATCATCCCGAGCTGCCCAAACGCGTTTCCCTCGCCGGCAAGACGCGCGAACTGACCGAACTGCTTTTCGCGCACGGCATGGATGCGAGCCGGCCCGACTGGCTCGGCATCACTCCGCTCCATCACTTCGCGGGGAAGGGCGATCGCGAGAATGCTGCTCTGTTCCTCGATCACGGGGCCGACCTGCACGCCCGCGACGAGGACATCTGCTCCACGCCACTCGGATGGGCGGCGAAGGCCGGGAAGCGCGCCATGGTCGAATTCCTGCTAGCCCGCGGCGCCCGGCCCAGCCTGCCGGACGACCCACCCTGGGCCACCCCGCTCGCGTGGGCCGAGCGGCGGGGTCACCAGGACGTGGTGAAGCTCTTGCAATCATGATCACCACTCCCGTGAGCCGGTTCGGCCAATCGTACCATGTCCCCGCTGGCGTCCCGGACACCACGTCGGTTGCGGAGCGGCAGATTCCGGCGGGGACTGGTCAGCTCCGCCAAGCCCTCCCCGAGTTATCGCTCCGCGATATCGCGGCGGGCATCGCCTACTATCGGGATGTGCTGGGATTCCGGATCAACCACGCGCAGGGCGATCTCGGCGTCATGACCCGTGATTCGATCACGCTCTTGCTGATTCCGCGCACCGAACGACACCAGGGCGTCGGCTCCTGCTACGTGTACATCCGGGATGCCGACGCGCTGCACGCCGAGCTCGTCGCGAAAGCGGCACGGGTACAGGACCAGCCGGTCAGCACGCCGTGGGGCCTGCGCCAGTTTCACGTGCTCGACCCCGAGGACAACCGGATCACCTTCGGACAGACCTTCGAGTAATCCAAGCCGTCCGGGATACATATGGACGGTCGCCCCCGGCAGGACTAAGTTCGCCCTGACCCCCACTTTCGACTGTTGGCTCCTATGCCGATTTCCCGCCGCTCCTTTCTTACCTCCCTGGGGGCCGGCGGCGCAGGCGTGGTCGCTGCCCCGCTGATCGGCTGGCGCGGGCACGAGAGCATCCTCGCGCAAGGCACGGCGGCCCGTCGAGCCGATC
>DATCWE010000067.1:0-10740 GCA_036566495.1 Gemmatimonadales bacterium | reverse complement strand
GCGAGCGCCACCGAGTCGAAGCCTGCCGGTGCGGCGTCGGCTCGCACCCAGGCGTCGCCCGCGGCGGGGTAGTAGACGCCTGCTTCCGCAGCGGTGGGCGCGGCGGAGAGCGGGGAAGCTGCCGGCGCGGCCGCTGGAGCGTGGGCGCACGCCGCCATGAGCAAGCCGGCGTAACCGAGCAGCGCGTAACGCTTTGTCATGAAACCTCGCTCTCACTCTGCGCGTACGGCGGCAGCACTTCCCTGAGTCCGCTTGCGGGACCGGCTTCCGTCCTCGAATCTACAGCATGAACCCCGATCCGTCCCCCACGTTCTTAGGCTTGCAGGCCGCGCTCGCGGGACGCTACGCCTTGGAGCGTGAGCTCGGCCGCGGCGGTATGGGGGTGGTGTTTCTCGCGCGCGACCTCTCGCTCGACCGCCCCGTCGCCATCAAGCTGCTGCCACCCGCGCTGGCACAGGTGGCTTCCCTGCGAGACCGGTTTCTCCGGGAGGCACGCACCGCCGCGCGGCTCTCCCACCCCAATATCGTTCCGATCCACTCGGTGGAGGAGCAGGGGGAATTCGTGCTCTTCGTCATGGGGTATGTAGAGGGGGAAACACTGGGTCAGCGCGTGGCGCGGCAGGGGCCGCTTCCGGCCGCTGAGGCGGCGCGAGTGCTCCAGGACGTGGCCTGGGCGCTGGCTTATGCGCATCAGCACGGCGTAATCCACCGCGACATCAAACCCGACAACATTCTGCTGGAGCGGGCTACCGGCCGCGCGCTGGTGAGCGACTTCGGCATCGCGCAGGTCACCGGCTCGGAGGTGAGCGGGCCGGGAGAGGTGGCCGGGACGGTCCGCTACATGAGTCCGGAGCAGCTGGCCGGTCTGCCGCTCGACGGCCGCAGCGATCTGTACTCTCTGGGTGCGACGGCGCTCAAGGCCCTCGGCGGGACGCCGCTGACTGGGCTGGCTCGCGCTCCGCTTCCCGGCCGGATCGGCGCCATCGTGGAACGCTGTCTGGCCAGCGATCCCGCAGAGCGCTTCCCCGACGGGGAAGCGCTGGCCGAGGCCCTTGGCGCGGCACGCGGCCGCCAGCTGGTGGTGCCGCTCCCGGTCGAGCGCTTCGTGGAGCTCTACAAGACCCTCGGCACCGAAATCTCGACCTATGCCGCGGTCATCTTCGTGCTGGGCGGTGAGGCCCTCGCGCTCGCGAGCTGGGGCAATCCGCTGTTTCCCACCGTGCTGATCTACGCGTTGTTCGTGTCCATCGGCCTCGGCACGCTGCGATTGATGCAGCTGGTCGAGCGGGCCCGACTGCTGCTGCAACAGGGCTACACGGTTGCGGATGTGCGCGCCGCCCTGCACGGGCAGGAAGAGGAAACACCAGCGATCCGGTTCCAGGTGGTGACCGGCCTGCCTGCCAAGGCGCGGCGCTGGTTTCCCCCTTGGGTGGTCGCGGCCGAGGGTGTCGTTGGGGCCGGCCTCTGGGTGGTGGCGTGGCGCTGGTGGGCCCACGCATCGCGCGGACCCATCCTGGACGGGCTGCTCTTCGCGGTGCTGACCCTGGTTCCTCTGGTGCTGCTGCGCACCCTCTTTTCTCGAATGCTCCGGCCCGGCAAGCGCGGCTGGTGGTCGCGGCTCTGGTGGAAAGTGATGGAGTGGAAGGTGTTCAAGGTCGCCCGGATCGGCACCCGGGCCGCGGTTGCCGCCTCGGAGCCAACCGAAATGGCGCTCGGCGCGGGGGCCCGCGAGCTGTTCGACGCCATGCCAGGTGACCTGCAGCGACGCTTTGCCGAGGTGCCCCGTGTGCTGGAGCGTCTCGAGGCGCAAGCCGGCCGCCTGCGGGAGGGGCCTGACGCGGGCGGCAGCGAACGACTCGCTTCGACGCTCGCGGCGTTGGAGCAGGTCCGTCTTGATTTGCTGCGGCTGCGCGCGGGCACCGGGAGCGAAGGCGAGCTGACCGAGGATCTCGATGCCGCCCGCCGCGTGACCGAGCGCATCGATGCGCTGCTCGAGGCCCACCGCGAGCTGGAATCCCCCACGCCGGTTTCCGGGCTATAATTCACCCTCTCCAATGGGCCCCTACGGTTTCAGTCTCGCGCTGGGCGCTACTGGCCTGGCCGTCATGGCGCTCCTGGGCCTCAGCCAGCACGGCAGCGACCAAGCGGGTCACGACGTCGCGCACCACGCCGGAGCCCCCGGCCATGGCCATGACGCCGGGCACCACGACGCACAGCACGCCGGTCCGCAGCATGGCTCCGCCGGCTTCGGGCGCCTGATCACGCTGCTGTCGCCCCGGCTGCTGTTCAGTTTTCTGGTGGGCGCCGGTGCGACGGGCCTGCTCGTACGCCCCTTCCTCTTCGAGCCGCTGGTCGCGGCCGCGGCGTTGGCCGGCGGAGTGGCCTTCGAGCGTCTCCTGATCCGTCCGGTCTGGGCCTTCCTGTTCCGGTTCGAATCGCGGCCGGCCGCGCTGCTGGAGAGCGCGGTCATGGAAGAGGCCCGCGCGGTGTCGGACTTCGACGCCCGCGGGCAAGGGCTGATTCAACTCGAGCTCGACGGTCAGATCCTGCAGCTGCTCGGGACCCTGACGCCAGAAGACCGGGCGGCCGCGACGCGGGTTAGGCGCGGCGACCTGCTGCGCATCGAGGATGTCGATGCCACGCGCAACCGGTGTATCGTCTCATACGCGGGCAGTGGCCCGCCGGGAGAAGCTCCATGAAGGACAGTCTCATCATTCTGGGGATCGTCGCAGGGGTCATCGTCCTCGTCCCCCTGCTGGTTTCGACTTTTCTGCGCGACGTCCAGGCCGGAAACATCCGGCTGGTGAGCTGGCTGCAGGGTCGGACGGTCATTTATCGCGGTCCTGGCAAGTCCAAGGAAATCCCGCTCTTCACGACGGGGACCACGATCTCGAGCAAGGTGATCAACATCGATCTGGACATCACCGATCAGACCGCCGACGTCGGGGAGGACGGGATTCCGCGCCCGATCAAGATCCGGGTGCTGGCCAGCGCGATCGTCTCGGTGGGCGATTCCGACGCGATGATCAAGACCGCGGCCAACCGCTATTTCGCCAAACCGGAGGCCGACCAGGTCAATACGCTCACCGACTTGCTCTCCAGCTCCGGGCGCCGGGCGCTCAATCTGCTCACCCAGGACCAGCTCTTCTCGGCGCGCACCGCGCCACGCCTCAAGAGCACCCTGCCGGCCACCGTCGACCGGGGTAACGAGCTGCAGATTGCCGAGAGCGAGGAGGACGATCCGCTTTCCATCATCATCCGCAAGGCGTGCTCGCGCGAGCTGACCGACCTCGGGCTGGTATTCAACTCGCTCAACATCAAGGTGGTGCAGTCGGAAGTGGCCGAGGCGCGCCGCCGCCAGTCGGCCAACGAGGCGCAGGCCAACGCGGACATCATCTCGGCGCAGCAGAGCCGTCGCGCCAAGGAGGCCCAGCTCGAAGCGGAACGGGTGATCTCCGACCGGACGCGGGAGCTGGAGCAGACCAAGGCCTCGAATGCGGCGCTGATCGCGCAGGCGGAAGCCAAGCGGCAGGAAGCCCTGGGTGTGCAGCGCACCGCCGAGCTCGAGGCCACGCAGATCGCGCAGGCCAGAGCGGACGCCGAGCGGGTGAAAATCGATGCGCAGGCCAAGGCGGAAGCCGAGGCCATCAAGATCCGTACGGTCGCCGATGCGACCGCCGAGGCGATCAAGAAGGTGAACGAGGCGATCCGGCAGGGCGGGGAGAACTACTTCAAGTACCGTCAGATCGAAATGTTGCCGGAGATCGCCCCCGTGATCGCGGACGCGCTGGCCAAGGCCCGCCTGGTGACGATCTCAGGCAACGAGGGCGGCGGCGCGGCCAACGGGGCGGCGAACAACATCGCCGCTGTCATTCAGACCGTGCTCGCCACCCAGCTCATCACCAAGGGCGGAATGCTCGGCGAGCCCGACTCCAAGCCTAAGGAGTAACGGGAATCGGCGGCGGCCCAGCCGGAACCCACGGCTTGTAGACGAATCCCACCGTCTTTTTGCTGAACTCGTCGCGGATGGCGTCGCGTGCCGGCGCATTCTCGAAGAGGTCCACCGCGGTCATCGCCAGCGCCTTGGCGGCGTAGACCATACCCTTGTGTCCGATGGACATGGCCCCGGTCGCCACCACGGGCCAGGCATGCCAGGGTGACTGCCACACTCCGGTCGTCACCGTCAGGTTGATCGTCGGCACCAGCCAGCTCACATCGCCCACGTCGGTGGAGCCGCCCTGGGGCTCGGCGGGGGGCGGATCCCTGAACGGTTGTACGTCGCCCACCACGCCGCGCTCCTCGATTCCCACCGACCGCTGAATGGCCCTGGCAAAGCTCTGTTCTTCGGCGCTGTAGCTGATTGGTCCCAGCGCCTGCAAGTTTGCCTGCAGCAGCTTGCTGCCGGCCTGATTGACGAGGATCTCGTAGTCGCCGGCCTGAATGGTGAGCTTCGATTCGACGTCGGCGATCCGGCCCGCCCCGTCGGCGATCTGTCGCACCCGGGCGAGCACCGGCTCGACGCCGGCCCCCTTGGAGTCGCGTACCCACATCCAGACCTTGGCATAGTCGGGCACCACGTTGGGTACGTCGCCGGCCTTCTGGGTGACGTAGTGCATCCGGACCGTCGGCCGCACGTGCTCGCGCAGCAGGTTGACGCCGTGGACGAACGCTTCCGCTGCATCGGCGGCGCTGCGCCCGTTCCACGGGTCGAACGCGGCATGCGCCGTCTTTCCGTGAAACTCGACGACGAAATCCACGATGGCCTGGCTGCTCCCGTTGTCGGCGGTGATGCGATCGGAGGGATGCCAGGCGAGCATCACATCCACGCCCTTGAAGAGCCCTTCGCGGGCCATGTAGACCTTGCCCCCGACCGACTCTTCGGCCGGCGTCCCGTAGAACCGGATAGTCCCTTTGAGCTGCCCGCCCGCGATGAGGTCCTTGAGGGCCGCCGCCGCGCCGAGGCTCGCCGCGCCGAAAAGGTTGTGGCCGCAGCCGTGGCCCGGCGCGCCGGCGGTCAGCGCCTCGCGCGTGGTCTGCGTCTTCTGCGAGATGCCCGGGAGGGCGTCGAACTCGCCGACGATGCCGATGACCGGACTGCCGCTCCCGAACTCGGCGATGAAAGCCGTCGGCATGCCGGCCACGCCGCGCGTCACGCGGAAGCCCTGCTGCTCGGCGTAGTCCGCCAGCACCGCGGAGGAGCGCGTTTCCCGGAGCGCCGTCTCAGCAAAGCCCCAGATCTGATCGCTCAGCCGGATCAGGTCGGCGGCCCGTCGCTCGACGCCTGATACGGCGGCCTGCTTGAGCTTGGGATCCGCCAGGCGCGACGGGGTGAGCGAGAGCAAGGGAAGCGCAGCAAGCGCCAAGGCGGAAATACGCATCCTGCGGAATCCTCGGATGGAGTGGTCACCATCAATATATTGGGGCATCCGGCACCCGGCATTCCTATGACCCAACCGCCACTGCCCCGGCGCAGTCTGGCCAGAACCGTGGTCTTCGGCCTCGGCCGAGCGCTGCACTTTTCCTGGGATATCCTGGGCGTGACGCTCCTGATGCTGGTGGCCTTGCTGCTGCTGCTCGGGCTCGGCCGCCGGCTCTTCTCCCGCCCCGACGCCGCGCTGGAACAAACGCATCCGTATGCTGCGGAGCCCTGGTCCCGCCTGCTGGAGTCGGAATTCCAGGCCAGCCTCCGCATGCAGTGGGAGTCCTATACATACTGGCGGCGGCGCGCGATTTCGGGGCAATTCGTCAACGTGGACAGCCTGGGCCATCGTCGCACTATCCCCGCCGGTCCGCCGAACGGTGCGCGCCACGTCATCTTCCTGGGTGGCTCCACCCTGTGGGGTACGGGGCAGCGAGACGCCTATACCATCCCGTCGCTGGTCGCCGCGCAACTCGGGGCGCAAGGTCTCGGCGATGTCCGGCTCGAAAACTACGGTGAGACCGGCTACGTGTTCACCCAGGAGGCGATTCGCCTGCTGCTCGCGTTGCGCGACGGGGCGCGCCCCTCCTTGGTGGTCTTCTACGACGGCATCAACGACCTGTTCGCAACGGCGATCGACGGTCGCTGCGGGATTCCGCAGAACGAGCGGCGCCGGGCGGTGGAGTTTGCCATCGGGCGATTCCTCAATACGCGTGGATGGCAGGAGTTGAAAGATCTGCTGAGCACCGCCTGGACCAGGGGAGTCGGGGGGCAGACGGCCGACATGCAGCCGCGCGCCGGAGTCTCGCAGGACTCCGCCGGTGCAATCCACGCGGCACAGACCCTGGCCTGTTACCGGGCAACGGCGGAGCTGGTGGAAGCGCTCGCGAAGCTCTACGGGTTTCAGGTGCTGTATGTCTGGCAACCGATGCCGGCAACCACGACCAAGCCCCTCACGGCGTACGAGGCCGCCGTGCTCGCGAGGCTCGAACAGGGTCCGCTGCTGCCCTCGGTCGCCGCCTCGGGACGCGTCGCGGCGGGCCGAGTGGATTCGATCATGCGCTCGCTGGTGGGGACACGCTTCCTCAACCTGACGGCACTGTTCTCAGGGGACTCCGGCTCCGTCTGGCTCGACGAGATCGGTCACCTGACCGAGCGAGCCAACACCCGGGTGGCGGGGGCGCTGCTGCCCGCGATCCTCGACGCGCTGAAGCAACCCGTCTCGCGATGATCCCGCTGCGCTGTCCCCACTGTCGGCACACCCTCGCGGGAGAAGGCGAGGGCCGGCTCCTCTGCGGAGGCTGTCGGCGCGATTTCCCCATGCTGATGGGGATCCCGGATCTGCGCGTGGCGGACGGGCCCTACATCAGCAACGCGGATGACTGGAGCAAAGCGCGGCTGATTGCCGCGGAGTATCCGCGCAGCAGTTTTGCGGAGCTGGTGGCCTTGTACTACCGGCTCACACCCGAGGTTCCGCCCGGCGACGCCCGTCGCTTTTCGCACGCGCTGCTCAGCGCGGAAGCGCGCGCGGCGGAAACGCTGGCCTCGTGGGCCGTCCTGGCCGGTCATCCGCTCGCGAGCGGTACCCGCTTCGTCGAAGTCGGCTGTGGCACCGCCGCGCTGCTGGTGCCGGTTGCCCGGCAGGGCTGCCAGGCGCTGGGAGTCGATGTTTCGCTGCGCTGGCTCGTCATCGCCAAGCGGAGACTCGAGGAGGCTGGCACGCCGATGCCGCTCCTGTGCGCCAACGCGGAAGCCCTGCCGATCGCGAGCGGCAGCGCGGACTGCATCGCATTTGATTCCGCCCTCGAGCACTTTCGGAATGGGGTGGCGGCCATCGGGGAGGCCGCTCGCGTTCTCGCGCCGGGCGGCGAATTGTGGACGGCGACGCCCAACCGCTGGAGCCTGGGTCCGGATCCCCATCTCGGCATCTGGGCCGGAGGCTTCTTGCCCGAGGCGGTTACCGGGAAGCTCGCCGCGCGCCGCGGGGCGCTGGCGCCGGTGCGCCACCTGGTCACCGCGGCGGAGCTGAGCGGCTGGCTCGCTTCGGGCGGATTCCACCCGCCGCGGCTGGGGGTGCCCGCCGTGTCTGCCGTGCAACGCAGCGGGCTGTCACGCCCCGCGAGGCTGCTGGCCGATGCCTACAACCGGTTGTGCGGGTTAGTCGGCTTCCGCGCGCTCTTCCTGCGGATCGGACCCGTGCTGCACGCGGTGGCCGTGCGCCGGCAGGCTCCCGCGGCGTGAGCTGCGTCGGCTGTGGGCTCGCCAACCTCGAACGAGTCCGGCCCTATCGGCTGGACTCTTCCCGCGGGCGCCTCCTGTTCGGAGCGTCCTGGCTGTTTCGCTGCCGGGATTGCGGCCTCGTGCAGGCCAAGCCGCTGCCGGGTGCGGAGGAGCTCGCCGACTACTATGCGACGACCTATCGCACCGGTGGGCGTCACGGTGCGGAAGCCGCGACGATTCGCGACTTCCCGAAAGACAACCTGTTCTACTATCACCGCGGCCAGTCCATCGCGGCACTGCTCGATCCTCACCTAAAATCCCGGAACTTTTCCGACGCTCCGCGGGTGCTCGACATCGGCGCGGGTTTCGGCCACTTGCTGCATGCGTTCGGCGAACGCTTTCCGCGCGCGGCCCGCACCGCGCTCGAGCTTTCGGAGAGCTGTTTTCCCCATCTCGAAACGCTGGGAATCCGGGTGATCCGCGAACCGATCGAAAGCTGGCTGACGGAAAGCGCCGAACGCTTCGACGTCATCCTGCTGTCTCACGTGCTGGAGCACCTCCGCCAGCCGGTCGAGGTCCTGCAGCGGTTACGCTCCCGCCTGAGCCCGAACGGGCTGCTCTTCGTCGAGGTACCGAACATCCCTGCCGACTCGCTGAATCGCTACCTGGATCACGCCTGGGCGCCGAGGTTCGACGAGCCGCACCTCACGTTCTTCTCGCTTGCCACCTTCAACGCGTCGCTCCAACGGGCGGGCCTCGAGGTGCTCTTCTGTGCTCCCGCAGGTCCGGAGTATCGGGACATTCCCGGCTGGCGCTTCACGCTGCCACAGATACGTCCGTTCCTGGTGCGCGTGCTGCCGGCCGGGATCAAGCGCGCGCTGCGCCGCAACGCGGCCACCACGCCTTTGCAGAGTTTCGGACGCGCGGAGCCGTTCTTCGAGTATGGAGGCCGGGCGATCTGGATTCGCAGTGTGTCGGCTCCCGGCGTTGGGGAGCCCGCGCCATGAAGTCAGCTCGCGCTGCGGGAATCGGGTGCGGCGAGGCCGCGGAGCACGCGATGGCCTCCGCCCGGCAAGGCGACTGCCCCGTAGAGGATTGCACCCGCCGGGATGGCGACCCAGACCGGTAGCTGCCGAAATCCCAGCAGTCCAGCCGCCATGACCAGGACGCCGAGCAGGGGTCGCCATGACATCCGCACCCCCGGCAGCGGATAGCCCAGGCCACGGCTGTAGCCCAGCGCGATGAAGGCGCGAAGCACCTCGGTCGCCAGCGTCGCAGCGGCCGCACCGACTGGTCCAAAGCGCGGGATGAGCAGGAGGTTGAGCGCCAGGTTGACGCCGACCGCGATGAGCGAGGTTCGCAGCAGAAGCTCGGAACGCCGCTGGGCAACCTGGCCGGCTTGGGCCACGTTCCGCAGCCACGAGGCCGGCACCGAGGCCGCCAGAAGGGCGAAGGGCAGCGCCGCCGCCCCATAACCCGCGCCAAAGACGAAGGGAATCAGGCTGCCCGCGACCAGGATCCCGCCGGCCGCGACCGGCGCGCCGGCCAGCAGGACCTGCTCGAGCGACAGCGCGTAGGTCCTGGCGCGGGCTGCGGCATCGAGGTGGTCCCGGCTGAGCGCCGGAAGCAGACTCTGATAGTAGACCACCCCCAGGTACACCAGGAAGCCGATGATCGTGTACGCGGCGGCGTACTGACCCACTTCGGTCGCGCCACGGAACAGGCGCAGCATGAGCAGGTCGGCATTGAACATGACGAGACCGAGCAGGGCGTGCAGGACGAGGGGCCAGGACTCGGCGAGCACGGGACGAGCGGTTCGCCATGCCGAACCGATCGACAACGGACCGAGCGCCTTGCCCACCAGCAGCGCGAGCAACACGGCCCCGGTGGCATCGCCCAGGAACTGCGCCAGCGGCACCCGCACCAGGTCGCCGGGCTCGTGCAATGCGACGACCACCACGACCAGCATGAGGCTCTCGCTGGCCAGCCGGGTCAGCGCCGGCCCGACCGACGAGCCATGCCCCAGGTGGAGCCAGCGAAGATTGGCCGCCAGCGGAAGCAGCGTCAGGCTGTAGAGCGCGATGAGCACCCCGTCGGGCTGCGGCAGCAGCACAAAGCCGATGGTCGCGACCAACAGGACCAGGAGCGCTGCGACGCCGACTCGTACTACCACCAGCGCCGGCGCGAGCTGCCGCGCGAAGCTGCGCTGTGCCGCCGCCTCGCGCATCCCGATGGAGTCGATCCCGCCTTCCACCATGCAGACGAGGTAAAGCCGGACGGCGGCCGCCACGCTGATAATGCCGAAGGCGGCCGCGCCGAGCCGCCGCGCGATCAGGATCGTGGCAGCAAATGCCACCAGCCGGGCCACGGCCTCGCCCAGGGCGAGGACGCTGAAGGTCCGGCTGACTGAGGGCACTTAGGGTTTGTCCGTGACCAGGTGAGCGATCCGCCGGGTGACCGCGGGTGCGTCGCGCGTGTCGATATGGGATCCGTCGTAGCAGGGCAGTCCGCCGATCTCGGGGTAGGCATCGGCAGCGATCATCTTGACCCCGGGAATCTCGGCCAGTCGATCCCAGTATTGCGACCGCGGATAGAGACTTTCCTCCATGGCCCTGCGCCCCCCGCAGCCCGAAAACAGCAGAAAGACCACTGCTCCGCCGCGCTGCTGGATTCGCTTCACGTCCGCCGCGATGTGTGCAATCCGTTGATCCAATGGCGCGCCCACCAGGGGGACGCCCCAACGGCGCATGTGAACGAACGTCAGGGTATCGAGTACCGCGGGTTGATTGGGGACTTTACCCTCCTTTCCAAAGTCGATCGGACGGAAGAGATCCTTGCGCAGCCGGTAGTGCACCTGGTGGACGTTGCCCCCCAGAAGCAGGTAACCGAGCAGCAGGTTGACCTGGAGTTCCGGGCGGCGAAACACCAGGTGGCTTGGCCCGCTGAGCCGGAGCCGCGCTTCCCATCGCTTGGCGGGGCTCTGGCGCGCCTCCGCCGCGGCTGCGACATAGGGTCCTACCGGCTCGTCCTGCATGAAGGTTGCCATCGGCATCATCTCGGCCACGAGGACCCCATGTAAGGTTGTGTCGGCAGCCAGATCC
>DATCWE010000089.1:0-5891 GCA_036566495.1 Gemmatimonadales bacterium | reverse complement strand
ATCGTGTTGCTCGACCCGCAACAGGTCGAAGGCGTAATACACCACGTTGCTGGCCTCAGGATTCACGAGCGCCTGCTGCAGCGCCTGAAAAGAGGAGCGCCCATCGGGAAGCAACGCGACGATTTCGCCGTCGAGGATGGCGGCGCGTGCCGGCAAATCGGCCGCGAGCTCGGCAACGCGGGGAAAGCGGGCGGTCCAGTCGAGCCCGCGCCGGGTGAGCAGCCGCGCCCACCCGCCGGACAGCAGGCATTCCATGCGATACCCGTCGAACTTGACCTCGTGAATCCAGTCGGCTCCGGCGGGGGGCTCGGTCACCAGGGTGGCCAGCTGCGGCTCGATGAACGCCAGCGCTCGCGGGCGCGCGGCTGCCGGGGCCGCGCTCACGAGGCGATCAAGCGCTCTTGCGGTGCCATGGCGGCCTCCTCGCGGACCTGCGGTTTGCGACCCCGCTACGGGTGAGACGCGGCGTCCCGCGGGCTCGCGCACAAAGCCCGGCTTGCTTCGTTTTTGGCCTCTTGCGCGGTTTGGAATGGAGCATTATCGTTGCCGAACATTCGGCCGGACAGGTTCCGGCCACCTTATCGCGAGGGCCGAACGGGCCCGCGAGATGGAGGCGTGATCGAGCTCCTTTGGGAGCAGCGATCGCGCCTCTTGTGTTTCTGGGTCTTTCGCCGCGCGTGAGTCCTCGCGCTGGGAGGGTGAAATGAACTGGGACCGCATCGAGGGCAACTGGGTGGAGTTCAAGGGGAAGGTCAGGGAGCGTTGGGGCAAGCTGACCGACGACGACCTGGACGTGGTGTCCGGGAAGCGCGAGCAGCTCATCGGGGTGTTGCAGAATCGCTATGGCGTCGCACGCGATGCGCTCGAACGGGAAGTGCGCGAATTTGAAAAAGACCTCGATCGCGAAGTGGAGACCCACCGGGCATGAGCGTCGTCCCGAAGGAGGGCGAGCGCGCCAGGCGGCGCTGGAGCCTGCTGCTCCTGGCCGGAGCGGCTGGTTTCGTCGGCCGAGGCGGTTTCAGCGCGACTCCCGGAATGACCGTGATGCTGCTGCTCGTCCTCTTCGTGGTGGTGTTCCTGGTGGTCCTGGGGCTGAGCGTTTTGAGGGATGCCCCGGTGATCGATCCGGTGCCGGAGCACTACCCTGATCCTTCGGTGCAGAGCGAAGCTGTCTATGGGAGCCCGTGAACACCGCGCCAAGCGCACCGCGCCACCACCCCGGCATCCGATCGTAGCCATTCCGGACGCCGAGGGGCACACCGGACTGCGACTCCGCATGGTGCCGGCGAGCGCGCCCGATCGCCGGCCCACTCCACCGCTCCGCTTGCTTCGCGTGCAGGAGACTTCCGGAGCAGCCTTTCATCTGGTGCTGGGCGAGCCCCGCAGGTCCCATCGCTAGCTCTCGCGCCGTCGCTCGGCAAAGAACCGCTTCAGCAATTCCCCGGCTTCCTCGCCGAGCACACCTCCGATGACTTCGGGGCTGTGATTCAGGGCTGGATGGCGCAGCAGATCGCCCACCGATCCTGCCATCCCGGCCTTGGGGTCGGCGGCGCCGTAAACCACCCGACCCACCTTGGCGAGAACGATTGCGCCGGCGCACTGGGCGCAGGGCTCCAGGGTGAGGTAGAGCGTCGCATCCGGCAGCCGGTCCCTGCCGCTTTGTGCCAGCGCGCGCTGCACGGCGAGCAGCTCGGCGTGGGCCGTCGGGTCGCGCCGGCCGACGCACTCGTTGTGAGCCTGACCCAGCAGGAGCTCTCCCGCAAAGATCACCGCTCCGACCGGTACTTCCCCCGCCGCCGCCGCCGCCCTGGCCAGGGCCAGAGCGGTGCGCATTCCGGCCCGGTCCCGCTCGGAGACCGGCGGCTCACGCACCGCGAGCCGCGCCGGCCGTTGCCCCGTCGCGGGCAAATTTCAGATGGTCGCCTTCCTGATCCGCCACGATGGTATCGCCGGGCCCGAAATTGCCTTCCAACAGCGCCAGCGCGACCGGATTCTGCACCATGCGCTGGATCACCCGCTTGAGCGGTCGCGCACCATAAACCGGGTCGTAGCCCCGGTCGGCCAGGAGCTGGCGCGCCGCGGGCGTGAGCCGGAGCACCAGGTGGCGCTCGGCGAGCAGCTGGTCGAGCCGGGCAATCTGGAGCTCGACGATCTGGTCGAGATCCTCGCGCGAGAGCGGCCGGAACACGACGACGTCATCCACCCTATTGAGAAACTCAGGGCGGAAGTGGTTGCGCAGCTCCGCCCTCACCCGCTCCTCCACCAGGCCCCAATCGGCCGCGCCCCCCGCCTGTCCGGTCGTCATCGAGTCGACGATCAGGTGGCTGCCGATGTTGGACGTCATGATGAGCACGGTATTGCGGAAATCGACCACGCGCCCCTGGCTATCGGTCAAGCGGCCGTCGTCGAGAATCTGGAGCAACACGTTGAATACATCGGGGTGCGCCTTCTCGATCTCATCGAAGAGCACCACGCTGTAGGGCCGCCGGCGTACCGCCTCGGTGAGCTGGCCGCCTTCCTCGTACCCGACGTACCCCGGCGGCGCGCCGATCATTCTGGAGACGGAGTGCTTTTCCATGTACTCGGACATGTCGAGCCGCACCATCGCGCGCTCGTCATCGAAGAGAAACTCGGCCAGGGCCCGCGCCGTCTCCGTTTTGCCGACCCCCGTAGGGCCCAGGAAAATGAAGGAGCCCGTGGGTCGGTGGGGATCCTGCAGCCCCGCCCGGCTGCGGCGCACCGCGTTGGCCACCGCGGTAACCGCCTCGCGCTGGCCCACCACGCGGCGGCTCAGCTCGGCCTCCAGGCGGGTGAGTCGCTCGCGGTCGGACTCGAGCATCTTGGAGACGGGGATGCCGGTCCACTTGGCCACGATCTCCGCGATGTCCTCCGCATCGACCTCTTCCTTGAGGTACTTGGCCTGCTTCTGGATGTCGGCCAGCCGCACTTCCTCGTCGGCAATCGCCTTCTCGAGCTGGGGGATCCTGCCGTAGCGCAGCTCCGCCGCGCGCTGCAGATCGCCCCGCCGCGACGCCTGCTCGACCTCCTGCTTGAGCTGCTCGACTTCCGCCTTCTTGGCCTGGAGCGAATGGATGGCGGCCTTTTCCGCCTGCCACTGGGCCTTCATGGCGCCGGATTTCTCCTTGAGACCGGCGATCTCCTGCTCGACCGCCGCGCGGCGCTCCTTCCCGGCCTTGTCTTTTTCGTTGAGCAGCGCCTGACGCTGGATTTCCAGCTGGAGGATGCGCCGCTCGACCTCGTCGATTTCCTGGGGCAGCGAGTCGATCTCGATGCGAAGCCGGCTCGCCGCTTCGTCGACCAGGTCGATGGCCTTGTCCGGGAGGAAGCGATCGCCGATGTAACGATCGGAAAGCTGCGCCGCCGCCACCAGCGCGTTGTCGGTGATCCGGACCCCGTGGTGGACCTCGTAGCGCTCCTTGAGCCCGCGCAGAATCGCGACGGTGTCCACCACGCTGGGGGCCCCGACCAGCACCGGCTGGAAGCGCCGCTCCAGCGCCGCGTCCTTCTCGATGTGCTTGCGATACTCATCGAGCGTGGTGGCGCCCACCACGTGCAGCTCGCCCCGGGACAGCGCGGGTTTCAGCATGTTGCTGGCGTCGACCGCGCCCTCGGCCGCCCCCGCCCCCACGATGGTGTGCAGCTCGTCGATGAAGACGATGTAGCGGCCCTCGGCGGCGGTGAGCTCCTTCATGACCGCCTTCAGCCGCTCTTCGAATTCGCCGCGGTACTTGGCCCCGGCCAGCAGCAGGCCGATGTCGAGCCCGACGATCTCCTTGTCGCGCAGGCTCTCGGGGACGTCGCCGTTGACGATGCGCTGGGCCAGCCCCTCGACGATCGCGGTCTTGCCCACCCCCGGCTCCCCGATCAGCACGGGGTTGTTCTTGGTACGGCGCGAGAGGACCTGCATGACCCGGCGCACCTCTTCGTCGCGCCCAATCACCGGATCGAGCTTCCCGATACGGGCCTGGGCGGTCAGGTTGCGGGTAAACCGCTCCAGGGCCTGGTACTTCTCCTCCGGCGCCTGGTCGGTAACCCGGTGGGAGCCGCGCACGGCGGTGAGCGCCTCCCGGAGGTCGTTGGCGGACAGGTCGAAGGAGCTGAGCAGGGCCCGCGCCGTGGTGCCCTTCTCTTCCACCAGGCCGATCAGCAGGTGCTCGGTGGAGACGTAAGCGTCGCCCAGGGTCTTGGCCTCCTGCTCGGCACGGTCGAAGACCTTGTTCAGCTCCCGGCTGTAGCTCTGGGAGGCTACCCCCCCTTCCTGGGTCGGGAACTTGGCGATTTCGCGGTCGGTGGCCTCCCGCAGGGCGGCGATGTTCAGCCCGGCCTTCTGCAACAGGGGCTGCACCACCCCCTCGTCCTGGGCCAGCAAGACGGCAAACAGGTGGGCGTCATTGATGACGGGATTACCCCGCTCGGTGGCAAGCGCGGCAGCATCCCGGAAGGCTTCCTGGGCTTTGATGGTAAGGCGCTCTGGTCTGATCACGGGGCCTCTCTGGGTCAGCAAAAAGCCAACAAGGACGGCTCCACCTCTCGCAACCACCGCGCCCCGAATATACGCCGAAATGGCTGAGGAGCCTGCCGATCAGGCCTGGACGAGCACGCGTGAATTGCCGACACGGCGGGTAACCCCAGCGCGATCAGCCCACTCCAAAAGGGGGATCAGGTACTTCCGGCTGAGGCCTAGGCGCTCTCTGAGGTCAGCTGGCGTAATCTCCTGTCCTACAGCCTGTTGCTTCAAAGCACCAACAAAATGATCGAGGGACTGTGTTGAAAAGTAACGATCGCTCTCGACGGCAACGACTCGGCGTTGCTGTGCCGCGTGGCGCAGCAGGGGAAGCAGTCCCGAGTGACCGACCTGGTGCTCCAGCTCGGCTACCGTGGGAGGCTCCAGCCCGGCCGCTTCTATGGTTGCCAGGATTCGTGTCAGCAGCTCCTCGCCGCCCGCCAGGTGCGCCCGAAAGCCCGGCGCCGCAACCAGCCCCTCAGCGAGGTTCAGTTGGCCGGTCTTGAGCATGGCCTCCAGAACGGCATTGACCACCGTCGGAGGTCCCGCCAGTCCGCGGCGCAGGGTCTCCAGCGAGAGCCCTGGCTCGATCGGATGCTTGCGATGGAACGCCTGCACCATGGCCGTCGCCTCGAGCTCCAGGGCGGCTGTGGCTGCCGAGTCGATGTACCGGCCGCCCACGAGCGATACCCCGACAGGAGCCGCGGAGGCCGGTTGTCCCAGGATGACCGGCAGCTCCTCGGCTGGAATGCCGGCCGGGCGGCGGAGCACCAGCGCCTCCGCCCTGATTCCCGGCTCGGGCGAGGCCAAGCCGGGCGGCCAGGTCGCCCGCCGAGGCGGAAGAGGATCCAGCACCCGTCCGCCTCCGATCGTCGCGACGGGGGAGTAGCTCCGCAGGACGAAGCGGTCTCCGCCCCGCGCAACGACCGGAGCCTCGAGAGCCAGGCGGGCCATCCCGGGCTTGCCCGGGCTCACCTCTTCGCGAGGATAGACGCGAGCCAGGACCTCGGCGGTTCCCAGGTGTACGCGGACCCGGAGTTGCCGCCGCAGAGGAGGGCTCCCGGAGAGCACCTCGAGCAGGGTGTCGAGGGCAGTCGTAGCGCGCCAGGGCAGGCTGCGATCCACCAGCATCTCACCTCGATGGAGGGCGGCGCGCTCGATCCCGCCGATTCCCACCGCCGTGCGCTCGCCCGGCCGGGCCACACTGACCGCCGCGCCGTAGGCCTCCAGCGAGCGGACCCGTCCGGAAAGCCCTGATGGAAGCACGCTAACGCTGTCACCCACGTGCAGGCTGCCCGACCACGGCGTTCCGGTCACGACCGTTCCGACCCCGGCAAGGGAAAACGCGCGATCGAGCGGCATCCGG
>DATCWE010000359.1:0-9596 GCA_036566495.1 Gemmatimonadales bacterium | reverse complement strand
GCAGATGAGGCGGGCGAGGGGGCCGTGGAGGACCATCCCGCTGCGCCGACCGGCGAGGTGCGCTATCTGAATCCGATGGATCCCAAGCGGGGCAGGCGGCTGACCCGTGACTTCCTGCGCTCGCATCCGTTGCGCCTGCTGAACCTTTTCCTCTACAGCGTCTTTCATCGCGCCAGCCGCGAGAAGACGCTGCGTCGTGACGCGCGGATGCTGGGCAAAGCGATCTATCTGGCCGGGATGCTCCGGGAGCGGGAGGTGACCCACGTGCATGCCCCCTGGGCCGATCAGCACGCGTTTCTCGCCCTGCTCGCTTCTCGTCTGCTCGGCCTTCCGTACAGCGTCCAGGCTCGGGCTCACGAGATCCACCGGAGCACCGCCACGTTCGCGCTCGCCGAAAAGCTCCGCAACGCGCACTTCGTGGTGACCAACAGCGCCTTCAACGCCGCCCACCTGCAGCCGGTGCTTGGGAGCGGCGCGGACTCGCGCCTTCACACGATCTACAACGGCATTGACCTGACCCAATTCCAGCCGCCGGTGCGGGGCGGCGAGACCCCGGGCCCGCCTCGCCTGCTCGCGGTCGGACGCCTGGTGGAGCAGAAGGGCTTCGACGACCTGCTCCAGGCCTGCGCGCTGCTGCGGGACCGGGGGCTGGCATTCCACTGCGACATCATCGGCGGGCCGCGGGAGCCCGAGGACACCAACAGCTACGTCGAGCTCGGCAAGCTGCACCGCCGGCTGGGGCTCGGCGGGCAGGTCTGCTTCCTCGGCGAGCTGCCGTTTTCACGGGTGCTCGAGGCGTATCAGGCCGCGCACATCTTTGTCCTGCCGTGCGTCGTCGCGGCCGATGGCGGCTCGGATGTGACACCGAATGCCCTGATCGAGGCGATGGCCATGCAACTCGCGGTCGTCTCGACACCCATCGCGGCGATTCCCGAGATCGTGGAGGACGGCACCAGCGGAGTGCTGGTACCGCCCCGCGATCCCGTCGCCCTGGCCGATGCGCTGGCGCGGCTGCTGACCGATGCCGAGCTCCGAGCCCGGCTCGGAACCGCCGCCCGGAAGCGGATCGCGGAGCGGTTCGACATCGAGCGAAACATTCGCAGCTATGTGGCGCTCTTCCATGGCTGACAGGGATCGGTCCTGGCAGTACGCCCTGGCCGGCGCGCTTCTGGTCGCCGGTCCGCTCGCCCGCCAGCTGTACTACGCCCGGTACCCGCTCACCAGCCCCGAGGCGCTGGTCCTGCTGACCGGCTTGGCGGTAAGCGGAGCCACCATCGCCGGGCTCGGCTTCCGCCTCGGTCGCGCCCTGAGCGGTGTGGTCTTCGCCGGGTTGCTCCTGCTGTTTCTCGATCTCCAATTCGACTTCCGCCGGCCTATTGTGTTCGGGGGTGTCGCAGCGCTCTGCCTGTTGTTCGCCCTGCTGCTCGGGCGTTGGCGGGCCTCCATCACGGGTCTGGTGCTCGGCGGGTTCTACCTCGCCGCACTACCCCTCCGAAGCCCGGACGAGGTAACAACGCGGCAGGCCGGCAGGATCGCCGCTCCGAGGGCGGTCCGGCCCATTGTTCACCTCATCCTGGACGAGCACCTCGGCATCGGCGGGTTTCGCGGGATTGGCGATACGCTGACGGCGAACTTCCTGACCGACTTCTACGTCCGGCGCGGCTTCGACGTATACCCGGGCGCGTACTCGCGCTTCAACGTCACCCGCAAGTCGATCGTCTCGGTCCTGTCACTCGGTGAGGTCGACGAATCCGCGTTGCTCACGCCTGAGCGGGGAGGAGTACCGGCGCCGCTCGCGCGCAATCCGTACTTTGCCCGGCTCGCCGGCGAGGGATACCGCTTGAACGTATATCAGTCTGCCAATCTCGATTTCTGCCAGACCAGCGGCGTCGAGATCGCCACCTGTACCCGAGTGCCGCCGACCTCGGTGTCAAACATCAGCTACCTGCGGATCCCCTGGACGCAAAAGGCGCGGCTGGTGCTCGAGTTTCACATCATGCATTCCTCCTCGCTGCGGTGGCTGCACCCGCGAGGTCAGGAAGTCGCATCACGGCACATCTTTGCCGCTCGGGGACTCGAGCTGCTGCGCGCTGCGAGCCACGATTTCCTGAGTCGGCAGGATCGCGCTGAGTTCTTCTTCGCTCACGTCCTGTTGCCACACGCTCCCTACGAGCTCGACGACGAATGCGTCACCTATCTCGAGCGTTTGCGGGCGCCCGGCACGCTGAAGCCGACCCCGGATTCGTTGCGCAACAGCCGGGAGGCGCGTTACCGGGCGCAGGTGCGCTGCCTGCATCGCGCCGTGGGACAAATCCTCGACCAGGTCGAGGAGGTCTTCGGCCGCAACCAGGCGGTCATCATCATTCATGGGGACCACGGTTCCCGGGCGACGCATCGCTGCGAGCCGAACATCGTCTGCAATCCGCCCGCCGCGACGGAAGCGGCCGTCAGGAGCTTTCGACCGCTCGATTTCACCGCCGAGTTCGCCACGCTGCTCGCGGTCCGCAGCCCGGGCGGCGCGGGCGCGGTGCATTGGGAGGCGACTCCGCTGCAGGATTTTCTGTGGGCCTTCATCAAATCGGGATTCCAGCCGGTGCCGCCGACTCCCTGGCAGCATTACATCTACCTCAACGCACCCGGTGGCAATATCGCCCATCCCTTGCGACCGGTCGACATGTTGTGGGCGCCAAGCCCGAAGCCCGAGCGACCCGGTGCGCCACCGTAGCGCCCGGATCCGCGCCATGGTCCCGCTACGGCTTGACCTCGTACAAGCTGGCCGCCGGCAGCTTCCAGATCAGCCGGAAGCGTTCCGGATAGGCGCGGACCACGGCCAGGAGTGAATCGCCCAGCGCCGGACCGCTGTGATCCACGAGCAGGTAGCGGACGCCGCCCCGCAGGAGTCGCGCGACCAAGGCTTCGTGCGGCTGCGTGTGCGAGAGCAGGATGTCCTCCCCCCGGCGTTCGCTGAGCACGTCGAACATGTCGCGTTGGGCCGCGGCGTAACGGTCGTCCGGCTTGGAATGCTGTTTCAGCCAGAGCGCGAGGCGCTCAGCATCGAAGTTTTCCGGCCGTTTGATCGGGTAGTCAGCGAACGGGGAATAGTGTGCTTCCGCGACACCCCGGGTCGCTCGATCCCAGCCGATGCGGAGGTAGCCGAACAGGAAGAGCGCTCCAAGACCGGTCGACAACAGGGTCGGCACGGGGCGGCGCGCCGTTGCCAGGGACTGGCCTGCGTGTCGGGCCGCCACGAGGGCGTAGTAGAAAAGCAGCGGCGCAACGGGCACGAGGAAGCGGTATTCCCCGTCGCCTCCAACCAGCATGTGCGCCGTGACCACCACCGCGTAGAGACCCAGATAGAGCTCCGTGACGCCGGCCCGTCGGCGCACGCTGAGCAGGAGGCCCCAGACGATGGCGAGCGTTCCCGCCGTCTGCAGCAGCAAGTCCAGAGTGTGATGGTCTGTCGCCCAGCCGTTGAGGAGCATCCCGCCCGGCCTCGGGAGCAGCCCGATGTTGTCTCGGACCCGGTCGAGCAGACCTGTCGCGGACAACGAACCGGCGCCCGGCGTCCAGGGATCCTGGAGGACGAACATGCGGAACCAGCCGCCCGCATAGGAGGTTCCGCTGTATGCCTGCCACAGCACGACACTGGCGAGGGAAGCCAGAGCGAATGCCGTGAGCACGAGCCTGGGCCTTTGCCGTCTGCGCAGCCAGCCGATTGCTTGCACGAGGAGCACGGCGAGCGCCAGCGCGATGCCGATGGTGCGCGTCAATGCGGTGGCAACCAGGAGGATGCCGCCGAGCCACGCGTGGAGCGGCCGCGGGCCCGCTTCCTCCGTGCCCGGGTCGGCCCCGTTGCTGCGGAGCGGGAAACCGTCGAGTAGGCAGAGGGCAGCCATCGAGAGGACCAGGTATGCGGGCTCGGACAGGAGCTGCGTGCTCGAACGGTAGAGCGGGGTGGCCGCCAGCGAGAGCAGGACTGCCAGCAACGCCACGTTGCGGCCGCCACGGCGCTCCAGCAACCGGTACGCGAAGCCCAGCGAAAGGAAGATCAGCAGCGGAGTAAGCGCGTTGAGTGCGAGGTATCCGGTCGGAAAGACGCGTAACACGGCCGCGAATACGAAAGCGGTCAGGGGCGGGTTGATCGGCGGCGAGCCCCAGCCGGCTCCGGCAGCAAGCGAGCGACCCCATCCTACGTAGCTGGCGCTGTCGGGAGAGATGTTCCAGTACGGGCCGATGGACGCAAGGTAGAGCCCGGCAAAACCGGCGATGCCCGCGAGCAGGATCGCGGTGGTCAGGCGTGGTCGGGTCAATCCGGCCTGCTCCATAGCCCGCCTCGCGATTCGCCGGTCATGAGGGGTCCGCTCCACCCGCTGAGGAGGAGCTTAGCTTTGGCCATGCCGAGCTTTCACGCGCTGAGGCGGTCGCTGGCTCCACGCATGCTCGCACGTCCGGAGGCCTGGCTGGCTCTCGGCGTACTGCTGTTCGCGGGCCTCTACCTGGCCGCCATCGGTCCCTACTGGAACATTTCCCCCGACAGCGTCCGGTACGTCGGGGCGGCTCGGGGACTGGCCGACGGGAGCTTCTTCGAGAAACTCCGCTTTCACCCGCCCGTGACGTCGCTGGTCTTCGCTGCCGTCCTCCTCGTCTTCCCGGACGGCTATTCCGCGCTCAACGCCACGACCACCCTGCTCTTCATCCTGTCGCTGTGGTTCGCCTACCTGCTGCTCCGCCGCACCACCACCCGCGGGACCTGCCTGCTCATCCTCGTCCTGTCTCTCGCGTCCAGGGACCTCTTCTCCGAGAGCACGGGCCTCCTGTCCGAGCCGGTGTACATGTTCGCGTCTCTGCTCGCGCTCGTGCTGCTGGAGCGTTCCGAGGAGGAAGGTCGCAGCAGGCTGCGCGAGCTGGCGGGTGGGGGGCTGCTGGTCGCCATCCCCCTGACTCGCACGATCGGTGTCACCCTCGTGCTCGCTGTCCTGTTGCTCGAAGGCAAGGCCCTCTTGAGCCGGCGCGGCGGCTCTCCGCTAGTCCTCGCGCTGGCCGGGCTCGGCCTGCTCGCCACGGTACTCTGGGAGGTGCGCGCCAGCGCACCGGGCATGAGCGGCAATTTCAAGATGGAGCTCCTCAACGACCCTTGGGCGTCGGGATCCGGCTACACCTCTCCCGCCGGCTTAGTGGAGCGAATCCTGGCACACCGCGGCAAAGCTCTGGCGATCGGTGCGGTCCTCACCGGTATGCTGTCGACCGGCATAACAGCCCTCGATGCCCTGCTTCGGGCAGCCGTCACACTGGCCTTCCTGGCTGGCCTGCTGATCGTGCTGCGGCAGCGAGTGACTGTTACGGGACTCTACGTCCTGCTGTACGTGGCCGTCGTCATGGTGCACGTACTGAAACGTAACTACGAACCTTCCCGGCATCTGGTACCGATCCTTCCGCTGCTCTTCTGCTACACCATCGTGGGCGCTCGGGCAGCTGCGCGATGGATTACCGGAAGGCTCGGACGCAGGATCGCCCCGCTCCTGGCGGCCACCGCGGTCAGCTGCGTGTCGGTCTATCTGTGGCACGGGTTTCATGCCCTGGTGAAGCGAGTCCCGCAGGAGCACCAATCGCCATTCGGCAGCTATCCGATCAAGTGGTCCAATGTTGACGGTCAACGCCTTGCCCTGTGGTTGAAGCACCACTCCGCGCCCGGAGAGGCCTACGCCGCGGTGCATACGAACATCTATGACCTGATCACTGAGCGAATCGGCCACGAGCTCTCGCCGCCCTCCGCGGGCGGGTCCGAAGCATTCGCGCAGTGGTTGAGCCGCAACGGGATTCGATTCATCCTGCTCGATCGGACCGACGCGGGATTGCAGAACGATTTGTTGCGACACACTACCGCCCAGCCCGGGCGATTCCGGCTCATCGCTGAGCTGCCGCATGCCAGTTTGTACCAGGTCGTGCCGGGCGAGGCTGGAGAAAAATCGGCACCACGAGCCCCCACGGCTTAGTTACCCCCTGAGTGCTTCCATGGCGCGGACGGCGAGCGGTGAGATGACGAAGTCGCCGCGGCTAGGATCGGGGGGTCAGATGATCGGTCAGCACCGGCAGGAACGGCACCCAGGGACCCACCTCGCCGCGATACCGCTTTGCCAGCACCCGGGCGATCTGCGCCAGGTGTCCCAGGTCGTGTACCACCCAGGCCGCCAGCAGCTCGCGCAGAGTGACTCGCCCCAGGGTGGGGTGCTCGCCCGGTAGGCCCAGATCCGCGGGGGTAAGCCGCCACGAGCTCAACAGCTCGAGGTTCGCGGCGCGCAGTTGCTCGAACTCGTCGAGCAGCGACTCCAGCGAGCGATCGGCGTTGCGGCTCAGATGGCGAAAGCGATCGTACGGCACGAATTGGATGGACGGTCCCCGGGCAAGGATCAGCCGCGCCCTCGGGATCCAGTCGGTCTCCTCACCATCGATGAGGTGGCCGACGTTGTCGAAGGCGCTGAAAGTATCGGGGCCTTCCGTCGCGCGAATCCACGCGTCGGGAAGTCCGGCGAGCATGGCGCGGAGCACGGCGGGCGACCGCCGCAGGATTGTGCTCGCATGCTCCAGATCGAATCCCATGGTCTCACCCGTCTCTGAGGTTCCAGAACGGCCCGGTTAACCCCACCTCGGCCAGCAGGGCCTCGGTCTCTTCGAGCGTGTGGCGCCGCCAATCCGCCCGGGTCTTGTTGCGGTACCAGCCATGCGCAAGCCGCCATCCCTGCTCCGGAGTGAGCGTGGCTCCCCGGGGAAGCTCGCGGGCCCGGCTCCACCGCTCGATATGCTCTTCCGACCGGAAGAGGAGCATGGTGCTTCAGGTAAAGGCGATGTTATCCCACCAATGATGGGCCGGGACGGCGAAGTGGATGACCCCTTCGCTGCGCCTCAGCGAGCCCTGCCGAACCTCGAGCCGCAAGGGCTCGCCGCAGTCTCCGCAGGGCGCGGAGATGACCGCGTCCTTCCCCAGGGCCGCCGGAATGCCCAGCGCGTCCCAGATGCAGATGCCCCAGTAGGTCTTGGCGTCCGCTACGACGCGGAAGCCCGACGGTACGGCGCAGAAGGGATTCGCCGCCCAGATAGTCCCATCGTTGGGGGCGAGAATCAGCACCTTGGCCGCCGCCAGCAGCTTCACCGCGGCAACCACGGCTTCCTCCGGCCGGTGCAGCTCCGCGGCGATCTCTGGCGGCTGCGGTACCCGCCCCGTCTCCGCCGCCTCCCGGAAGAGGTGGATGCGGACCTCGCGCGCCAATGCCTCCAGATCGAATGAGCCCGCGTCGGTCATGGCCATTCCTCCCGGGAGTTTTGGAGCTGGACTCTTCGCCTTGCCGAACCTGCTCTCCCGCAGGACCGGGTGCAAGGGTCAGCCTGCTGAAACCTCGCTGATTGCGCCGCCGTAGGCCCAGTTCCCTCCACGAACATCGGTGTGCGTATGCGCGCAGCTCGCCTGGTCCTGCTCCTCGCATTTCCCCTCCCGCTGGCTGCCCAGCGCGTTGCGGACGGCAACCGGATCGTCTCGAATGAACTCCCCAAAGGCGTTCTCGAAGTCGCGCCCGGCATGGTGTACGCTGGTACCCAGCGCTTCGAGCTGTACGGCGTCGCCGACGCCGAGCAGCATTTCTTCGTCGAGCTGGACGGCACGCGGGTGAAGCGGCTCTTGTGGATCCAATACGAGGGTTATCACGCCTCGAACACCAATACGTACAACTACCGCGACGAGACGGTGACCCACTCCGGACAGACCTGGCATCGCCGGGTCAATGCCGCACGGATCCCCGAGACCGAGACGCGGCCCGAGTCCGACGGAGCACGGGCTCGCGCGCTCCTCAAAGCCAAGGGCTGGACGGTCGGCCCGGAAGTCATGCTGGAACGGCTGGTGTGGCTGTTGGATTCGCCGCCCCGCAACGAGCTGATGATCATCTACATGGAGGATCTCGCCGATCAGGGATTGACCGCGGCGGAGCTGAACGAGGGGGGAGCGGCCCGCGAACGCTGGCCGGCCCTGATGGAAGCGTTCCACCGGCGCGCCGTCGCGAGCTTCACGGTGCGGGATCGCTGAGCGCAACTGCTCCTGCTCAGGGCTGCACCAGCGCCACCGCAAAGCCGTCGTATCCTTTCGCCCCCACCGTCTGGACGATCGTCGCGCTCACTCGGGGCTCGGCGGCCAGCAGCGCGTTGAAGCGCCGCACGCCCTGCACGCTCTCATCCTGGCTGGCGGCGTCCGCGACCGCCCCTTCGCGTACCACGTTGTCGGCAACGATCAGGCTTCCGGGATGCACCAGGGCCAGCACCAGACCGAGATACTCGGGATAACCGGGCTTGTCGGCATCGATGAATACGAAGTCGAACGGTGGAACTCCCTCCGTCGCCAGCTTCCGCAGCGAGTCGCGCGCATCGCCCAGCCAAACTTCGACCCGCTCCGCTACCCCGGCGCGGGCCAGGTTGGCCCGTGCAATTTCGGCGTGATGCGGATTCACCTCGAGGGTGATCAGACGCCCGTCCTGCGGAAGCGCGCGAGCCAGCCAGATGGTGCTGTACGCTCCCAGCGTCCCGAGCTCCAGAATGCGGCGGGCGTGCTGGGCTTGGGCCAGCAGCTTGAGCAGCTTGCCCTGTGGCGGCGAGACGCTGATGGCCGGAAGGCCGGCGGCGGCGCTGGCCTCGAGGGCGGCGCTCAGGGCCGGATCGTGGGCAATGAGCAAATCGGAGATGTACGCATCCACGGCGGTCCAGGGTTCCATACCGCTGATGATAACGCTCCCGCTCGGTGTGCGCCCGGCCCTCCGAAGTCGTCTCACTGGAGGAAGCTCCCCGCACTCCATTCCAGAGGAAGGCCCCATGACGACACGGACCACTACGGCCAGGATGTCCGCCGGGCAGCCGGCGCCGGCCGTGGAATCGAGTACCTTCGAGTATACGGTGTACATCAGCTCCACTCCTGAAAAACTCTGGGGCGCGCTGACCTTGAACGAGCTCCGCAAGCACTGGTGGCGCGGCCATACAGTGGAGACCGACTGGAACGCCGGCTCCGCGATCACCGGCCGCTTTCCCGACGGCCGCATGGAGTTCAAGGGGCGGGTGCTCCGATCGGAGCGGCCGCGCATGCTGTCGTTCGAGATAGAGGAGATCTGCTGGAGCGATGCGTATGCCGACGAGCGACCCAACCGGGTGTCGTTTGCCATCCAGGCGTTCGGGCCCCTCGTCAGGCTGACGTTCCGCAATGAGGCCACGCCCAAGCTGCTGGAGCTGGTGAGGCAGGGCTGGCCCGCCGTGCTGTCCAGTCTCAAGAGTCTGCTGGAGACCGGGACGCCGCTTCCGCTCGATACGGTCTTCGGTCCCGAGCGCAACCCGGGAGCTTGATCCCAGGAGGACCCTTGGATCCGATTCTGGTGGGGAAGGGCGAGCGGCAGGTTTTTTTGCTGCCGCAATACGGCAACCGCCATGGCCTCGTCGCTGGCGCCACCGGCACCGGCAAGACGGTATCGCTCCTCGTGCTGGCCGAGGGCTTCTCGCGCCTCGGCGTGCCGGTGTTCATGGCGGACGTAAAGGGCGACGTGGCGGGCCTGGCCATGCCCGGCGCTCCCAGC
>DATCWE010000346.1:0-9070 GCA_036566495.1 Gemmatimonadales bacterium | reverse complement strand
ACGAGGTGCTCACCAGCCACATCCGCTCGCTGATGCCCGATCACCTTACCGACGTGCTCTCCTCCGACCAGCACACGGTGAAGCCCTGGTTCAACGGCAGGCTCGATTTCTCTCCCCCCGTCCACGACTTTGCCGGACAGGGCTACCCCCTCCTCGGCGGCCGGCTCGATTACGTGGCTGGGCGGTCGGTCGCGGCTCTCACCTACGGCCGGCGCGAACACCGGATCAATGTCATCCTGTGGCCCGCAGCGCCCGGCCCGAGCGCTGGGCCGAGGACCCGCGACCGCCAGGGCTATCACCTGCTGCACTGGACCACGACGGACTACGCCTACTGGGTCGTCTCGGACCTAAGCCCGACCGAGCTCCACGATTTCGCGCAAATGCTCCAGCGGGCTGATTCGGCGGCAACGGTTACTACACCGCGTTAGCGCCGGGGGCTCCATCGTGCTGGCCAAGCTGCGCGATCGGAGCTATGATCTGCGAGGCGCAACAAACGAGAGTGTATGCGTCCTCGCCCGCGGGTTCTCCTCTCCAGTGCGGCAGTCACTCTGGCCATCGCTTGTGGCGGCGACACGACCGGGCCCGGTGCCGCGGTCAAGCTCGCATTCACGGTCCAGCCCGTGCCGACCACCGCCGGCTCGACCATTATCCCGGCAGTGACCGTGGCGGTGCAGGACGCGGCCGGTAACACGATCACCAGCGTGGCCACCCATATCACGCTCGCCATCGCCGGCACCGCCGACGGTGCCACCCTGTTGGGCACCACGACCCTGGCGGCCAGCAACGGCGTCGCGAGCTTCACCAATCTGCGCATCAACAAGGCGGGCAGCGCCTACACGCTCTCCGCGACCGCGCCCAACATCACTGCCGCAACCAGCAGTAGCTTTGCCGTCGCGGTCGGTCCGGCAAGGAACCTCGCATTCACCGTGCAGCCGGTGCCGACGACCGCGGGCGCGACGATCGCCCCGGCCGTGACGGTGGCGGTGCTGGACGCGGGCGGGAACATCGTCACGACAGCGAGCAACAACATCACCCTCACGTTCGGCACCAACGCCGGGGGCGGGACGCTGGCGGGCACTACCACAATGGCGGCGGTGAACGGGATCGCGACCTTTTCCAACCTCAGCATCGACCGAGGCGGTATCGGCTACACGCTCTCCGCCGCGTCGCCCAGTCTCACCACGGTACTCAGCAATCCCTTTGCCGTGCTGGCCGGCCCGGCCAGCAAGCTCGTCTTCACGGTGCAGCCGGCGCTGTCCGCCGCGGGCGCGCCGATCACCCCCGCCGTGGCGGTGGCGGTACAGGACGCCGCCGGCAACACCCTCACCAGCGCGACCAACGACATCACCGTCGCGATCGGCAGCAACGCCGGGGGCGGGACCCTTGCGGGCACCACGACCGTGGCGGCGGTGCACGGCGTCGCGACCTTCTCCGATCTGAGCATCGACCACGGGGGCGTGGGCTACACGCTCACCGCGGCGGCGGCGAACCTCAGCGGCGTTACCAGCAATGCCTTCAGCGTCAGGGATCGGCTGGTCTTTACTTCGATCACCGCGGGGTACTTCCACTCCTGCGGCATTGCGAGCGGCGGGGCGGCCTTCTGCTGGGGCGAAGGGGCAAACGGCCAGCTCGGCACCGGCGCCCAGATCTCGACCAGCACCCCGGTGCCGGTCTCCGGCGGATTCAGCTTTGCCACGCTGAGTGCCGGCCGCACCCACGCCTGCGGCGTCACGGCCGGCGGCACCGCCTACTGCTGGGGCGACAACTCGCTCGGCAACGGCAGCAGCAACCTCAGCTCCAGCCCGGCGGCCGTCGCAGGCGGGCTCAGCTTTGCCGCGGTGGTCGCCGGGTATGCCCACAGCTGCGGCGTGACCACCGGCGGCGTGGGTTACTGTTGGGGCTTCAACGGTTCCGGCGAGCTCGGCAACGGGACGCAGGGACAGAACCCGAGCAACGCCCCCGTCGCGGTGGCCGGTGGGTTGAGCTTCGCGAGCATCAGCCCAGGGCGCCTTTTCAGCTGCGGCCGAACCCCGGCGGGCGTGGCCTATTGCTGGGGAACCAACTTTGACGGCGAGCTCGGCGACGGGACGACGTCGCTGCGTAGCAGCCCGGTCGTGGTGGCGGGTTTGAACAATTTTGCTCTGGTAAGCGCCGGAGGCTTTCATTCCTGCGGACTGACCGCCGCCGGCGTGGCCTATTGCTGGGGCAGCAATTCTTTCGGCCAGCTGGGCCGTGCCGGGGCATCCAGCAGCGTGCCGGTGCAGGTCGCCGGCAATCTCACTTTCGCCAGCTTGAGCGCGGGAAACCGGCACACCTGCGGCGTGACGACCGGCGGGGTAGGCTACTGCTGGGGCGACAACTCCTCCGGCAATCTGGGTACCGGTACCACGACCGGCAGCTCCATACCGGCCGCTGTCGCGGGCGGGCTCAGCTTCAGCACGATCAGCGCGGGGCGCTTCCATAGCTGCGGCGTCACCACGAGCGGAGCGGGGTACTGCTGGGGCGCGAACCCTTCCGGCCAGCTCGGCGACGGAACCACAACGCTCAGCCTGGTGCCCGTGCCGGTCCTCTGAGGTTTTTCCAGGAGGCCGCGCCCCGATGGAGGGTGGATCAGCAGATCGGCCCCAGCCCGAAGGCCAGCAGGATGAGGTTGATCACTGTCTTGGCCGTGACTGAGGCATTCGAGCAGAACCCGTCAGTCGGAGGGTATACGGCATTTACCAAGAGCGGAGCCCCGAGCACGGTTGCGCCGAGAGAGAACAGCCTGGCTTTCACAATCCTTGCCTCTTCCCTGTTCGAATGATGAGATCCGTTTCCACGAGATGCTGCAAGATTTCATTGGCACCGCAGTGCCACCGTGGGGTCGATCCTGGTGGCGCGGCGCGCGGGCGTGTAGCTGGCCCAAAGCGCCACGAGCCAAAGCACGCCGGCCGCGATAAGGACAACGCTCGCACGTTGAACGAGGGGCATCCCTGGCGCCATACCAGTCGGTAGCAACACCAACGGGGCAGCCAGCGCCAGGCCGATTCCCACGCCCCAGGCTCCCAGGACAATCCCTTTTCTCGCGACCATTCTCAGCACGTTGTTTCTCTGGGCCCCCAGCGCCATGCGAATTCCGATCTCATGGGTTCGCTGCGCCACGGTGTAGGCCATCACGCCGAAGACGCCTACCGCTGCCATCGCCAGCGCCAAACCCGCGAAGGAGCCCAGCAGGGTGACCACCAGGACGCCCGCGGCCTGGTTGTCGGCAATCACCTGTTCCATGGTCTGGACCCAAGTGATCGGTTGGTTCTTGTCAACGCTCCAGATGGTCCGGCGCAAAAGGGGAGCAAGGTCCGCGGGGTCCGAGGTCGCCCGGACAGCGAGGGTCATCGCCGCGGAGGGTCTCTGCAGGTAGGCTTCGTACACCTGGGGCCGCTCTTCCCACTCCTCCGATAACTCCTTGATGTTGCCCACCACTCCAATGATTTCGCTCCAGTCCGGACGGTCGGAGTCTTCGGTATCGAACCGAACGTGCTGGCCGAGCGGCTCTTCGTTGGGGAAATAACGCCGCACAAACGCCTGGTTGACGATGGCTACCGGCGGCGCCTGGGGATTGTCCTGAGCGGCAAAGCTGCGGCCACGCAGCAGCGGAACCCCAAGCGTCTCGAGCAAGCGGGGGGTAATGGAAAACCAATCCGCTTTGGCTCGTTCCGGCCGCGGTAACGCGGCCTGGCCTTTGATACTGAACGTGACGATGCGCGCGGCGCCGTCCAGCGCCAGGGTGGTGCTGCCGCCCGCCGAGGTGACGCCGGGAAGGGCTTCGAGCCGGTCGATGGCTTCCTGGAAGAAGGCAGCTTGCCTTGAAGGAGCTTCGTACTGGGCCTTCGAAAGGTGGATGCTTGCCGTCAGAACCTGCTTCGGATCGATTCCGAACCCGGCGTAGATCTTGTGCAGAAAACCCCACGTCATCAGTCCCGCACCGGTCAGGAGCGCTACGGCCAGGGCGACTTGCGCGGACACCAAGGCGCCCTGCGCGCGGTGCCGGGCCCTGCCCTGTGAGCTGCTGCGGCCTCCCTCTTTCAGGGTCAGGTGGAGATTGGCGGCCGTTTGGTGAAAAGCCGGGGCCAAGCCAAAAAGAAGTGCGGCAAGAACCGAAATGCCGAGCGTGTAGGCCAGGACGTTACGATCGATGGAAATCTCGAGCGCCATTTCCCTGACATAGTCGCCCCAGTTGAGCGCGTTACGGAACGCGCGCACTCCACCCCAGGCGAACAGCAGGCCCAGCGCGCCCCCGACCAGCGCGAGGAGGAGGTTTTCGACCATCAACTGCCGGATCAGCCGGAAGCGACCGGCCCCGAGACCGGTGCGCACCGCGATTTCGGTTTGGCGCGCGGCTCCGCGGGTCAACTGCAGGCCGGCAATATTGGCGCAGGCGATCAGCAGGACGAGCAGCACGGCGCTCATCTGGATTCTGGTGGCGACGGTGAACTCATCGGCCAGGTACTTCTGGAGCACCATCGCCGTGGCACCCCACTCCGGGGTCGTACTCGGGGAAACCTCCCCGGCGCGCTGGGCGAGCGTCGCCATCTCCGCCTTTGCCGTTGCGAGGCTCACGCCTGGCTTCAAGCGCGCCAGCACGCTCAAGCTGCGGTCCGTGCGGCGGGAAGGAAGCAGGCGCTCGGGGGGAAGCGTCAGCGGCGTCCACAACTGCGGGCCGTAATAGCCCACGCGGAACCTGTCGGGCATGATCCCCGCCACCGTGTAGCTCTCCCCGTCGAGGCGCAGGATCTTCCCGATCACTTCAGGGTCGGCCGCGAAGCGGCGTTGCCACAGCCCGTGGCTGAGGATGACGACTTGAGGATGACCCGCCTCGTCCTCACCGGGACGGAAGGTCCTTCCCAGCGCGGCCTCGACACCCAGCAGCTGGAAATAGTCAGCGGACACCCGCATCCCGACGAGCCGTTCCGGCTCGCCCTCTCCGGTCAGCGCAAAGGAATTCAACTCGCTGGCTGCCATGCCGTCGAAGGACTGGCTCTGCTCGCGCCAAGCCACAAAGTCGGGGGCAGCAACGGGATTCTGGTCCCATCCGTAGCGCCCCTTGGCCGGATCGGTCGTCAGGATCGCGACCACTCGGTCAGGAGCCTTGATCCTGGGAGGCCGCAACATCCAGCCGTTGGCCATGCTGAAAATCGTCGCATTGGCTGCGATACCCAGCGCCAGTGTCACCACCGTCACGGCCGTGAACCCCGGGCTCTTGCGGAACATGCGGACGCCAAAGCGGACATCCATCCACAAGTCTTCCAGCGCCGACCAGCGCCACACGGCGCGGCTGTCTTCCTCGGTCAAGGTGACGTTCCCGAACTCGCGCCGGGCCGCTGCCTCGGCGTCGGTTCTGGACATGCCGTTGGCAACCAGCGCGTCGATTTTCTCCTCGAGGTGCTCCCGAATCTCTTCGGAGAGATCACGATAGAGACGGCGCCGTGACAGCAGTCGGTCGAGCCACATCATGCTTCTCCGGGCGCCAGGACGCGGGTAATCCCTTCGAGCATCTGTTCGAAACGGGACACTTCATGCTTCAGATGCTTGGCTCCCTTCGCGGTCAGCTTGTAGATCCGCACCCGGCGATTGGTGGACGAAACGCCCCACTCGGCCTTGAGCAGCTCTTCCTTGAGCAGGCGCTGCAGCGCGGGATAGAGCGAGCCTTCCTCGATCTGGAGCAATTCGTCGGAGCTTCGTTTGATGTGCTGGGCGAGGGCGTAACCGTGGAGGGGCTGCCGCTTCAAGGTGCGGAGAATCATCATCTCCAACGCGCCCGGGAAGAGGTCTCGTTGCTCACGGTTTTTCACAGGGGGAGGGAACCTCCAGGTTGCGCGCTACCCAATGTTACTCTAGGCCTAGAGCAAACTAGTATTAGATCGGGCGCGCGTCAAGAGCTGAACTGGTAGCCCGGATCTAGACGGCGCTCCGCGGCAGAGGCATCTTTCGCGTCGCCCCCATGACAGATATTCAGACCCGACTGGCGCTCCCATGAAGTCCACCACACCCGCAGTTGCCGGCCTCGCCCTGGCGGGGCTGGCGTTGTTCGGCGCCGATCGCCAGGCCGGCCAGACGCTGAACGTTCCCAAGGACTTCAAGCTGGAGCTGCTCTACACGGTCCCTGGAGCGACCGAAGGCTCCTGGATCTCCATGTGCGTGGATCCCCAAGGCCGGCTGATCGTCGGCGACCAGAACGGGAAGCTCTATCGCGTGACGCTGCCGCCGCCGGGGCGGCGGGGGGCCATCCGCCCCGAGCCGATCGACCTCGATATCGGCGGCGCGCACGGCCTGCTCTACGCGTTCGGCAGCCTGTACGTGATGGTCAACGAGGGAACCCGCCCCCACGGGTTGTACCGGCTGCGCGACACGGACGGCGACGATCGCTTCGATAAGCTGGAGCTGCTCCGCCCCCTCGACATCGGCGGAGAACACGGCGGCCATTCCATCGTGCTGTCACCCGACGGCAAATCGCTCTACGTGACGGTGGGAAACCAGAGCACGCTCACGCCGGTCGGCTCCTCGCGGGTGCCCTTGCTCTGGAGCGAAGACAACCTGGTCCCGCGCATTCCCACCGGCTTCATGGACAATTCGCTGGCGCCGCAAGGCTGGATCGCCCGCACCGATCCCGAGGGCAAGGAGTGGGAGCTGATCGCGGCCGGATTCCGCAACGAATTCGACGCGGCCTTCAACCGGCTGGGAGACCTGTTCACCTACGACGCCGACATGGAGTGGGACATCGGCGACCCCTGGTACCGGCCCACCCGGATCAACCACGTCATCAGCGGCGCCGAGTTCGGCTTCCGCAACGGCTCGGGCAAGTGGCCGGAGTATTTCCTCGACAGCTTCGGTCCCGTGGTGAACATCGGGCCCGGATCTCCCACCGGAGTCACCTTCGGATACGGCGCCCGGTTTCCCGCGAGGTATCAGGAGACCCTCTTCGTCGCCGACTGGAGCTTCGGAAAGATCCGCGCCATCCACCTCACGCCGTCGGGCGCCAGCTATCGCGCCGAGATCGAGGAGTTTCTCAGCGGGCAGCCCCTGGCGGTGACCGATCTGGTGATCAATCCGAAAGACGGGGCGCTGTATTTCGCGGTGGGCGGCCGAGAGAGCCAGTCGGCGCTCTACCGCCTGACGTATGTGGGGAAGCAGTCCACTGCTCCGAGCCGGCCGGATACCAGCCTGAGCGCCAACCGCGCCTTGCGTCTCCGCTTGGAGCAGTTCCATGGCCACGTCGACCCGCAGGCGGTCACGACCGTGTGGCCGTACCTGGCCGATACGGACCGGGCCATCCGCTTCGCGGCCCGCACCGCTCTGGAGTGGCAGAACCCCTCGAGCTGGCGGGAGCAGGCCCGGAGCGAGCCCGAGCCGCGCCGCGCGATCGCCGCGCTCGCGGCGCTGGCCCGGACCAGCGGCAAAGACGTCTTGCATCGTGACTCGACGACCGCGGCGCCCGACACGGCGCTGCAGAGCCGCCTGCTCGCCGCGCTGGACCGCATCGCCTGGCCGGGGCTCGGCACGGGCGATCAGTTGGACCTGCTGCGGGCCTATGGGCTGGCCTTCACCCGGATGGGTGCGCCCGGTGAAGTAACCCGCCAGCGCCTGCTGGGCCGCTTCGAGCCGCTGCTGCCGGCCGCGACCCGCGACCTCAACATCCAGCTGGTCAATCTGCTGGTCTACCTCCAGTCTCCCGCCGCGGCGGAGCAGGGGATGGCACTGTTCCGCAAAGCCATCACCCAGGAGGAGCAGATCGAGTACGCGCTCGCGCTGCGGGCGCTCCGGGCCGGCTGGACCCAGCCGTTGCGGGAGGAGTACTTCCGCTGGTTCGTGACCACGGCCGCGGGTTACCGGGGCGGCAACACCTTCGCGCGCGCGCTGGCCACGATCAAGCGCGAGGCGGTCGGCAACCTGAGCGAGGACGAGAAGCTCGCCCTCAAGCCCGTGCTCGACCTGCGTCCGGAAACGCGCTCGCCCCAGACCGCGCTGGCGGCCCGGCCGCTGGTCAAGGCGTGGACCGTGGCCGAGCTGGTACCCTTGGTGGAGCGGGGCTTGAGCGGGCCGCGCGATCTCGAGCGCGGCCACCGGCTGTTCGGCGAAGTGGCCTGCGCCGCCTGTCACCGCTTCCGGGACGAAGGCGGCTCGGTAGGGCCCGACCTGACCGGGGTGGCCGGCCGCTTCGGCGTGCACGATCTGCTCGAAGCGATCATCGAGCCCAGCAAGGTGATCAGCGACCAGTACGCCGCGATCGTCATCCACAAGAAGGACGGCAGCGTGGTCCGGGGCCGGGTAGGGAATCTGAGCGGACCGACGGTGCACGTCGTCGAGGACATGCTGGAGCCCGGCAAGTTCACCCGGATCCGGCGCGAGGACATCGACTCCATCCAGAACGCCAGGGTCTCGATGATGCCGCCCGGGCTGCTCAACGGCTTGCAGCCGGAAGAGATTCAGGACCTGGTCGCCTATCTGCTCTCCCGCGGAGCGGTCGCGCCGCAGCCGCCGGCGCAGGACACCGATGGCTTCGTGCCCATCTTCGACGGCAAGACCCTGAGTCATTGGGAGGGAGACACCACGTTCTGGCGGGCGGAAGCCGGCAGCATCATCGGGGAGAGCACGCCGGACCGCCGGGTAACCCGGAACAGCTTCCTGATCTGGCGGGGCGGCACCACCCGGGATTTCGAGCTCAAGCTGGAATATCGGCTGAGCCCGAATGCCAACAGCGGAGTCCAGTACCGCAGTGTGGTGCTGAGCGACGTGGGGCCCTGGGTGATGAAGGGGTATCAGGCCGATCTCGACGGCGCCAACCAGTACTCGGGCCAGATCTACGAGGAGCGGGGGCGCGGCTTCCTGGCGCTGCGCGGCGCCTTGGTGCGGATGCGCGGCACCGCGGCGGGCGGCAAGCAGGCCCTCGGCTCGCTGGGCGACGCCGCCGAGCTCAAGGCGCTGCTCAAGCCCAACGACTGGAACACGCTGCACATCATCGCCCGGGGGAATCAGGTCGTCCAGCTGGTCAATGGCCGGGTGATGAGCGCGCTGCTGGACGAAGACGAGCAGGGCC
>DATCWE010000189.1:0-8001 GCA_036566495.1 Gemmatimonadales bacterium | reverse complement strand
GCGGAGAATCCACTCGAGCACCGGATCCCGCCCGGCCCGAAACTCGGCCCAGCTTGGATCGATGCGCACGTCCGGCAGCAGGGCCGGCAGGTCCTCCTCCAGAAACTTGTAATAGCGGGTGGAATAGGAGATGACCAGCCGGGAATTCGGCAGGGTCATCTCGTCGTTCTCGGAATAGCTGTTGGGCCGCTCCCCGATAGGCTCCCCGACCAGGGTGGCGTTGGTCTCCTTCCGGAAGTCGATGGCGTTGGCCATGGCGGCCGAGTAGGTCCGGCGACCGACCAGGACGAAGAGCCGCCCTTTCTGGTTGAGCGCGGGACGCTGCTTGATCGGCTGGACCAGATGCCTGCGGCCCTGGTAGAAGTCACCACCGCCGTTCAGGCGCAGGTCGATGACGAGGCGTTGCGGCGGCGTCCGATCGAGCGCGTCGAACAGCTTGCGGGCGTTCTCGCCCAGGGAGCCGTAGCCCCGGAAGCTGACGTACACCGTCTGCGAATCGGGGAGCCAGGTGAACCAGAAGCTCTCGCCGGGCCGCTGGCGGAAGAGCGGCGGGCGGCTCGCGGCGGTAACGAACCCCCGGAACGCAAATCCACCGTTGACTATCGGTGGTGGCTCGATAGGAGCAATCGCGACGGTGAACTCTTTACCCTGGTCGTCCTCGAGCCTGAAGGGCGCGGGCCCCAGATCGGGCACGATCCCCAGTGCCTGAAGTACTTCCGGGCGCGCGATGTGCGCGGGGCTCGTGCTGAGGACGTACCACTCATTCTCGTTCTGGGCGCTGGGAAAGGTCGTTCTGACCCTGGCCTCCACTTCGTCAATCGAATAGCCGCCGATCCCGAGCACCCGGGCGCCGACCGCCTCCTGGTACTCCTGCGCGGCCGCGAGAATCCGCAGGTCCTTGCCGAACCAGGACAGCGCGAACGGATACACCTTGAACCAGGGAGGCAGGTGCACGCCGGTGTGCCCGTCGCCGACCGCCGCGGTGATCTGCTTGATGCGGACCACTATCTGATGTGGCTGCAAGGAAGGGATGGCCGAGTCGAGTTGCGCCACCATGCGGTGGAACTGCGGCTCGGTGAGACTGTGGAAGAGGTTCTTGTGGCGCTTCGGAAGCTCCCCTTCCAGCCAGCGGAGGTCCGCGCGCCACTGCTCGCTGGTCAGGACGGGCGACTGGATGGCGGCAGCGGAAAGCAGGGTCGCCCAGGTCAGGGCCGCAGCTGGTAGCATGGCCGCAGTATACGACGCTGAGGCAGGTCGGTATTGAACCGGGACAACCAGAATTGATCCGGATTAGCCGATCGAGCAGGCGGCCCTGAACCTGGCCGGCGTCCAGCCGGTGCGGTCGCGGAAGACACGGGAGAAGTGCGCCTGGTCCGCAAAGCCGGCGGAATGGGCGATCGCAGCCAGCGAGCGGCGCGTCGTGGCAAGCTCCCGGCTCGCGTGCTCCACCCGGAGCCGGCGCTGGTACTCGCCGGGAGTACACCGAAAGCGCTTGCGAAACACCCGGGCAAGGTGCACGGGGTGGACGCCCACGGCGGCGGCAATCTCGGCCAGGCCGAGCGACTCGGCGAACCGGTCATGCAGGAGATCGCGCGCGCGGAGCAGCCAGTCGGGGCAATCGCCGCTGGGAAGCTGCTGCGCGTCGCGGGCAAAGCCGGCCAGGATCTCGAGGGCGAGTCCCTCCGCGGCGAGGATGGCGACAGGATCCGCGTCGTGGAGCTCCCGGCGGAGCTTGATACCCAGCAGCGCCAGCTCGCTCGCACCGGCGACGAGCGGTCCCTGAAACGACATACCCGCGGTGGTCAGGCGGTCGGTCCAGGCCGGGGTCAGCTCGACCAGCAAGCAGCGCCCGCCGCGATCGTGGAAGGTGTTGCGATGAATGTGACCGGCGGGGGTGAACACGACGCTGTATGCGCCGAGGGCGCGCTCGGACGAGCGGGAGAATTCGGTCAGGGCACCTTCGAGCACCAGGTAGAACGACGGCAGGTCGTGCGAGTGGCTCGGGATGGTGAACCGCGGAGGGTGGTACGTCTCGGTCGCCAGGAGGCCGGCGGTTTCCCGCTCGGTCAGGTGATATCCTCGCAGGGCCCGCGCGCTGGCGGGATCCGCATCATAGTATCGGGCGCGCAGATGGTGGAACTGGCCCGCCATACCCTCCCCCTCGATCGCCGGCGATGTCACGGGTCGGAATTGAAGAGGGGATGCCCCGCAGGGGAAGGCCGTCGCAGGAGGCCGCTGCTATCCGATCAGGGAAGCTTGAAGGGACCTCGGGTGAGCGTCGCGGCGCAGGAAACGTCCAGCCCGCGCGCATCGCCGGCGAGTATGAACTGGGTCGCCAGCCTGGCGGCGCACGAGGTTCCCACCGGCACGTGCCAGCCGGTCGGAAACACCACATGCCGCGCCGAGGGCAGATAGCGCTTGATGGACTCGGCCCAACGGGGCGGTGTCACCGGATCCGCGTCGCCTGAAATGAGGAGGGCAGGGACGTTGAGCGTCCGATAGTTGAAATGCGCCTCCGGCAGTTTGGCGTGCGGCCACAGCTTGCACGCGTCCACCTGCTGTTGCACCCGGTAGTCGCCGAGCAGCGTGCCCTGTGCCGCCGCGGCGCGTTCGCTCTCCGGGATGCGATCGACGTCCTCCGCGCAGGTCACGGATAGGTAGTGCCCCATCGCGACGCCGTCGCCTCCGGTCGGTGCGCCCAGCCCGGGCACCAGCGGCGCGACGAAGGGCAGATAATCTCCCGCGGCGGCCCGATGCACTACATAGGGCACCGTGGCGGCCAGGCTCGGTGAGTAGAGCATGCTGCGGATCCGCTCCGCGAAGATGCTCCGGGTAACCCGCGCTGTGTCGGACCGGCCGCCGGGCACCTGCACCGGGACCCGCGCCGGCGTCCGCTCGAGGCGCGCCAGTACCCGCGTCAGCTCGCCGCGGGGATCGGGATAGGCCGCGTGACAGGCAGGGTTCTTGGCACAGTCGCCGTAGAGCAGGTCCAGCGACCGCTCGAAGTCGCGGGCATAGGGCAACGGCAAGCGGAACCCGGGCGCGACGACCCCGCCAAGGGTGAGGGTGCGCACCCGAGACGGGTACCGCTGTGCAAACACGAAGGCCTGGCGGGTCCCGCCCGACACGCCGTACAGGTTCACCTTCTGGTAGCCGAGCGCGGTCAGCACCTCGGCGAGATCCGCCGCGATCGTTTCGGTGGTGTATTGGGTGAGGTCCGCAACGCGGGAGAGCGTGGCGGCGCACTCGCGCACCTTGGCCGGCGGGGCGAAGTCGGACACGTAGCTGCCCGGATGGGCCGGCCCGTCGCTGAAATCGCAGTCCAGCGCGCCGGACTGTGCCGCACCGCGCGGATCCAGCAGCACCAGCGCGCGATGGCCCCGGGCCGCTTTCAAGATGCCTGCCCAGGCGTTGCCGGCGTTGATGACGCCGCCGCCGGGCCCGCCGGGCACCGGCACGATCGGGTCGCGAAGCTCGGCGCCGCTGTCCGGCGGGATGACCACGACCCGGAGAGCGAGCTTGCGACCGTTCGGGATCGCGCGGTTTTCGCGGACCGGTATGGTGGCGCAGAGAGTCGCTAGCGCGTCCAGGGCCGGAACGCGACAGGGGTGGAGGCCGTCGCTAAGCTTACCGTCGCGTGGCGCCCGCTCGGTGCGCTGGAAAGTCGTCTCCGCGCTGGTGGGACCGGTCGAGGGTTTCTGAATGGCCGCGAGCGGAGCCGCAATCCAGCAGATGCCGGTCGCGAGCAGGGTGTAGTTGGCGCGCTGCAGGTCTTTTAGGGTCATGGAGTCGGTTTTCTCAGCAAACTTAAGAGAAAGTGGGGGAAAGGAGGGTGGCTCGCTCACCCCGCCATCAAATCGGGTATTATCTGGCTTCCCGCTGATCCGGTGCCCCATGTCTCGATCCAGCCTCCTCGGCGTGCTCACCGCTTTGGCGTTCGGCACTGCCACCAGTCCCCTTTCCGCCCAAACCCCTCGGCAACCGAGAGCTAGCCGGGCCGCGGCGGCCGCGCCCGTCACGGTGGTCGAAACCGGGATCGCCGAGCTGCGCGCCGCGATGGAACAAGGCCGCACGACTTCCCGGGCGATCGTGCAGCAGTACCTGCTGCGGATCGCGACCTATGAAGACCGGCTCAACGCCATCATCACCGTCAACCCGAACGCACTCGCGATCGCCGACTCGCTCGACCGCCTGCGGGCCCGCGGCGTCATCCTCGGACCGCTGCACGGGATCCCCGTCGCCCTGAAGGACAACATCCACGATGTCGAGATGCCGACCACGGGCGGGGCGCTGGCCTTTGCCGACCTGTGGGTGCCTTACGACGCGACCCTGACCAGGAACCTCAAGGCGGCGGGCGCGATCATTCTGGCCAAGACCCAGCTCACCGAGCTGGCCAACTGGATCGCGAGCGGGATGCCGGGCAACTACACCGGTCTCACGGGCTACGGCATGAATCCCTGGGATCCGCGGCGCGATCCGCGCGACAACAGCTTCGACGGCCGGCCGGTGCTCACCACCGGCGGGTCCAGCTCCGGCGTCGGAACCAACGTGAGCTTCTGGGCGGGGAACGTGGGGACCGAGACGTCGGGCTCGATCCTGAGCCCGGCCAACCAGAACATGCTCGCCGCGATCAAGCCCACGGTCGGGCGGGTGAGCCGCTACGGGGTCATCCCGATCAGCGCCGACCAGGACACCCCCGGTCCGATGGCGCGCAGCGTGACCGACGCCGCCATCATGCTGGGCGCCCTGGAGAGCGCCGAGCCCGACGCGAACGATGCCGCCACCAAGAAGTGCCCGCCGCCCCCGGCGCGCGACTACACCAAGTTCCTCAATGCCAACGGGCTGAGCGGCGCCCGGATCGGCATCCCGCGGGCCTTCTTCTACGACCGCAGCCCGATCGGGAGCACGAGCGGTAACCCGCGCGGCGGCCTGAACGACGCCCAGCGCAAAGTCATGGATAGCGCGATCGCGGTACTCAAGGCGAAGGGCGCGGTGATCGTGGACCCGGCCGATATTCCCAGCGTGGTCGACAGCGTGCCCGCCAACAACTTCCTCAACTGGAACGTCTGCGGCGGGCTCGATGCGGCCAAGGGACGCGATGCCGACTGCTCGATCGCCTTCAAGTATGGGATGAAGCGGGACTTCAACCTCTGGCTCAAGTCGCTGGGCGACAAGGCGCCCGTGAAGACGCTCGCGGAGCTCCGGGCCTGGAACATTGCCCACCAGCGCGCCGGCGCCATCAAGTATGGGCAGGCCAACCTCGACGTTTCGGACGAGATGGATCTGCAGGCCGACCGGGCGCGCTACGAGTCCGACCGGCGCAAGGACATCCTGCTCTCGGCGACCAACGGCATCGACGCGGCGCTCAAGAACCACCGGATCGACGCGCTGCTCTTTCCCTCCGCCAACAGCGCCAACATCGGGGCGCGGCCGGGTTATCCCACGGTGACGGTGCCGTTCGGCTTCGTGCCGATCACCCCGGGTACCGGCGCGAACGCATTCCCCGCGGGCTTCGAGCCCAAGCCGGCTCCCTACAACGTGAGCTTCACCGGCACGGCGTGCTCCGAGCCCAGGCTGATCGAGCTGGCCTACGCGTTCGAACAGGCCACCAAGAAACGGATGGCGCCGCCGCTGTTCCCATGACCAGACGGCCGGCAGGCCTGTTTCTGCTCGCGGCGGCCTGCGGGTCGGCCACGGAATCGACGCCCCCCGACGGCTCCAGCATCACGGTTGCCATCAGCGGGCTGGCCTACCCCGCGGAGACCTGGCTCGGTCAAGCCGATACGAAGCTGTCCTACGTGGTCAGCAACACCGGAACCGCGCGGTGGAGCTTCGGGGTCACGGCATCCCTCCGGAAGCCCGATGAGTCCACGGTGGTGGACTTGCCCCTCCGGGCCGTCACCTTGTCGGCGGGACAGGCCCGAACGGTGTCGTGGGACCTCCCGCCCTGGAGACCTGCGGGCCGCTGGGATGTCCGGGTCAACGTCTGGCAGGAAACCAGCGAGCCGATACACACCCGGCTGGCCGACTCCGGCTGGCTCCTCGATGTGATCTCCACCAGGTTCTGGGTTCGCTACCACGCGAATACCCCTGCCATTTCGCGGGCCGATGCCGATACCCGCTTGGCGCAAGCGCAAGGATTGCTGCGAGGTGCCAACGGCGTGGGCGACGTGGCGTGCGATGTGCGGCTGGCTCAGTTTGGCGAGCCCGCGAGCTTCGCGACGGGAGATGGCATCATCGACAATCAGAGCGATTTCGACGCAGTCCTCGCGGTGCCCGGCAGCATCAAGATGGTGAATCAGATCAACTGGTGTGACGGGATCGCAGCCGGAATCATCGGCTGCTCTCCCATTCCCGGCTTCTCCTTCGTGGTGCGTGAGATGAGCAGCCCGACCCGGGATCGTGAGCTCTGGGCGCACGAGTACGGACACACTGCGGGCCTCAATCACAACCCCGTTGCCGAGTATGTCATGTACGCGCATTATGACCCGCTTGCGTCGCGCTATAAGGTCACCTTGAACGAGTGTTCCGTCTATCGGAAAGGCCCCGCGTGAGGCTCCCCCGGCCCCTCCTCGCGGCCATTCTTGTTGGGGGATTGGTCGCAAGCGCGCTCACCGGCTCGCGTCTCGCCGCCCAGGCGCTGTCGCTGAAGGATTTCGTGCGGCAGGTGCATTACCACGGCGTGTCCTACGGCGAGGCCCGTCGGTACCCCAGCTCCGCCGTGCCCGTCCTGCTGCGCATGCTGGCCGATCCGGCCAATGCCCCGCACTGGACGAACATCGTTGCGGTGCTCGGGATCATCGGTGACCAGTCCGTCGTCGCACGCCTGATCGCATTCGCCCACCAGGGGAGCGGCACCCTGACCCCGGACGAGTATCGCGCCAAGTCCACCGTGCTGATCGCGCTGGGGTATGTGGCCAATCACACCCGGAGTCGCGCCGCGCTGGACTACCTGCTGGCCAGCGCGAATCCGGAAGCCTGGAACGCCCGGGCGTTGCGCTGGAGCAGCCCCTTCCACGCGACGCCGGCCGCGCGCAACGCTCGGCTGAGCTCCACGGCCTTCCTCGGGCTGGCCCTGAGCGGTGCGCCCGCGGCCGGCAACCTGTTGCGCTCCCTCGCCACGGGGGCGAGATCGCCCCCCGCGCAGCAAGCCTTCGCGGAATTCCAGACGATCACGCGGCTGGGCCTGGCCCGGTATTACGCCCGGCCCGGAATCCGGGATTAATCCCGCCGACGCTGCGGTGGCCGCATTGACGCCGCGGCCGCGCCGCGCTACTCTTACATAGCTAGTTATGCATAGATAGGGGAGTCTTCATGGACCGCCAGAAGAAGAACGACATCCTGCAGGGCACGCTGGCGCTGCTGGTGTTGCAGACCCTCTCGGCGCGCGGCGCGCTGCACGGCTATGCGATCACCCAGCACATCCAGCGCGGCTCCAACGAACTGCTGCGCGTCGAGGAAGGGTCGCTCTACCCCGCGCTCCACCGCATGGCCCAGGAGGGCCTGCTCAAGGGCAAGTGGGGCATGACGGAGCGCAACCGCCCGGCGCGCATCTATGCCCTTACCGCCAAGGGGCGCCGCCAGCTCGAGCTGGAGCTCGAAAGCTGGTCGCGGCTGACCGACGGCGTCGGCCGCCTGCTCCGCCTGGCCTGATACCGGCACGCTTCCGGAGGATCCGACATGGCGTGGTACCATCGCTTTCTGAACGTGCTGCGGCCGGGTGCCCTGTCGCGCGATCTCGATCGCGAGATCGCCTCCCACCTGGCCGAGCGGGCGGACGACCTGGTCGCGGCGGGCTTGAGCCCCGAGGAGGCGGTCTACGAGGCGCGCCGGCGCTTCGGCAACTCCACCGCGCAGAAGGAGCTCGCCCGCGACGTGGACGGGCTGGCCTGGCTGGAGGCGCTGGTGGCCGACACGCGCTACGCGTTCCGTTCGCTCCGGAAGAGTCCCGGCTTCACCGCGGTGGCGGTGCTCTCGCTCGCGCTGGGCATCGGGGCCAAC
>DATCWE010000139.1:0-17978 GCA_036566495.1 Gemmatimonadales bacterium | reverse complement strand
TCGGCGTGGAACACGGAGCAGCGATCCAGGCCGAACGTGTTGCCCAGCCGCCGCGCCACCGTCTGCACGATATCGAGGTAGTGCAGCGAGCCGCTGATCTCGCGCAGCAGGTCGAGCAGGGCGAGCAGCTGCTTGCGCTCGCGCTCCAGCGCCTCCACCCGTGATTGCAGGCGCTGGATCTGGTCGGGCGCTGCGCTGCTTGCGGGGGTCATCGCCGTCCTCTGGGAAATTCGGGGGAGCCGCGCTGGAACTTGGGGCGGTGGCCGGAAGCGGTCAAGCGAAGCAAACGAGGTTAGGTTCCGGACGAACGCCGAATCACCTGGGAGGCTTGTGATGGGTCGCGCCGACGAAGACGAGCTGGAGGACGAGCTCGATGAGGACGCAGCAGACGAGAACGAGGCGGACGAGGCGGAAGTCGAGGGTGAGGAGACGGCCGATGGGCGACGGCTGGGCGGCTTCGTCATCGGCATTGCGCTCGGCGCCCTCGTCGGGGCCGCCACGGCGCTGCTCTTCGCGCCGGCCTCGGGCCATGTGACCCGCCGGCGGCTACGGCGTAAGCTGGAGCATGCCCGGGAGCTGGCGGGCGACCAGTGGGAAGACCTGAGCCGGCGGGCCAAGCGCGAGATCAAGCGGCGGGTGGAGTCGGTCCAGCGAAATAACGGGTAGGGACTGCAGCAGCTGCGCGGCTTCGCGGCGCAGCGTGGTGTCGGCCGCCACCCGGATCGGCAGCGCCGCGATCCGCTGGAGCTGGGAGCGCGCCGCGGGAACGTTCTTGCGGGCCAGATAGATCCGCGCCAGGTCGAGCCGGTGGTAGATCCGGGTGGAGTCGAGCGCCACCGCGCGCTCCAGCTGGAGCTGCGCCTCGTTCCAGCTTGCCTTGCCGAGCACCCCGCCGCCCAGAATGCTCCGGGCGATGAAGCGCTCGAATCCCGACAGTCGCATCACCTCGTAGTTCCAGCGCCCCAGCAGATGATGGGCGCCATCGAGTGCCGAATCCGCCGCCAGCGAGCGCAGCGCGAGCTCGCGAATCTCCACGGCCATGCGAATGCGGGGCTTGAGCCCGCGGGTCAGCGCGGTGTTGCCGAGCACCAGGCCGAGCGCAAAGAGCGCGCGGGCACTGCTCGAATCGAGGCGGACCGCGCGGCGGCCCTCCAGCTCCGCCGCTTGGAGCAGCGAATCGCGACGCGTCCGGGCCTCTTTGCCCTCGAGCTGCTCCGCGAGGTCGTTACGCGCGATCGCAGCGCGCCAATTGGCTTCGACGTCGGTCGAGTCCCTGCTGAGGATCCGCTCGAAGCGCAGCAGCGCCGCCGCGGGTTGCATCGCGGCCAGCCGGACGCCCTCGGCCAGCAGGGAATCGCGGGGGGGGGCCTGCACCGCGCAGAGGATGCCTATGACGTATTTTATCACCTGATCCCTGACCTCAGATCTCTGATCTCCGACCTCTGACCTCGACCCTCTGAGCCCTTGCTCCCTATCCCAAGACTAATCGAGCGCAAGCGCGACGGGCTCGCCCTCGAAGCCGCGGAATGGCGTGCGCTGATCGAAGCCTACGTAGCCGGCGAGGTGCCCGACTACCAGATGAGTGCCCTCGCCATGGCGGTGGTATGGCGGGGCCTGGAGCCTTCCGAGCTGGCGGCGCTCACCGAGTCCATGCTGGAGTCGGGAGCATCCCTTGACTTCGGCCGCTGGAAAACGCCGCGGGTGGACAAGCACTCCATCGGAGGGGTGGGGGACAAGACCTCGCTGCTGCTGGCCCCGATGGTTGCCTGCTGCGGCGTGGCGGTGCCGATGATCTCGGGCCGGGGCCTGGGTCACACCGGCGGAACGCTCGACAAGCTCGAGGCGATTCCCGGCTTCAATGTTCGGCTCTCCCTCGACCAGGCCGTCGAGCAGGTGAAGCAGCTCGGACTGGTCATGCTGGGGCAAACCCCGGAAATCTGTCCGGCGGACCGCAAGCTGTATGCGCTGCGGGACGTCACCGGCACCGTGGAATCCATTCCGCTCATCTCCGCCAGCATCATGTCGAAGAAGCTGGCCGAGGGGCTCACCGGGCTGGTCCTCGACATCAAGACGGGGAGCGGCGCATTCATCACCGACCCGGCCCAATCGCTGGTATTGGCCCGGACGATGATCGGCATCGGCGAGGCCCACGGCTGCCGCAGCGTGGCCCTGCTGACCGCGATGGACCGGCCGCTGGGGCAGGCCTGCGGCAACGCCCTCGAGGTGATCGAGTCGCTGGACGGACTCAAGGGCGAGGGGCCCGCTGATCTGATGGAGGTGACCTATGCGCTGGCCGTCGAGATGCTGCTGGTGGCCGGCGTCGAGCAGGAGCGGCCCGCGGCCCGGGCCCGGCTGGAGGAGACGGTAAAGTCCGGCGCAGCGCTCCAGCTTTTCTCGAAGATGATTGCCGCCCAGGGCGGCGACCCCCACGTGGTGGACGACTACGCGCGCCTGCCCCGCGCCCCGGTGATCGTCGACTACAAAGCCTCGCGCGAGGGCGTGATCGTGGAGATTCCGCCCCGCAAGATCGGCCACGCCATCATCGCGCTGGGGGGCGGCCGCTCGCGCACCGATGATGTCATCGATCCCAGCGTGGGTCTGCTGATTCCCGCCAAGCCGGGAGACCGGGTCCGGCGCGGGGATGTGCTGGCGGTGATTCACGCCAGGTCGGCCGCCGACGCGGCCAAGGCGCGCGAGGCGCTCGAGGAGGCCATCGTCCTGGGGAAGCTGGCGACGCCGCGGCCGCTGATCTCTGAGCGGGTTACGGCCGCTGGGGTGGAGGCGTGGAGCTAGACTAGGGAATTATTGCCTGCTGGCCTAATGGCCTAATCCCTCACACATCCAGATTCGACACATACCGCGCGTTCTGCTCGATGAACAGCCGGCGCGGCTCCACCTCGTCGCCCATCAGTTCCTCGAACAGTTTGGACGCCTCGACGGCATCCTCCAGCGTAACCCGCAGCACCGTGCGCTTCTCGGGGTCCATCGTGGTCTTCCAGAGCTGGTCCGGATTCATCTCGCCCAGTCCCTTGTAGCGCTGGATGTTCGCCTTGGTCTTGTCGCCACCGCCGATCCGGGTGGCGTATTCGTCGCGCTCCACCTCGGTGTAGGCGTAGTATTCTTCCTTGCCTTTCGCCACGCGGTACAGCGGCGGCTGGGCGATGTAGATGTAGCCTGCCTCGATCAGCTCGGGCATCTGGCGGAAGAAGAAGGTCAGCAGCAGGGTCCGGATGTGGGCGCCGTCCACGTCGGCGTCGGTCATCAGGATGATCTTGTGGTAGCGTGAGTCCTCCAGCTTGAAATCCTCTTTCACGCCGGTGCCGATGGCCGTGACCATCGCGCGGATCTCCTCGTTGGAGAGGATCTTGTCGATCCGCGCCCGCTCGACGTTGAGAATCTTGCCGCGCAGCGGCAGGATGGCCTGGAAGGAGCGGTTGCGGCCCATCTTGGCGCTGCCGCCCGCCGAGTCGCCTTCGACCAGGTAGATCTCGCACAGGGCCGGATCGTCCAGCGAGCAGTCGGCCAGCTTGCCGGGCAGCACGCCGTTTTCCAGGCCGGACTTCTTGCGCACCAGGTCGCGCGCCTTGCGCGCGGCTTCCCGGGCCCGGGCCGCGCTCACCGCCTTCTCGATGACGGCCCGCGCCACGCTCGGATGCTCCTCCAGGAAGCTGCCCAGGTGCTCGTTGATCACCTGTTTGACGATGCCTTCGACCTCGGAGTTCCCCAGCTTGGTCTTGGTCTGCCCCTCGAATTGCGGCTCCTTCACCTTGACGTGGAGCACGCAGGTGAGCCCCTCGCGGATGTCCTCGCCGGTGAGGGAAAAGTCCTCTTTCTTGAGGTAGTTCCCTTTCTTGGCGATCTCGTTGATGGTCCGGGTGAGGGCCGACTTGAAGCCGGTAAGATGGGTGCCGCCTTCGTGGGTGTTGATGTTGTTCACGAAGGTGAAGGTGTTCTCGTTGTAGCCCTCTTCGTACTGCAGCGCGACGTCGACCTCGACCTCATCCTTGGTGGTGGTGAAGGCGACCGGCTTGGGGTGCAGCGACTTCTTGTTGCGGTTGAGCCACTGCACGAACTCGATCAGGCCGCCTTTGGCGAAGAACTTCTCTTCCTGCGCGGGGGTCTTGCGCTCGTCCTTGAGCGTGATGGTCACGCCGCGGTTGAGGAAGGAGAGCTGGCGCAGCCGGTCGGCCAGCGTCTGGTAATGGTATTCCAGCGTGGTGAAGATCTCCGGATCGGCCTTGAAGGTGACGGTGGTCCCGGTGGCTTTGGCCTTGCCCACCACCTCGAGCTTCTTGACGGTCTGGCCCCGGATGAAGCCCATGTGATGCCGCTTGCCGTCGCGGTCCACGTACACGTCCAGCTTCTCGGAGAGCGCGTTGACCACCGATACCCCGACGCCGTGGAGCCCGCCCGAGACCTTGTAGGTGTCCTTATCGAACTTGCCGCCGGCATGCAGCACCGTGAGGGCCAGCTCGACGCCGGGGATCTTCTCGGTCTTGTGGATGTCGACCGGAATCCCCCGCCCGTTGTCGACCACCGTGATCGCATTGTTCTCGTGGATGGTGACGCTGATGGTGTCGCAGTACCCCGCGAGGGCCTCGTCGATCGAGTTGTCCACCACCTCGTAGACCAGGTGGTGCAACCCGTTTTCCGAGACCGATCCGATGTACATCGCGGGGCGCTTGCGGACGGCCTCGAGCCCCTTGAGGACCTGGATCGAGTCCGCGCCGTAATCCTTGCCGTTCTTCTCGAGCGCCGGCATGGCCATCGTCGGTTACCTCTCCTCGCGCTGCTCCGGAGCGGGAAGCCCCGTGAGCCAGCGAATTTCCTTGATCTGCCCGCGCCGATCCTGGTTCAGCTTGGCCAGGATCCGCGGGGCCATGAGACTCAGCTCGTTGGCCCAGGCGCTGGTGGCGACCCGGACCCACAGCGTTCCGTCGGCGTTGACCGCCTCGGCGCGGGTGACCGCGGCGATCTGCGGTCCGACGATCTCGGCCCAGCCATCGACCGCCTGGGACAGGTCCAGCCGTCGCCCCAATCCCGACCGGGCGAGCCAGGCGCCCAGCGCTTCGCCCAGCCGGGTGGGCGGTTTGCCCCTCACGCGACCAGCCGCCCCGGCATCTCGCTCACCCGACCCTCGGCCACGGCCATCGGCTCCAGGTGGAATGCGTCGGGAAGCTCTTCCTCGCGCGGCGAGGTGATGAAGGTTTGGGCTCCTCCGGCCAGTCGGGCCGCCAGGCGCTCCTGGCGCCCACGGTCCAGCTCGGCGAACACGTCATCCAGCAGCAGGGCCGGCTCCGCGCCGCAAGCGGCCGCCAGGGTATCGCGCTCGCACAGCTTGAGCGCCACCGCCGCCATGCGCTGTTGCCCCGTCGACCCAAACACGCGCAGCATGCGGCCGCCCAGCCGCAGCTCGAGGTCGTGCCGGTGGGGCCCCACGGTGGTCATCCCCAGCGCCTCGTCCCGGGGTGCGGCACGAGCCAGCGCCGCAGGCCACGGCCCGGGCTCAGAGAGTGCTTCATCTCCCCGGTAGCGCATGGCCATGGAATCGAGCTCACCGAGGCTCTCGCACTCGCGAGCAAAGCGGGTTGCACAGCTCCCGACCCAGTCGATGCGGCGCTGCACCAGCTGGGCCCCGCTGACCGCGAGCGGGGCGTCGAACGCGGCCGCCAGGTCCGGCCGTCGCAGCCGCAGCGCCGCGTTCCGCTGGGCCAGTGCCCCCCGGTAACGGGTCAGCGCGTGGAGGTAGCCGCGGTCCGCCAGAGCCAGTACCCGGTCGAGGTATTGCCGGCGGCCCGCCGCCGGACCCTGCACCAGCCGCAAGTCCGTGGGCAGGAAGGCGACCGCGAGCCACTGGCCGATGGCCTCGCTCATCCGTGCAGGGGCCGCGCCGTCCAGCGTGAGCCGCTTTTGCTTTCCCGCCGTGCGAAACCCCGCGGCGAGCTCTTTGGGCCGGCGTCCGCCCGCCAGGGTCAGCGTCAACTCGAAGCCCGCCTCGCCGTGCCGGACGAGCTCTCCATCGCGCGCACCCCGCAACGAGCGGAAAAGAACCGGGTAGTAGAGCAGCTCGAGCAGGTTGGTCTTGCCGTGGCCGTTGGGCCCCAGAAAGACGGCGCCGCCGGACGGAAGTGAGAGGTCCAGATCCGCGAGATTTCGGAAGCCTCGAGCCACAATCCGTTCGGCCCGCATCGCGTGAAATTTAAGGGGTTTACCTCTGGAATCCCACCCCGAAAAGGGCGGGAAGTCGGGTCGGCCGGAGGGGGTGTCCTACCGGCCCCGGAACTCGGCTTTCCGCTTGCCGAGAAACGCTGCGGTTCCCTCCCGGAAATCCTCGGTTCCAGCCAGCCCGCCGAACCGCTCGCTTTCCAGGCTGAGCGCCTGATCCACCGGCAGGGTTTCCTGGTCTTCCACCATCCGGATGCAGCCCGCCACCGCGAGCGGGCCGTTCTCCAGGATGGCGCGCAACAGCTTTTCCGCTTCCGCCAGGAGCTGCTCCGCGGCAACCACCCGGTTGACCAGCCCGATTCGCCAGGCTTCCTGGGCGTCGATCATCCCGCCCGAGAGCAGTAATTCCAGCGCCCGGCCCCGGCCGACCAGTCGCGCGAGCCGGACCGTGCCGCCGTACCCCGGCGTAATCCCGAGCTTGACCTCGGGTTGGCCGAACCGGGCGTTTTCGGAAGCCAGCCGAAGGTGACACGCCATCGCCAGCTCGCAGCCGCCCCCGAGCGCAAAACCGTTGACGGCCGCCAGAATCGGCTTGGGGGACCGTTCCAGGCGTCGGAAGACGCCGGAGCCCAGCTGCGAGAGCGCCGCTGCCTCGGCGCCATTGCAGGCGCTCAGCTCGCCGATGTCGGCTCCCGCGACAAAGGCCTTGGGGCCGGATCCCGTGATGATCGCCGCGCGGATCGCCTCCTCCTCCTCAATGCGAGCCGCCACCGTCGCCAGCTCGGTGATGACGGTATGGCTCAAGGCGTTGAGTTTGTCGGGCCGGTTGACGGTGATGCAGGCGACGCCGTCGCGGAGCTCGAAGAGGAGCGTCGAGTAGGTCATGGGAGTCGGGGTCCGGATTCGAGTGAGCCGTGCCGCCAAACATAAGCCGGCCGGAGCCTCACCTTCAGCGGGGGTTGCGGATCGAGCCTCCCAGCCGTTCCCCGGTGGCGGAGGCTACCCGCGACACGACGATGCCGAACAGGAGATAGCTCGCCAGCGACTCCAGCACGTGGAAGACGCGGGCCAGCGCCCCGATCGGCACGAAAACTCCCGAGTCACGCCCTGAGAAGGCGATGGCGGTGTCGTAGAGAAAATCCGCAATGCGCGGCTGCACGAACGCCGCGGGGTCCGTGAGCTTTCGGGTGAGCGCGACGACCTCCCGCCGGAGCTGATCGGCGCGCTGCGCCAGCTCCCGCTGGAGGTGCTTTCGCTGGAGGGACTGCCCGCTCGCTTCCGGCGCCTCGATGCTCAATTCGAGCGGCCGCGCCCCGGGGCCAGGCACGACACTCAGCTGCCAGGGGCAGCGCTCTTCCGTGAGCGACAGCTCGCATTGCTCTCCCACCTTCAGCGTCGCCCCGTTGGGCAGCAGGTACGTGGTGTCCCGAGCGAGGGCCGCAGGCCCGCCGCTCTGCACCAGATGGATTGCCGTGTCGAGCTGCGCCAGCGCCGTGCCGGCTCGGCTGGAATCCTGCAGCCATTCGGCGCGGTAGCGCGGCGAAACCAGCTTGCCATACTCCACGTCGACGAAAAACGCTCCGGGGATGAGGCTGAATGACAGGTACTGGATTGCGGCGAATGCCGCGGCGAAGAGCGCCCAGCCGGAGGTTACCAGCACGATCTCAGCGCCGTACCAGTGCTCCTCCAGATCGCGCCACCAGGCGCGGACGGCCCGCACGCCCGCCAGCGCGGCAACCACAATGAGCACGGGGCCGAGCATGCGGGCCCCCCGTTCCAGGGCCCCCACCAGCGCTGCCGTGATCAGCAGCGCGGCCAGGGACTCGAAAACGGCGCGTCGTAGCCTGCGATGCGCGGGGCCGGTTGCCGGAATCGCGGGTGCTGCCATGCGGTGAAGCTGGCAGCGTCAGCGTGAGAAGAATCCGTTCCCCGGATGAACCTGCCTTCAAGTCCAGTTACCGATCTGCTCACCCGGCTCCGGGCATGATACGCGTGCCGAATTCCTGGAGGTCGCATGACCAATCGAGTGGCCGAGACGCTCGCAACGCTGTCCCTCCCAACCGACGAGCGCCCGGTGGTGCTGGGAGGAGCGCCGGCACCGACACCGGTAGCGCGGGAGGACGAGCCGGTCCATGAGCGAGAAAAGACCGCCCGGAAGCGGCGGAAGCGGGAAGCGAAGCTCCGCCAGGACGCCGAACGACCACCCAGGAGCATGGAACGGTGGCGCATCCTCATGGACGTCGTGGACGAAGGAAGGAGGGTGGTCGAGCTGGCGGACCATAAGGCGCGTTACGCCCTGGTAGTGATGGGGGCGTTGAACGCCGGGGTCTTTCTCATCTTGTCGCGGGCGCACCTGATTTCCGGACTCTCCGCCGAGCTGAAGCCCTGGCTGATCGGATTCCTGGTGGTGTACGCCGGGCTGAGCTGCCTGTTCGTGTTTCATGCGATTGACTGCTTGCGGCCGCGCCAGTTGCGCGATACGGGCCTGCTGGCCGATGCCGGCGCACCGGGTCCGCTTGGGCTGCTCTACTGGGAATCGATCGGAGCCTACACCCTCGAGGGGTATCGCAGCGCCTGGAGTACCGCCCGGATGGAACAGCTCAATGCCGAAGCCGTGCTCATCGCGCATCACATGTCGCGACTCATCGGCGGCAAGTACCGCGCGCTCGGTAGGCTCTACTGGGGACTGTCTGTTCTGGTGATCCTGGCGGTCCTGCAGCTGATCGTCTACACCGGGATCGCGCTGGCGAGCTGAGGCTCGGGTCACGCCTTACCCGGGAGGTCCGGGGGATGTAAGGTTTGGCCGTGCCGTCGCTCCTCGCCCTGGACCAGGGCACTACCAGCTCCCGCGCCCTCGTGGTGCACCAGGACGGCACGGTCCTGGGGCGTGGGCAGCGGGAGTTTCGCCAGCACTTTCCCGCGCCCGGCTGGGTCGATCACGATCCGGAGGAGCTGATCGGCTCCACGCTGGCGGCGGCACGGGACGCCTTGGCGCAGGCCGGGGAGCGCCCCGTCGGTATCGGCATCACCAATCAACGCGAGACGCTGGTCCTCTGGGAGCGGAAGTCGCTCGAGCCCGTGGCGCCTGCGATCGTCTGGCAGGACCGGCGGACCGCGCAGCGTTGCGTGGAGCTCCGGGCCGCGGGGTCCGAGCCGCTGATCCGGGAGCGCAGCGGACTCCTGCTGGATCCGTACTTCACCGCGACCAAGCTGGAATGGCTGCTCCACGACCCCGAGCTCCGGCTCCGGGCGGAGCGGGGCGAGCTGGCCGCGGGCACGGTGGATAGCTGGCTCATCGCGCGGCTGACCAGGGGACGCACCCACGTCACCGACCCGACCAATGCCTCGCGGACCATGCTGTACGGACTGGCGGCGGGCGGCTGGGACCGCGAGCTCACCAGCCTCTTTCAGGTACCCGACGCGCTGCTCCCCACCGTCGTGGGGTCGAGCGGCATTTGCGGGGAAACCGACCCGGATCTCTTGGGGTATTCGCTGCCCATTGCGGGGATCGCGGGCGATCAGCAGGCCGCCCTGTTCGGGCAGGGCTGCGTGGCCCCGGGCCTGGCCAAGAACACCTACGGCACCGGGGCATTCTTGCTGCTCTACACCGGTGCCACGCCACCGCTGCCTCCCCCCGGGCTGCTCGCCACGGCCGCCTGTTCTGCGCGGGGAGGGCGCGGCTTTGCGCTGGAGGGCAGCGTGTTCATCGCGGGGGCGGTCATGCAATGGCTGCGCGACGGCCTGCAGCTGCTGCCGCACGCGGCGGACTCCGCGGCACTCGCCGCGTCGGTGCCCGATACGGGCGGTGTCCACTTCGTTCCGGCCTTCGTCGGCCTGGGCAGTCCCTACTGGGAGCCGGAAGCGCGGGGGACCATCACAGGCCTAACCCGCGGCACCACCCGGGCGCACCTGGTGCGCGCGGGGCTCGAGTCCATCGCTTTCAGCTCGCTGGAGCTGCTCGAGGCGATGCTGGCCGCCACCGGTCTCGCGCTGCCGCGCCTCCGCGTGGACGGGGGGGCCACCGCCAACGACTGGTTGATGCAGTTCCAGGCCGATCTGCTGGGGAAGCCGGTCGAGCGGCCCGACCTGGTGGAGACAACGGCGTTGGGTGCGGCGGCCCTGGCCGGCCTGGCCCTCGGCATATGGCCTTCGCTGGAGGAATTCGTCGCGACCCGCCGCTTTACGGTGTTCGAGCCGCGCTCGACCGCGGAAGCGCGCCGCGGGTTACGCGCCGGGTGGCGGCGGGCGGTCGACACCGCGCTCTACTGGGCACGGGCGCGCGAGGCGCCGGGCCGGTAACCGCGCTCGCCTCAGTGGGCCGGGTGGGTCAGCAGCGCTTCCGCATCGCCCGGGCTGGTCGCGGTCCGGCTAGGGTCGCTCCGGCTGCCGCCCACCGCACGCAGCGCGTTCAGAATGACCGCCACATCGATCCCCTCCTGCAGCAGCGCGCCCGCCGCCGGCGCCAGCAACCCCGCCGCCGCCACCAGCATCGCCGCCGCGCTCAATCCCAGACCCGCCACGATGCTCTGCCGCGCGATCCGTATCGTGCGACGTCCGATCTCGACCGCCTCGGGGACCCGCCCCAGATCATCGACCAGCAAAACGACGTCGGCGGCCTCCGCCGCGATCCCGCCTCCGTGCGCGGCGAGCGCCAGGCCGACCGCCGCGCTGGAGAGGGCCGGGGCATCGTTGCTGCCGTCACCCACCATCAGGATCTTCCGGGTTCCGCCGGCCAGGCGCTGCACCCGGCGGACCTTTTCCTCGGGGTTCAGATCCGCCCCGCTCTCCTGGATGCCCACCTCCCGCGCGACCGCGGCCACGTTGGCGGCGCTGTCGCCCGACAGCAGCAGCAGGTGAGTGAAACCGAGCTGGCGCAGTCGTTCCACCACGCGCGCGGCGTCCGGCCGGATCCGATCGGCGTAGGTCACGCTCCCGGCGCCGCGTCCGTCCACCGCGATGTAGGCGCGCAGCGCGGTGCCCGGCTCATGCAGCCCCGCCAGCGCCTCCACCGCGGACGGCTCGAGCTCCCTGATATAGGACAAGGCGCCCACCGCCACCCGGTGGCCCTCCACCGTTCCGCGCACGCCGCGGCCGCTGGTCTCACGGACCTCGGTGGCAGGCGGCAGCGTGATGCCGCGCGCGTGGACCGCCTCCACCAGCGTCCGTGCGAGCAGGTGTCCCGACCCCTGCTCGATGGCGCCGGCGAGCCGCAACAACTCCGCTTCCGACCCGGGTGGAACCGCCCGCACCGAGCTGACCTCGGGTCGGCCGACGGTGAGTGTCCCGGTCTTGTCGAAGACGGCGGCATCGACTGCGGCCAGCGCTTCGAGCGCCCCGCCGTGGCGGACGATGATCTGCCGCCGCGCGGCCCGGTTGATCCCCCCGATGATGGCGACGGGCGTGGCGAGGATCAGCGGGCAGGGTGTTGCCACGACGAGGACCGCCAGGACCCGCAGCGGATCGCCTGAGGCGATCCAGGCCACGGCACACACCAGCAAGGTTGCGGGGGTGAACCAGACCGCGTAGCGGTCGGCCATTCGCTGCAATGGCGCCTTGCTTGCCTGGGCAGTGCGCACCAGCTCCACGATGCGCGCGTAGAGGCTCGCGGCGGCGAGGGCGGTGGCCTCGAGCTCGAGCGGCCCATCCCGGTTGAGCGCGCCGCTGGGGAGCAGCGTGCCCGGCTGCGCCGAGACCGGAAGCGGCTCCCCGGTAAGCCGGGAGACGTCCACCTGGGAGCGCCCGGCCCGGACGACACCGTCGCAGGGCACCATCTCTCCGGGACGCACCAGCACGGTTTCTCCCACCGCGATGAGGTCGACCGGCACATCCTCGAGCCGCCCCGCGGCGTCCAGCCGCCGGTGCGCAATGCGGGGCGCTTCCGCCTCGAGTGCCTGCACCGCCGCGGAGGCGCGGCGTTCGGCGTAGTGCTCGAGGCCCTCACCGCCGGTCTGCATCAGCACGATGACCAGGCCGGCAAAGGGCTGTCCGAGCAGCATGGCCGTCAGGATGGCCAGTCCCGCCACCAGATCCGCATTGAAGCGACCGTGCAGCAGGCCTTGGCCGGTGCGCAGGAGCAGCGGGATGCCGAGCACGTACAGCCCGACCGACCAGACCGCCTGCCGGGTAAGCGGAAGCTCGGGCAGGGCGCCCGCGATGAGCCCGGCCAGGAGCACCGTGGCTGCGGCGGCCGGCCGGAAGAGCATCCGGCCGGTCGAGCTCATGTGGGTGGCGAGCGGAGCGCCGATTCAGGTTGGGCGGCGTGACGCAGGGAGAACCCCACTCCCCGCACCGTCTCGATCCGTTCGGTATTGGTCAGCGCGGCGAGCTTGCGGCGAAGATTGCCCACGTGGACATCCACCACATTGCTTTCGGGGTCGAAGTGCATGTCCCAGACCTTTTCGAGCAGCGTGGTGCGTCGTACCACGGCTTCCACGTGCAGGAGGAAATACTCCAGCAGCTGGAATTCCTTGGCGGTCAGGTCGAGCTTGCGCTGACCTACCGTCGCCATGTGACGCAGCCGGTCGAGCGTGATTTCGCCGAAGCGCAGCACCTCCATGCGCTCCGCCCCGCCGCGCCGGGACAGGGCCCGAATCCGCGCCAGGAGCTCTTCGAAGCGGAAAGGCTTGGCGAGGTAATCGTCCGCGCCGGCATCCAGCCCGCGCACCACGTCCTCGACCGCATCGCGAGAGGTCAGCATCAGGATCGGAGTCTTGCGCCCTTCCCGGCGGAGCTCCATCGCGACCTGGAAGCCGTTCTTCTTGGGGAGCATGACGTCCAGCAGGATCATGTCATACTCGTACACGTGCGCCAGCATGGACGCCTCGTCCCCGTCGGCGGCCACGTCGACCACGTACCCTTCCTCCTTGAGCCCCTGCTCGATGAACCCGGCGACCTTCCGGTCGTCCTCCACGAGAAGCACTTTCATGGCGTCAACCTTAAGGATCTGATCTATAAACTCCGCCCAAACATTTGTGAAGGTGCCTTTATGATCAGGGCCCCGCGGAGGGCACTCGCAGCACGAATTGTCCGCCCGCGCCGGGCCGCGGCACGGCCAGGAGATCGCCCCCCAGCAACCGGGCCAGCCGACGCGAGAGGGGAAGGCCGAGGCCGTGCCCGAGCCGCTCCTCTCCTGCGCTGGTGAAGTAGACGTCGAAGATCGTTTCGGTTTGGCCGGCCGCAATGCCGGGTCCCTGGTCCTCCACCAGAAAGACCACGCTGCCGGCCTCCGTCGTGACCACCGTGGTGACGGTGCTGTCCTGGGGTGAATGGCGGATGGCATTGCGGAGCAGGTTGACCAGGATCTGCTCCACTCGGTGCGCATCGGTCCGGGCCAGGAGTCCCTCTCCCGGAATCTGCAGGCGCAGCTCTATGCTCCGCTCCTGCGCGGCCGGTGTGACGCGCTGAATCGCCCCGCGGACGACGGCGGCGCAATCCACGCTGCGAAAGACCGGATGCAGGCGGTCCTCGTCGAGCCGGCTCAGGTCCAGCAGGTCATTGATGAGCGCCACGGCCTGCTCGGCCGAGTCCAGGATCTCGAAGGCGGCACGGGGTACCGTCTCCGGGTCCTTCTTCCGTACCAGCATCTCCGCCCAGCCGAACACCGCCGCGAGCGCGTTGCGCAGCTCATGGTTCACCATCGCGAAGAATCGCTCGCGCGAGCGGTGCAGCTGCTGCACCTCTTCGAGCAGCCGGCTTTGCTCCGCGAAGAGCCGGGCATTCTCCACCGCGGAAGCCGTGGTGAGCGCCAGCAGGCCGGCGATATGCTGATCCTCCTCGCTGAATTCTCCCCCTCCGATTTTTTCGGTCAGGTACAGCTCGCCGATCACCCCATGGCGGGAAGCGATCGGCACGCCCAGGAACGATTCCATGGGCGGGTGGTGAGCCGGGAAGCCCACCGAATCGGGGTGATCGGCGAGCTTCTTGAGGCGGATGGGCTTGCCTTGCTTGATCAGCAGCCCGAGGATGCCGCGCCCGACGGGAAGGTGACCGATTGCTGCGCGCTCGGCGTCGCTCAAGCCGGAGACAATGAAACTGTCGAGCGTGCGGCGGTCGGGCGCCAGCAGTCCGACCGCGACGTACCGGGCCCCGATGACCTCCGCCGCGAAGTCGGCGACTCTCTGCAGCACCGCCTCGAGCCGCAGCTCGGCCATGAGGCTGGGCACCTCGCGGATTACGCGCTCGATCCGGCTCTGCGCTTCCACTGCGACCTTGGCCATGGCCGGATTGTACCCGCTCCGCCCCGCGCAGGCGAGGGTGGGGAAGGTCCCCTCACGGGGTCTTCAGGAGTCCTTCACTCTGTCGGTCCTAAGTGTTCAACGTGGACACCCTCATCGCGGAGGCGACTGGATGGTCATGAAGCGGTTCTTTGCGGCGACGGACGGCTCCAGAGATGGAGAGCACGCCGTGGCCATGGCATCCACTCTGGCGCAGCGCGCGGGCGGAGAATTCGCTCGGCTCGAGGTCGACTCGGTGAGTGCCGCGTGGGAACCGCAGCTCGAGCCGTGGAAAGAGCCTACCGCGCCGAACGGCAGCGCCAACCGGCGCGGACTGCCGGGGGTCGAGATCGTCCGGAACGCCGAACTGTGGGGCGCCGACGTCGTGGTGTTGGGTCGTCACGACCGAACCGCGAAGGGCCCTTTCACGCTCGGCGAGACCTCCGACACGGTCATCCGCCGCCGCAGCGGTCCCTCGCTCTTCGTGCCGCCCGAAACCTGTGCGTTCGAGCGGGTGCTCGTCGCGCTGGACGGCAGCCTCCGAGGTCTTGGGGTCCTGGGCCCGGCCGCGGCCTTTGTCGAAATAGGCCGCTCGCGGGCCTACGCCATTTGTGTCCTGCCGCGCGCGGAGTTCGAGTCCACGCCCGACGCGAGCTCGGCTGACCCGCGGGTCGAGCGGATCCGGCCGCTGGTCGACCGGCTGCAGCTGACCGCGGGACCCTGTGAGCTCGTGATTCGCGCCGGCAACGCGGTCCAGGAAGTCCTGGCCGCGATTGAAGCGACCGCCGCCGACTTGTTGGTCATCGGGGTTCGGCGGGGCGGTGCCGCAGGTGACTTAGGCTCGGGCCACATCGGCCGAGATCTTCTGCAAACGGCCCCTTGTGCGGTGCTTACGGTGCCCATCTGACAGGATGAGGAGGTCTTCACCCGGAATCGCAGGAGTCTTAAAGGCCACTGGGGCATGATCCAGGCGGTCCCAGAAAGAGGCTGCGCCATGACAAAACTGCTGATCCTGTACGGCACTACGGACGGTCACACCGCGAAGATCGCCAGCTACCTCGCGAGCCAGCTGCATGGTTTCGGTGCGACCGTCGACGTCGTCGAGGCCGGCACGGCGGATCCGGACCCGCGCAACTACGTCGGCGTGATCGTCGCCGCGTCGGTGCACGCGGGAGGATACCAGCGCGCGGTGGTCCGCTGGGCCAGAGCGCACGCAGCAGCGCTGCAGGGAAAGCCGGCTGCATTCCTCTCGGTCTGCCTGGGCGTGCTGCAACCGGATCTCGAGGTACAGCGCGACTTGATCGCGATCACCAATCGCTTCGAAGCCCGGACCGGCTGGAAGCCGCTCCGCGTGAAGCTGGTGGCGGGCGCCTTGTCCTATACCCGCTACGGCTGGCTCAAGCGGATGGTGATGCGGCGAATGGCGGCGAAGGCGGGGGGGTCGACCGACATATCTCGCGATCACGAGTACACCGATTGGGCCGACCTGCGAGAATTCGCGGATGCATTCTGCGCGATGTGCCGGGTTACCGATTGCATTGGCCGGAGGCAGCGCAGCCGGCCGCTTGCGGCAGCCAGTTAGGCTATGAAACGGCTGCTGGCCCTGCTCGGCGCCTTCGGGATCGTCGTCGGGAGCTTCGAGCTCGTGGTGCGGCCCTGGTACTCGCGCTGGGGCGCGACGCCGGAAGAAGTGCGGCGTTTGCTGCCCGGGGATGAAATCGTTCCCAACGCGACCGTTCAGGAAACCCGCGCCATCACCATCCGGGCCCCGGTCGAACGCGTCTGGCCCTGGATCGCGCAGCTTGGTCAGGATCGGGGCGGGTTCTACAGCTACGATCTGCTGGAGAATCTGGTTGGCTGTGCCATGCCCACGGTGGACCGGCTGCAACCCGACAAGCAGGCGTGGCGACTGGGCGACAAGCTGTGGATGTACCCGCCGGAAAAGGCCGGTGGGATCGGCTTTGCCACCCTGCGCACCTACCTGCCGGGCCAAGCCCTTGGCTTTGGGACCCACGCCATGGGAACCGCTGCCGGCGCTCCCGAAGACGGCAGCTGGGCATTCATCGTCGAACCGGCGTCCACCACGACCACCCGACTGCTGGTTCGCGGCCGGGGCGCCGCGGGCCGCTCGCTGCTCGGCCGGGCCTTCGATCGCTCCATCTTCGAGCCCGTCCATTTCGTGATGGAGCGGCGCACGATGATCGGCATTCGGCAGCTGGCCGAGGGCAGCGACCGGAATCGCACGGCCAATCATCTCCAGATCGGGCTGTGGGCGATCACCTTCGGGCTGCTCGTCTGGAGCGCGATTCTCGTGCTGCTGGGGCGCCGCTGGCAGCGCTCCCTCGTGGCATTCCTGGCCGCCTGCGCGGTGTTTCAGGTGCTGACGCTGGCCCAGCCGGGACTTCTGTTCGGCGCCCTTCTGGTGACGGGCGTCGCAGCCCTGACGCTGCTCCCTTCATTGCCCCGCGCTACGCCGCGCGCTTACCGGCCTTTTCACCTCTCCTTCAGCAAGTCTTCACCCGCCACCCCCTAGCATCACCCCATAACCGCGCAGCACGGTTCCCGTCGATCCGCCGCTCCGGGGATTTCCGGCTTCTCGCGGCATCACGGGAGAACCATCTGGAGGAATCTCCCATGAACCTGCTCACGCAGCAGCCGGCCTTGGCCGGCGAGACGCTCGGTGAGCGCCTGCAATCCCGTGGCGTTTCGCGGCGCGACTTTCTCGAATTCTGCGGCCGGCTTGCGGTGGTGCTGGGCCTGGGTGAGCTGGCCGGGCCACGCCTGGCCCATGCGCTGCAGTCGGTGCGTCGGCCCAGCGTAATCTGGATTCAGCTCCAGGAATGCACCGGCTGCGTGGAGAGCGTGCTGCGCACCGTCGAGCCGACCATCGGAAATCTGCTGCTCGAGATGGTCTCGCTGGACTACTCCCACACCATCATGGCCGCCGCGGGCCACCAGGCCGAAGCCGCGTTGCAGAAGGCCATGCAGGACAACGCGGGGAAGTACCTCCTCATCGTCACCGGCTCGATTCCGCTGGCCGACGGTGGGGTGTATACCACGATCGGCGGCCGCACGGCGAAAGCGGTCCTCGAGGAGGCGGCGCACGGCGCCGCGGCGATCGTGGCGGTCGGGGCCTGTGCGCACTGGGGTAGCGTGCAGGCTGCTCGACCGAATCCCACCGGGGCGGTGGGGGTATCCGAGGTGATCAAGGACAAGCCGGTGATCAACGTGACCGGCTGCCCTCCGATCGGCGATGTCGTCACGGCCACGGTGGCCCACTTCCTCACCTTCAACCGCCTCCCGGCCACCGACTCGGACGGGCGTCCACTCTTCGCCTACGGCAAGCGAATTCACGACCAGTGCCCGCGCCGCGCACATTTCGACGCCGGCCAGTACGTGGAAGTCTTCGACGACGAAAACGCCCGCAAGGGCTGGTGCCTCTATCACGTTGGCTGCAAGGGTCCCGCGACCTTCTCTCCCTGCCCGATCTTCCAGTGGAACGGCGGCACCAGCTGGCCCATCGGGGCCGGCCATCCCTGCATCGGCTGCACCGAACGGAATTTCTGGGACACCATGTCGCCGTTCTATGACCGGCTGCCG
>DATCWE010000130.1:0-2007 GCA_036566495.1 Gemmatimonadales bacterium | reverse complement strand
CGACCGCGCGGGCCCACGCCGCCATTCGCGAACAGGGCGGCAGCACCCGGGGGCGGCGGGGCGACGTCGATGCGCTCGCCGCCGCGGTGCTGCTGCAGCACTTCCTCGAGATCCGCCGGCACGCGAGCGGTTGATGCGTCGCCTGCTGCCCTGGCTGCTCTGCGTGGCCGCCTGCGGTGCCGCGGCGGGGGCACCCCGGGAAGTCGTGGTGATCCCCCCCGGCGCCACGCTGCATTCGGCGGCGGACAGCCTCGTCGCACATGGAGTCATCCGCTCGAAAGGATGGTTCACCCTGGTCGCGCGGCTGAGCCGCAAGGACCGCAAACTCCAAACCGGTGCCTTCTCGCTCCCGCGGGGGGCCGGCGGGATCGCCGCCCTGCGCGTGCTGACCGGTGGGCATCCGCTGCTGACCCGCTTCACCGTGCCCGAAGGCTTTACCCTGCTCGACATGGCCGAAACCGCCGAGCGCGAGCTCGGCATCCCGCGAGACAGTTTCCTGCTGGTCACGCGTGATACCGCGTTGCTGCGCGAGTTCGGCGTGCCCGCAATCTCTTTCGAAGGCTTCCTGAGGCCCGACACCTATCTCTTTTCCCGGGGCGTCCAGGCCGCAACAGTGGTGCGCGAGATGGCCACGACCTTCCGCTCGGAATGGGATTCCGTCTGGGATGCAACCGGGCGCGGACTGGGCCTCGACCGCAAGGGAATCGTGACCCTGGCAAGCATCGTCGAAGGAGAAGCCCAGGTGGACGCGGACCGTCCCCTGATCGCCGCGGTATTCCTGAACCGGCTGCAACGCGGGATGGCGCTGCAAGCCGACGCGACCGTGCAGTACGCCATCCAGCTCGCCACCACCGAGCGCAAGAACAGGCTCTACGAAAAGGACTACGGCTTCCCCTCGCCCTACAACACGTACCTGCATCCGGGGCTGCCTCCCGGACCGGTCGGGGCGCCGAGCCGCAAGAGTCTCGAAGCCGTCATCCATCCGGCCGTCGTGCCGTTTCTCTATTACGTGGCGGGACCCGACGGCCGCCATGTTTTTTCGCGCACGTATGCGGAGCACCTGAGGGCGGTGCGAAGGGCACGGGCCGCGCGATGATCCGCCTCGTCGAGGTGGGCCCGCGCGACGGACTGCAGAACGAAGCCCGCTTCGTCCCCACCGAGGTCAAGGTCGCGTTCGTGGATGCGCTCTCCCAGTGCGGCTTCGATGAGATCGAGGTCTCGTCGTTCGTGCACCCCCGCTGGGTGCCGCAGCTGGCGGATGCCGAGGCCGTTTTCGGGAGCATTACGCGCCGGCCGGGGATCACCTACATGGCGCTGGTCCCCAACGCCGCAGGGCTGGAGCGGGCGCAAGCGGCGCGGGCCGATAAGGTCGCGGTATTCACGGCGGCAAGCGAGACCTTCAGCCGGAAGAACAGCAACGCCTCGATCGCGCAGAGCATCGAGCGATTCCGTCCCGTCCTCGCCCATGCCGGGCGACCGGTGCGCGGCTACATCTCGACGGCGTTTCACTGTCCCTACGAGGGCCCGATCGCCCCGGCGCGCGTGCTGGCGGTGGCACGCACGCTGCTCGAGCTGGGCTGCGATGAGCTCTCGCTCGGCGACACCATCGGCAAGGCCATCCCCGCCGAGGTCACCCGGTTGCTGGAGCTCCTGCTGCCCGAATGCCCGCCGGCCCGCTTGGCGCTCCATTTCCACGATACCTACGGTCAGGCGCTGGACAACGCCCGCGCCGGACTCGCCATGGGCATCACGACCTTCGACTCGAGCGCCGGCGGAATCGGTGGCTGCCCTTACGCTCCGGGCGCTCCCGGCAACGTGGCGACCGAGGCGCTCGTCGCGGGGTTTGCCGGGCAGACCGCCATCGACGCCGAGCGGCTGGCGGCCGCGAGCGCAATCGTGCGCCCCTACCTCACCCCGCCGCGGGAACCGGGCAGAGGACACGCTGCTATATTTCCCGCCCCGTGAACAAAGTCTTCCCCGATGCCGCGGCGGCCTGCGCCGACATTC
>DATCWE010000123.1:0-4298 GCA_036566495.1 Gemmatimonadales bacterium | reverse complement strand
TCCGTCCCCGCTCCGGCGCCCCGGCCCCTGCACGATGGTGATCCTGGGTGCCAGCGGGGACCTGACCCGGCGCAAGCTCATTCCTTCCCTGCTCCACCTGCTGGCCGACGGCCTGCTCCCCGATGACTTCACCGTGCTCGGGGTCGGTCGGAAGCCGCTGAGCGATGCCGCCTTCCGGGAGGAACAGCGATCCGGCAACGAGGCACCCGAGGAGTTGTGGAACCGTTTCGCACCGCAGCTGCTGTACCTCACCGTCGATCTGGACGTCCCCGACAGCTTCGCGGCAATCGCGGAGCGGATCGACGGCATCGAGGCCGAGCGCGGCTCCGACCGGGGCCGGCTGTTCTACCTCGCCCTGCCGCCCAGCGTGTATGCGGAGACGATCGAAGGACTGTCGCGCAGCGGAGCGCTGCCGCGGCGGGACGCGGCGGACCCGCGCTGGGCCCGCATCATCATCGAGAAGCCGTTCGGCAGCAGCCTCGCCACGGCCCAGACGCTCAACCGGATCGTGAAGGCGGCGGTCGGTGAGCACCAGGTATTCCGCATCGATCACTACCTGGGCAAGGAGACGGTGCAGAATCTGCTGGTATTCCGCTTTGCCAATTCGATCTTCGAGCCGGTCTGGAGTCGCCACCACATCCATCACGTCCAGATCACAGCGGCGGAGGCGATCGGCGTCGAGCACCGCGCCCGCTATTACGAAGAAGCGGGAGTCGTCCGCGACATGTTCCAGAATCACCTGCTTTCGCTACTGTCCCTGATCGCGATGGAGCCGCCGGCCACTTTCCGCTCCGAAGCGGTACGGGATGAGAAGACCAAGGTGCTCAACGCGATTCGCGCCGACGGCGCGGTGCGCGGCCAGTACGGACCGGGAGCTATCGCGGGGGAGCCGGTGCCGGCCTACCGCGAGGAAGCCGACGTGGCCACCGGCTCGACGACGCCCACCTACGCGGCGATCCGCTTTTTCCTCGACAATTGGCGCTGGCAGGGGGTGCCGTTCTTCCTGCGATCGGGCAAGCGGCTGGCGCGGCGGGTGACCGAGGTTGCCGTCCAGTTCCACACTCCGCCGCACCTCCTGTTTCCCCTGCAGGACAACCGGAAAATCTCACCCAACGTCCTGGTCTTCAGAGTGCAGCCGGACGAGGGTTTGTCGCTCTGTTTCGAGATCAAGCAGCCGGGGTCCGGCGTCCGGATCACTTCGGCGCGGATGGAATTCTGCTATCGCGACGCCTTCGGGGACGGCCAGCACGATGCCTACGAGACTCTGCTGCTCGACTGCATGGCGGGGGATTCCATGCTGTTTCTGCGCAGCGACGCCACCGAGGCCGCCTGGCGCGTGGTCGATCCGGTCATCGCGGAATGGGACAGCACGCCGGCTGTCGATTTCCCCAACTACGCCGCCGGAAGCTGGGGTCCGGCGGCAGCCAGCCGTTTGATCGCCGGGGCGGGAGCCCGTTGGCGCGACCCGTGAGCCGCCCGGCCGTTCAGAACACCCGCACCGTGATCCCGAGCTTGCCTGGGTGCTTCTTGAGGTCGTCCACGAACTCCTGAAGGGCCTTGAGCAATCGCTGCGCATTGGCGTAGAACGCCGTATCGACCGCAAACTTGCCCAGCGAGCCCTCGCCGCGGTTGACGCGGGCCACCAGGGTGTCGAGGCGCTGCGCCGTGGCGTGGGCGCCGCTGGAGAGCCGCGCCAGGTTGTCCATCAGCGTGTCGGCGTGCGCGATGGTGCCGCTCAGCTTGAATTCGTTCAGGGTCGAGTCGAGTCGCGTGCCCATGCGCTGCACTTCGAGCAGCGTGCGGGAAAGCTCGGCGCTCGGTCCCACCTTGGGGTTGGCGTAGAGGTCCGCCATCCGCTGCACCGCGCTCAGCGTACGGGAAATGTCGTCCGCGAGCCGCTTGTTGGCGACGTCGGACAGGCCGCCCATCACTTCCTTCGCTTTGGCCGAGAGCTCGTCCCCCAGGGCCATGAACCCTTTGGCGACCGTCCCCACGATGACCGCGTCGGGGGCCAGCGGCTCCGGCGCGACACCGGGGTTGAAGTTGATCACCGCGTCGGCCACCAGACCGATGCTCGCGAGTTCCGCCGCGGCGTCGCGCCGGGGCTTCACGCGCGGATCGAGATCGATGCGGATCAGCACCTTCCCGTAATCCTGATAGTCGATCTCCTGCACGGTGCCGAGCTGCACGCCCGAGATTTTGACCGGCGAGCCGCGCTTCAGCGTTCCGGCGTCGCTGAAGGCGATCGCGACGGTGGGCTCGCGCGAGAAGCTGCGGCCCCCCAGCCACATGGTGCCCCAGATGAAGAGCGCGGCACCCACCAGAACCAAAGTGCCGACGGTGACTTCCTGTTTGTAGTGAAGGTCCATGGCTCCGCTCAGGCCGCGAAGGAAGTGGGATCGAAGTCACGCTCCAGAAACGCCTTCACCCGCTCGTCGGTGGACTCCTTGAACTCCTCGGGCGTGCCTTCCAGCACGATGACCGTGTCGTACAGCAGTGCCAGCCGGTTGGCCACCCGGAACGCGCCCCGGACGTCGTGGGTAACCACGACGCTGGTCACCCCCAGCTCGTTCGCCAGGCGCACCACCAGGCCGTCGATCACGTCGGCGTTCACCGGATCGAGGCCCGAGGTCGGCTCGTCGTAGAGCAGGTACTTGGGCGCCCCCGCAATGGCCCGCGCGATGCCCACCCGTTTGCGCATCCCGCCGGACAGCTGGGCCGGGTATTTCTCCTGGGTTTCGGGGGTGAGGTTGACCAGTCGAAGACACTCAATGACCCTCGCCTGCGAGTACTCCAGATCCCGGTACTTGGCCTCGTCCGAAAGGCCCAGCCGGATGTTCTCGAAGACGTTCATCGAGTCGAACAGCGCACCGTTCTGAAAGACATACCCGATCGAGGTGCGCAGCTCGGCCAGCTCCTCGCGCCGCAGCGCCGGGACCTCGCGGTCGTCCACGCGTACCGAGCCGGCATCGGGGCGCAACAGGCCATTGATATGCTTGAGCAGGACGCTCTTGCCCGAGCCGGACGGCCCCAGCAGCGCGACGGTTTCGCCTTCCCGCACGTCGAAGTTGACGCCGCCGAGCACCACTTGCTCGCCGAATCGCTTGCGCACTCCGCGGAGCTCGATCATCAGTTGAGCAGGATTCTGGCCAGCAGGGTATTGAGCAGCAGAATCACGACCGAGGCGGTGACCACCGCCGCGGTGGCCGACTTCCCCACCCCCTCCGCGCCTTGCTGGGTATTGAAGCCCATGTAGCAGGAGATCAGTCCGATGGCCCAGCCGAAGGCGGTCGCCTTGATCAGCGAGTACCAGGCGTCGAAGGGTCGCCAGTAGTACCGCGCTCCGTAGGCGAAGTCCCAGTCGGTGACCGGCAGCACTTGTTTGACTCCAATCCAGCCGAATCCCACCGCCACCACATCGGCAATGATCACCAGCACCGGCAGCATGAGCGTCGAGGCCAGCACGCGCGGGATAATGAGGTGCGATGCCGGAGAGCGTCCCAGCGATTCCAGAGCGTCGATCTGCTCGGTGACCCGCATCGTGCCGAGTTCGGCGGCGTAGCGGGCGCCGATGCGGCCGGCCAGCACCAGCCCGATCAGCACCGGTCCCAGCTCGAGGACAATGGTATTGGTGATCAGGGTACCCAGCACGTAGACCGGAAGGCTGGTTTGCCACTGGTAACCGGCCTGGAAGGCGGTCACCGCGCCGGCGAACGCAGAGATCAGCAACACGATGAAGAGCGATCCCACCCCGACGCTGGCCGATTCCGCGACCGTACGGGGCAGCCAGATCCGCCATTGGGCCATCCCGCGAAACAGCTCGGCGCAGAGCAAGCTCAGGCGCCCGACGTGGGCAAGCCCCTCCAGGGTGAGCCGGCCGATGAAACGAAATGGGTGAAAACCGCGCTCAGCCATACGGGGCTTATCTTGGACCCGTATGGCCCCGAAGTCCACCCCGACGCCCATCGCCAGCGGGGCGAGCTTTCGTCGGCGTCTGCTGGCCTGGTTTCGCGGGCACGGCCGTGACCTGCCGTGGCGGCGCACCCGGGATCCCTATCGGGTGCTGGTCTCGGAAGTGATGCTGCAGCAGACCCAGGTGTCGCGAGTGACCCAGTTCTATCCGCGTTTCCTGCGGGCCTTCCCCACCCTTCCCCTGCTGGCCGCGGCCTCGCCGAAGCGGGTGCGCGAGCAATGGGCCGGCTTGGGCTACTACCGGCGCGCGGCGAACCTGCATCGCCTGGCCCGCGAGGTGCTCGAACGGCACGAGGGGCGGATCCCCCCCGAGCCCGAGTCGCTGC
>DATCWE010000099.1:0-2228 GCA_036566495.1 Gemmatimonadales bacterium | reverse complement strand
AACGGCCACCGCCGCCAGCCGAGCCGGAGGGCCGCGCAGGTCACTCGCGTCGCGACCCAGGTTCAGCAGCATGATCACGAACAGGAAGAGGACCATCACGGCGCCGGCATACACCAGCACCTGGATCGCCGCGATGAACTGAGCGTGCAGCAGGACGTAGATGGCGGCCAGCGAGAACATGGTCGCAACCAGCCAGAGAGCCGACGCGACCGGATTGCGCTGCAGGATGCACAGCAGCGCGGCCACGACCGCGAATCCTCCCAGCACGTAGAAGACGGTTTCGGCGCTCACTCACTCGCCCCGCGGATCGGCTGGATCCCAGAGACTCGAGACCGGATGCACCTGCGAGCTGAGCCGCTCGAGGTCATAGACGAAGCGGTCCCGGCTGTACTCCGCGTTCTCATAATGCACCCCGACGTGAATCGCCTCCTCGGGGCAGACCTCCTGGCAGTACCCGCAGAAGACACAGCGGAATTCGTCGATCTCGTAAATCAGTGGATAGCGGTTGCCTTCCTCGTCCTCGCCCGGGACCAGCTTGATGCAGTTGGCGGGACAGATCTGCGGGCACAGACCGCAGGCCACGCATTTGGTGCGCCCCTGCTCGTCCGCGAGCATCCGGTGCGTGCCCCGCCAGCGCGGCGAGATGGCGTACTGGCCCCGCTCGTCGGCCGTGCTCTTTTCCTCGGGGTACTGCATGGTGACCTTCGGCTGCAGCATATGCTTGAAGGTGAGCACCATGCCCTTGAGCGCGGCGCGCACGTAGCTCACCTGGCGCTCCGGCCGCGGGAGGACCTTGACGCCGATGGCCATCAGCCGGTCCTCGGTGTGGACAGTGGGGCCGGCGCGGTCGGTGGCCGCGCCCGGTACGAGCCCGCGAGAATCAGGCCCCGGTCCAGCACGAAGAACACCCCGTATCCCACGATCAGGTTGAGGCCGAACAGGGCACCCATTCTCACCTTCGGATTGCCGATGCCGGCCCAGTGTTCCAGTCCCCACAGGGCGACGGCGATGAGCATGACATAGAGGATCGCGAGCGGGAGCATGACCTTCCAGCCGAGCGCCATGAGCTGGTCGTAGCGGAATCTCGGCAGGGTCCAGCGAATCCACATGAACAGGAAGAGGAAGAACATCACCTTGGCGAACATCATGCCGCCGGTGAGCAGCGTGCGCAGCGCCCCCGGCGCCGGCGACCAGGGTCCAGGCAGGTCCCAGCCTCCGAAAAAGAGCGTCACGACCATGGCCGACACCGTGGCCATGTTCGCGTATTCCGAGATGGGGAACATGGAAAACTTCATCGCACTGTATTCGGTGTGGTACCCCGCGACGAGCTCCGATTCCGCCTCGGGCAGGTCGAAAGGCAGCCGGTTGGTTTCCGCGAAGCCCGCTACCAGAAAGATGAAGCAGGAGAGGAAGAGCGGCAGCACGAACCAGAGTCCGTTCTGCTGCGCCGTGACGATCTCCGCGAATCCCACATTCCCGGTGATCAGCAGGACCGGGATCAGGCTCATCCCCATGGCCACTTCGTACGAGACCATCTGCGCGCTGGAGCGCAGTCCGCCCAGCAGCGAGTATTTGTTGTTCGAGGACCACCCGGCCAGGGCGATCCCATACACCCCGAGCGAGCTGACGGCCAGCACGAAGAGAAAGCCCACCGGGAGATCCGCCACCGCCATGGAAAGCATCCCGTGATAGCTCACCGGACCCAGCAGGGGCAGCCGCACGTCGAAATGGACGGGCAGCGGCGCGGCCCACGGAATCACCGCGGACAACAACAGCGCCGGAATGAAGGCCATCACGGGGGCCAGCGTGAAGATGACCGGATTGGCGGACGCGGGGAACGTCTCTTCCTTGATGATGTTCTTGAGCCCGTCCGCCGCCGGCTGCAGCAGGCCGGCCCAGCCGACCCGGTTGGGCCCGCGGCGGTTCTGCATCCACGCGCTGACCTTGCGCTCCATCAGGGTGAGCAGGGCCACACCGATCAGCACGACCGTAAAGACCACGATCATCTTGAGGACGCTGAGCAGCAGGAACCCTTTGTATTCGGCGCTCATCGTGCCGCGCTCCGGGCCGCTGCCTCGGCCACCCGTCCGGTGAGGCCCAGCTCCCCGTAGCTCAGGCCGGCCAGGACCGGAATCGTTTCCGCGAGCCGCGCAAAGGCGGCGGCGGCGGTGTCCGGCGCCGCGCGTCCCGGAGCGCCGAGCGCCCAGGCTTCCGCCGCGACCCACCAG
>DATCWE010000057.1:0-5118 GCA_036566495.1 Gemmatimonadales bacterium | reverse complement strand
TCCCGGAACCTGGCGCGGTGACCAAGCAGCGGGCGGCCGATCGTGAGCCTGCTGCCGCCGCGGAAGCGCCCCGCCCGCGCCCGCAGGGGAATCTTCCCGGCATCCCGTACTACACCCCGGTCGAGCTGGAGGAGATGCTGGTGGTCATCCAGAAACTCGATCCCCCCGGAGTCGGCGCGCGCGACCTGCGGGAGTGCCTGCTGCTCCAGCTGCGTGAGGCGGGCGAGACCGGGACGCTGGCCTACCGGCTGGTGGCGGAGGCGTTTCCCGACCTGATCGCGCATCGCTGGAACGAGCTGGCCAAACGGTTCGGGGTGGAGCCGGGCGAAGTGCAGGCGGCAGGCGACACGCTGTCGCGCTACGATCCCAAGCCGGGGCTCAAGTACGCCAACCGGAGCGATGGCTACATCATCCCGGACCTGATCGTCGATAAGGTGGACGGCAAGTATCACGTCAGCCTCAACGATTCCGGGGTGCCGCGGCTGCGGCTGAGCCGCAGCTATCAGGACATCGCGCGGGACAAGAAGAAGCTCACGCCGGAAAACCGCGAGTTCATCGCGAACAAGCTCAACAGCGCCAACTGGATGATCCAGGCCATCGAGCAGCGCCGCCAGACCATGCTCAAGGTCATGAATTTCATCGTCGACCGGCAGCGCGCGTTCTTCGAGAAAGGCGTCGAGTATCTCAGGCCGCTCACCCTGCGCGAGGTGGCCGAGGTGATCAGCATGCACGAGTCCACGGTCAGCCGGGTAACCAACGAGAAGTACGTCCAGACGCCGCGCGGGGTGCTGCCGCTCAAGTTCTTCTTCTCCAGCGCGCTCACCACCGCCTCGGGCGAGGACGCCAGCGCTCGCTCCATCCGGGCCAAGTTGGAAAAAATGGTGCAGGAAGAGGACCCCGGCAAACCGCTCACCGACCAGCAGATCGTTCATCTCTTCCAGGAGCAGGGCATTCAGATCGCCCGCCGCACGGTTGCCAAGTATCGCGACCAGCTGGGGATTCTCCCGGCGCGAATGCGCAAGCGGGTATGACGCGTCCGGTGGACGTCAGCCTCCTGGTCCCCGCGAAGGACGAGGCCGAGAACCTCCCCGAGTTCCTGCGGCTCTGCGCCGAGGCGCTGCAGCCGGCCCCCTTCTCCTTTGAAGTCGTCGTGGTCGACGACGGCTCGCGCGACGGCAGCGCCGCGGTGCTGGAGCGGCTGCAGGCGGAGTATCCCTTCCTCCAGGTGGTCACCCACCGGCGCCAGCGCGGGATTGCCGACGCGCTGCGCAGCGCGGGGGAGGCGGCCCAGGGCGAGATCTTCGTCTTCTATCCTGCCGACCTGCAGTACCTGCCCGCCGATATTCCAGCGCTGGTTCGCCCCATTCTGGAGGGCCGCGCCGACATCGTCACCGGCACCAAGCAGGGCAAGTACGACAAGGCCTTCGTCAGCGGCGTCTACAATGCGCTCTGCCGCCGCCTGTTCGGCGTCAAGGTCGAAGATCTCAACTCGGTGAAGGCCTGGCGCCGGGAAATCATGCGTAGCATCCCGATGCGACCCGACTGGCATCGCTACATGATCGTGATCGCCGCCGCGGACGGGTGGCGGCTGACGTCTCACCCGGTGCCCCTGTATCCCCGGCGCGCCGGCGTTTCCAAGTTCACCTGGCGGCGCATTCCGGTGGGCGTGCTGGACCTGCTCTCCGTCTGGTTCCAGCTCCGCTTCGGCCGCAAGCCGATGCTGTTCTTCGGCGTGCTCGGTGCGGTGCTGTTCAGCGTGGGGCTGCTGGCCGGGATCGTGGCGCTGGTGCTGCGCTTCGGGTACGGGATCGGCTTCCGACCGCTGCTCAACCTGGTCGAGACCATGGTGATCAGCGGCATCGCACTGTTCGGCTTCGGGTTCGTGGGCGAGCTGATCGCCGGCTTCGGAGAGGAAATGCGCGAGCTGGCGCGGAAGGCCGACCACTAGGCGTGCTCGTGGTCTTCGTGACACACAACTATCCCCGCCATGCCGGCGATCTGCCGGGCGCCTTTCTCCACCCGCTCGCCCGCGCATTGCGCGACCGCGGCCACGACGTGCGGGTCGTAGCCCCCGCCGACCGCGGCCGCGGGGGTCGCGAGCCATTGGATGGCATCCCGGTGCGGCGGGTCCGCTATGCGGCGGCGGAGCGGGAGACCCTGGCCTATGAAGGCCGCATGCAGGACGCGGTGCGCTCTCCCGGCGGGCTGCTGGCTCTTGCGGGACTGCTGCGCGCCCTGCGCGCGGGAGCGCGGGCCGAGGCGGGCGAAGCGAGTCGCGATGCCGTATTGCACGCCCACTGGTGGATCCCGGCCGGACTGGCGCTGCCCCGGGGCGTTCCCGCGCTGGTGACGCTGCACGGCACCGACGGCAGGATCCTCCGTTCCAGCGCGCTGGCCCGTTGGCAAGGGCGCCGCGTGCTCCGCGCCGCCCGGGTGGTTACCGCGGTATCGCGCGAGCTCGCGGCGCTCGCCGAGCGGGTGAGCGGCCGGAGCGACATCGCCGCGCACGTGCAGCCGATGCCGGTGGAAAGCTCCGGGCTCCCGGCCAGCAGGGGCGGCGCCGGCGCCCTGGTCATCGCGCGGCTTACCGAGCAGAAGCGGATCGAGCTCGCCTTGCGCGCGATCGGGCAGCTGGCGCAGGACGGCGACCCGGTTCCGCTCACGATCATCGGCGACGGTCCCGAGCGCGGCAGACTGGAGGCTCTGGCCGCCCTGTTGCCGCACCCCGCGGCCGTGAGCTTCACCGGCACGCTGCCGGGCGCGCAGGTCGCCGAGCGCCTCGCGACGGCGGACCTGCTGCTCTTTCCTTCCCGCGACGAGGGTCTGGGGCTTGCCGCGCTCGAGGCCCTGATGGCCGGAGTGCCGGTGGTGGCATGCGAGGACGGCGGAGGTGTGGTTTCGGCCCTGGGCCGACATGGCGGTGGCGTCGTCACGGCGGCGACGCCACACGGCGTTGCCGGCGGCATTCGCGCAGCGCGCGAGCCGGCGCGGCTGGCCGAGGCAAGGCGGGCGGGAGCCCGGTGGCGGGAGGAGCTGGCACCGGGGCGAGTCGCCGAAGTCTTCGAAGGCTGGTATCGCGAGGCCCTGGGTGCGTGAGCGCTGGTGGCGCTGGGTGCAATGGGCCGGAGGCTTGCTCGTCCTGGTATTCGTTGCGCGCTACCTGGTCCGCAACTGGGCGGCAATCCGCAGCGAGCCGGTCGCGTGGGACCTTGCCCCCGGATGGATCCTGGCGAGCCTCGCGATCATTCTGGCAACCTATGCGCTGCTCACGGAATCCTGGCGCCGCATGCTGGCGGGATGGGGCCCTCGGCTGCGCTGGCTGGAGGCCGCCCGGATCTGGGTGCTGTCCAGCATGGGCAAGTACCTTCCCGGAAAGGTGTGGGCCATAGCAGGGATGGCCGTGCTGGCCCAGCGCCGCGGCGTACCGGCCTGGAGCGCGACCGGCTCCGCCATCCTGCTGCAGATCGTCTCGATCGGCACGGGGGCGTTGCTGGTCGGTGCCACGGGGATCGGCTCGCTCGAATTGCATCGCCCCGGCAGCCGGATCGCGCTGCTGGGGATCGTGGCCGCCAGCGTGGCAGGGCTCGTCGTGGTGCTCTGGCCGCCGTTCACCAGCCGCCTGCTGGCGCGGTTGGGAGTCGATCCCGGGAAGCGCCTGACCCCGGCGGCGCCGGCCGTGTGGTTCGGGATTGCCGCCAACCTCGCGGCGTGGACCGGCTACGGTGTCGCACTCTGGTGTCTGGCGCGCGGAGTGCTGCCGGCGGCCGAGCTGCCGCTGGCGGACGCGATCGGAGCGTTCGCGGGCTCCTACATTGCGGGGCTGCTCTTTCTGCTGGCACCCGGCGGGCTGGGGGTGCGGGAAGGCGTCTTCATGTGGATGCTGCAGGACCGGCTCGGGCCGGCCAACGCTCTGGCGCTGGCGGCGGTGTCGCGGCTCGGGATGACCGTCGCGGACCTGCTGGCCGCCGCGCCATTCGTCCTAACCCGCGCGGAGCAGGGGCATGACCCGACCTGACCGCACCGTCCTCACCGACCCCAGCGTCCACGCCGGTTACGAGCCCCGGCCCGGCTGGCTCATTGCGGGCGGCATATTCGTGGCCGCGGCCCTCACACTCTGCTGGCCCATGCTGGCGGGGCAGCTGATCAACGGCTCCGACTATTACCTGGCGGGGTGGGGGTTCCGGCACTTCGGGGCGGAGTACTGGCGCCAGCACCACGCCATCCCGCTCTGGAATCCCTACATCTTCGGGGGACTCCCGTACGTCGGGGCGGCGCATGGGGACGTCTTTTATCCCACCGCGTGGCTCCGCTGGCTGCTGCCGCTGGCCACCGCTACCAACCTCACCTTCGGCGGCCACATCGTGCTCGCGGGCGTTTCGATGTACGCCTTCCTGCGTGGACTGCGGCTTTCCTGGACCGCGGCGGTCACGGGGGGAGTCGCCTATCAGCTGAGCGGCATCGTGGCCTCCATGGTGCACCCGGGACACGACGGCAAGCTCTTCGTCTCCGCTATTGCACCGTTCCTGCTGCTCGGCCTGCTGCGCGGCATCCGGGAGCGCCGCCTGGCCGGCTTCGGCGCCGCGGGCCTCGCGGTGGGCCTGGCGCTTCACGGACATCCACAGCCGGGTTACTACCTGCTGGTCGCCGCGGGAGTGTGGACCCTCTTCCTGGTGTTCTGGGACGACGAACGGCCCACCGGGAAGGCGCGCTACCAGGCGCTGGCGTGGAGCGCGGCGGCGGTGGCGCTCGGCATCGGGATCTACAGCATTCAATTGCTGCCGCTGCTGGCCTACGTACCGTATTCCCCGCGGGGCGCGGGAGGGCCGAGCGGGGGGTGGGAGTACGCCACCGGGTTCGCCTTTCCCCCCGCGGAGCTGTTCACCACGTTCTACCCGCAGCTCAACGGGATGAATGAAGCCTACGCCGGGGGGAATCACTTCAAGCTGCATACTGAGCACCTGGGTGTCGTAGTGATCCTGCTCGCGCTGTGCGGTCTGGGCGGCGAGCGGCATCGCCGCGAGCGGCTGGCGCTCGGCGGGATCGCGCTGCTCTTCCTGCTGGTCGCCTTCGGGGGGCACACGCCCTTCTATCGCGCCTGGTACGAGCTGATGCCCACCC
>DATCWE010000055.1:0-13143 GCA_036566495.1 Gemmatimonadales bacterium | reverse complement strand
GGCCGGCACCACCGCCAGCGTGATCGGCCCGGCCAGGCGGGTTAGCACGCCGTCCACCCGCGACCAGAGCGCCACCTGGTAGCGGCCCGGGATCACGAACGGCGCGGCCGGCGGCGACGAGAAGGGGAACTCGGGATCGAGCTGATAGGGCGGGCCCTCGACGGGATCGGTGGCCTGGAGCCGCAGGTCCCACGCCACCCGGTGCAGCCCCGCCGAGGCCGGCGCGGTAAAGCGGCGCAGCATGCGCCCGGCCGAGTCGCTCACCGTCACCACCACGGCGGGAGCCTCCTCGCGGTCCTCCGCCTTGAGCGCGGCCCAGCTCGGAAAGACGGCGTCGGCGTTCTTCTTGGCCGCCGCGGAGTCGGCCGACTGGCGCTCCGCCTTGCGCGACTTGAGCCCGTCCTTGAGGTAGTAGGTGATCAGCGCCCCGTACTCCGGGTTATTGGCGATGAACTGGTTGTGGCCCTGGAAGGAGCTGCCCGGCAGGCCGAGCGGGCTGGACTCCACGTACAAGTAGGACGGGCGCGACGGGAAGAGCGTGGCGGCGCGGGCCGTGACGTCGGGCTGCAGCTCGCGCAGCGGACTGTAATCGTCGAGGATGTAGAAGCCCCTCCCGAAGGTGGCGAGCACCAGGTCGCCTTCGCGCTGCTGGATGGCGATGTCGCGCACCTGGATGGTCGGGAGCCCGCCCTTGAGCTGCACCCAGCGGGCGCCGCCGTCGCGCGACACGTGCACCCCGAACTCGGTCCCGACGAAAAGCAGCCTGGGGTCGCGATAATCTTCCGCGAGCACCCACACCGACCCGCGGGCCGGCAGGTTCCCCGCGATGCTGCTCCAGGTCCGGCCGAGGTCGCTGCTCTTGAGCACGTAGGGCTTGAAGTCGCCCGACTGGTGGTTGTTGAAGGTGGCGTACAGCGTGTTCACGTCGTGGCGGGACGGCACCACCCGCGACACCAGCGCGGTGTCGGGCACGCCGGGGAAGTGGTCGATCGCCCGCCAGCTCCCGCCGCCGTCCTCGCTGATCTGGATCCGCCCATCGTCCGTCCCGGCGACCAGCAGGCCCTCCTTGAGCGGCGACTCGGCCAGCGACACGATGGTCCCGAACAGCGTGGTCGAGACGTTCTTGGCCACCGCGTCGGGGCCCCAGATGCGGTCCATCACCTTGATGGTGTTGCGGTCCAGGTTGCGGGTCAGGTCGGGGCTGATGGTGCGCCAGCTGTCGCCCCGGTCGTCGCTGCGGCTCACCCGGTTGGAGGCGAAGTAGAGCCGGTTGTGGTTGAACGGGCTGATCAGCAGCGGCGAGTCCCAGTTCCAGCGGAAGCCCGCGCCGCCCGCGGCATCCTCGGGCTGGATCCCCATCACATCGCCGGTGGCCAGGTTGAAGCGGGCCAGGTTGCCGAACTGGGACTGCGCGTAGACGATATTGGGATCGGTGGGGTCCACCACGCTCCCGAAGCCGTCTCCGCCGCTGGTGATGAACCAGTCGGCGTTGCGGATCCCGTTGTTGCTGCGGGTGCGGCTGGGCCCGCCCACCGAGAAATTGTCCTGCGCGCCGCCGTAGACCCGATAGAACGGGGTGGACTGGTCGGTGCTCACCCGGTAATACTGGGTGATCGGCAGGTTGGCCATGAAGCGCCAGGTGCGGCCGCGGTCCACCGTCTCGTACACCCCGCCGTCGCAGCCCACGATCAGGTGCTCGGTGTTGTTGGGGTCGATCCAGACCGAGTGGTTGTCCACGTGCTTGAGCAGCTCGCCGACCCGGTGGAAGCTCTTGCCGCCGTCCTCACTCACCTGCAGCGTCACGTCGATCGCGTAGACGCGGTCGGGATACTTCGGGTCGGCAAAGACCTCGTTGTAGTAATTGCCGCCCGACTGGTAGCTGCTGCGCTTCTCCCAGCTCGCGCCGCCGTCCCGGCTGCGGAACAGGCCGCCGCTGCCTTTCGCGGCCTCGGCGATGGCGTAGACCACATCGGGGTCCGCGGGCGACAGGCTGAGCCCGATCCGGCCCAGGTCCTCCTTGGGGAATCCTGCCAGCGATTTGTTCCAGCTCTTGCCGCCGTCGGTCGAGCGGTAGACCGCCGACCCCGGCCCGCCGGCCACGAAGCAGCACTGCCTCCGCTGGCGTTGCCAGGTGGTGGCCACCAGCACATCGGGATTGCGGGGGTCGAGCTGGATGTCGTTGGCGCCGGTCCAGTCGTCCACCGCGAGTGCCCGGCTCCAGCTCTTGCCGCCGTCCGTGGTCTTGTAGACGCCGCGGTCCCCGCCCTTGCTCCAGAGCGGTCCCTGCGCCGCGACGTACACCACGTCGGAGTTGCTGGGATCCACCACGATGCGGCCGATGTGCTCCGAGTTCTTGAGCCCGACGTTGCTCCAGCTCCTGCCGCCGTCGATCGACTTGTAGACGCCGTCGCCGTAGGCCACCACGCGCTGGGCGTTGTTCTCGCCGGTACCGACCCAGACGATGCTGGGATTCTTCGGGTCGATCGCGATGGCGCCGATCGAGAACGCCCCCTCGCCATCGAACACCGGGGAAAACGAGATCCCGGCGTTGGTGGTCTTCCATATCCCGCCGGCGGCGCTGGCCACGAACCAGATCCGCTGGTCGCCGGGATGCACGGCGATGTCGGCCACCCGGCCCGAGGTGAGCGCCGGGCCGATCGAGCGGAAGCGCAAGCTGCCGGCGACGCTCGCGAAGCTGGTGGAATCGGCCGCCGGGGTAGTCTGGGCGGCGGCGGATGCTGCAGTGGCGAGGGCGAGGGCCAGGATGATTGGGCGCATGGCTACCAATCTACTGCCGGAGGGGCCAGTCACTGGTAGCTGCTGGTCGCCATCGTCACCAGGAGAATCAGCAGGGCCAGCACCCAGGGGCCCACGCCGATGAACAGCCCGAGCCGGGCGTCGTGCCGGGCGATCGCGAAGTAGAACCCCGCGGCGCCCATCCCCAGAAACAGCACGGCGAAGAGCGTCGTGGCGGTCTGGGAATACTTGCTGGTGTGCAGCACGTGGATGGCGTTCAGGAAGCAGCGCAGCCCGATGTACACGTTGAGCGCGCAGATCAGCCAGACCAGCGGCTTCACTGCGGCAACCGTCGGCTCAGCTCGACGGCGAGGTTCTGCACTAGCACCAGCCGCTCGCTCGCCGCGTTGCTGGGAGCGGCGGTGATGTCGAGCATCAGGAAGCGCTTGCCGTCCGGGCTCACATCGAACAACAAGGCGCCGTTGCCGCCCTGAAAGCCCTGGGGACTGAAGAGACGCGCCCCCCCGGTGACCTTCAAGGTCGGGGAGACCACCACCTTGGCGGCCATCATGTCGCCGGCCGCGCTGATGTAGAAGAGCTCACCGCCGGCCGGATTCCAGCGGGGGGCCGCTCCGCCCTCGCTGGAGACTTGCAGCTTCCGGGCATCCACGTCGGGAAAGGGGCGGACGTAGACCTCGTCCCTGCCGCTCTCGCTGGAGACGTAGGCGAGCCATTTCCCGTCGGGGGAAAGTGCGGGCGAGGCTTCGCCGCCCGCCGCCGCGAACAAGGGCGTCACCACCGCATCGGTTCCCGGCTGCAACTTGAGCAGCTCGCGCCGCCGGCCCCGCACGAAGTCACTGCGCACCACAAGCGTCTTCCCGTCCCGATGGATGGTCATCTCGCTCACGCCCTGCGGTACCCGTGCCACCAGCGCCGCCGAACCGCTGCCGTCGGCACGCCGACGATAGACCGCCAGGCCCTCGTCCGAGACGAACAAGAGGTCACGGCCGTCCGGAGTCCAAATCGGATCGAAACTGCTGCGGTTCTCGCTGGTCACCAATTGGGTCGGCCCGCCGCCCAGCTGCTTGATCCAGACCCGCGAGAGGTTCGAGGCGTCGGCGGGCCGGAGGATTTCCAGGGCGACGGCCGATCCGTCGGGCGAAAGCGCCATCGCCCCCATGAGCCCATCTACCACCATGGTGTCCACCGGGGTTCTCGCGCCGTCCCGGGTGACCCAGGAGAGCTGAGAGAATCCGGTCCGAATGACGCCGGGCACGTAGAGCAGATCGCCCGCGGCGGAGAGGACCAGGTCGGCGGCGCCGAACCCGGCAATCGCGTGACCGTTCCACAGCGCGACCGGCTCGCCGAGCAGCGCGAGGCGATCGAGGTCGAAGCGCTGGGCATGCAGAGCGCCGTCCGCCGTGATCCAGAGCAGGTGTCCCGTGGGGCTGTATCTGGCGACCAGGCCGCGGACCACGTCCTTGCGGGAGCCATTGCGCAGGTCAACCGCCACGATGCGGTAGTCCGAGGTCGCATCGCCGATGCTCCTCACCCGGACCAGGACGCCCCGCCCGCCCGGGAGCGCCGTCGGCCAGGCGACGCCGGCTTCTCTTTTGAGGGTGTCGAGCGCCAGGACCACCTTGTGGTCGCTTCCGTCCGTCCGCAGCTGCACCAGGGCGTTCCCGCCATCCGCGTAGAGATACCCGTTGTCCGACCAGGCCAGTCCCCCGCCGGAAACGCCCTCCCCCCACACCGTGTGCGACTGCCCGTCGGAGAGCGCCACGACCTTGACCGTGAAGGGCGACAGCGTGACGAAGCCGATGTCCTTCCCATCGGGCGAGAAGACCGGGCTGGTGGCGCCATCGGATCCGGCGATCGGCGTGGCCTGGAGCTCGTCGAGCTTGCGCAGCCAGAGCTGGGACTTGCCCTTGCCGGGGCCGGTGTAGACGAAGGCCTCGCCATCGGGCGACCAGGCGAGGCGGGTGCCCCCGGGCGCGAGCAGCTCCTGCCCCGCGGGCAGGGCCAGCGCAAAGCGGGCGACCCGCGCCGGCCTGGACGCGGTGCGCCGCCCCAGGAGGGCGAACGCCGTGGCGGCGAGCGCAACAACGCCTAACCCGGCCATGAGGATTCCCATGGCACGACGCGACCTGCCAGCGGGTGCGGTCGCTGCCCGCTGCCTGGTCACCGTCGTCGCTCCCGGCTGCGCCAGCGCCTCGGCGAACTGCGCCGCGCTCGCGAAGCGATCGGCGGGCAGCTTCTCCAGTGCGGTGAGCACCGCGTCCTCAACGTGCGGAGGAATCCGGTCGCGCCGCGGCAGCAGCGCCGCCGGCTTCTCGGTCATCACCTTGGCCACGATCGACTGCGCGGTGGGCCCGGTGAAGGGCGGCTCGCCCAGCAGCATCTCGTAGGTCATCGCGCCCAGGGCGTACACGTCGCTGCGCGGGGTGAGCTCGCGGTCGCCCATCGCCTGCTCGGGACTCATGTAGTGCGGCGTGCCCAGCGACATGCCGGTCTCGGTCATCCGGGTTCCGGCGCTGGTCGCGGCCAGCGCGATGCCGAAGTCCGCGACCAGCGCGCGGCCGTCGTGCAGCAGGATGTTCTCCGGCTTGATGTCGCGGTGGATGATGCCGTGGCGGTGGGCATAGTCGAGCGCGCCGGCCACTTCGGTGGCGATGCGCACCGCGTCGCCGATGGGGAGCTGCTTCTCGCGCTGCAGCCGGTCGCGCAGCGACTCGCCCTCGACGAACGGCATCACGTAGAACAGGAACGAGTCGGCCTGTCCCGAGTCGTGCAGCGGGAGAATGTGGGGGTGCTGCAAATTCGCGGTGGTCTTGATCTCGGAGAGGAAGCGGTCCGCGCCGATCACCGCGGCCAGCTCGGGGCGCAGCACCTTGATGGCGACCTTGCGGTCGTGTTTCAGATCCTGGGCGAGGTACACGGTGGCCATGCCGCCCTGACCCAGCTCGCGCTCGATCCGGTAGCGGTCGGCGAGGGCGATGGCGAGCCTGTCCTGGCTCACGGCGCGCCCTTCCGTGGGGATCCGGTCAAGGTTCGCAGCTCGGTCAGGAAATTGGCAGTCACCATGATCCGCTCCCTCGCGCCGGAGCTGTTTGCGAAAAGCACGAGGAGGGAATCCCCCGGCAGCACGTCGAACCCGGAAAAGCCCGGAAAGTTCTCCAGCCGGAACAGCGGCCGGGACTCGCTCGCTTGGAAGCCGGCACCGCGGCCGAGCGCTGCCACCCGGATCGAGTCGTCGGCGAAGAAGAACAGCTCCCGTCCGGAACGGCTCCAGACCGGCCGGTCCCCGCCGTTCCGCGAGATCTGCCACCGGCTCGCGCTGCCGTCGATCGGCCGCACGAACACCTCGCGCCGGCCCAGCTCGGCGGCGCTGTACGCCACCCAGCGGCCATCAGGCGAGATCCGGGCAGCTTCGGGCTCGACGGCTCCGTCTACCACAGTCACCGCCGAGTCGTTCGGTCCGGGACCCAGCAGCACGAGCGCGTTTCTCGAGACCTGGGCCAGCACCCGGCCGCTCGCCAGAGCATCCAGCACCTCGAGTCCGCCGCGCCGAGTCAGGAAGAGCGCCGGAGTCCCGCTGGCGTCCCAGGGCGCTTGATACACGGATCTCGCGTCCTGGCGTCCGGCCACGAACCGAACCATGCGGCCGTCGGGCGACCAGGATGGTCCGGTGTTTTCGCCCGCCGAATCCGAGGTAAGCCGTCGCAGCGGGCCGATGGGCAGCTGGTAGGTAAAGATGTCCCAGCGATCGGCTGGTGCCTGGTACCGCCAGAAGGCAAAGGCTTGACCCGTGGGCGACATCCTGTAGTCGAAGCCCCAGGAATTCGGTGCGATCGCGTCCGGCAGGTCGCGGCGCCGGCCACTGCGATCGAACAGCGCCGGCCCCCCCGGGGGGGTCAAGGTGTAGCTGAGCGTGCCGGCGCCGTAGCTCGCGCCGATGGGGATCGGGCTGAGCAGCTGCAGCGGCGCGCCGAGCACGGCGAGGGTGGCGGGATCGAACGCGACGGCGTGGATGTCCTCCCTGCCATAGACCAGCAGGTGCCCGGTCGGTGCGTAACCGAATATGCGAGATCCCGGTGCGAGCGGGATGGTGTCGATCATTCCGCCCTCCGGATCAACCGCCAGCGAGAGGGCATCCTGCCATCCGTCGGCGCTGGGAGCCTCGGCATAGGTCATCCGGCCACCGGGCAGGAGCACGCCCGGTGAGATGCGGCGGATGGAATCGGCCGCCACCACCAGTTCCTCGAGGGCGCCGCCCTCCGGTCTTACTCGCACCAGGCGATCCCGCGCGGCGGAGCGCCTGATGAAATAGAGGAACCCGTCGGTTTCCCAGCGCACCCCCCGAGCGCCATCGGCGAGGGTTCGCACCGGGCCTCCGGCCAGGGCCGCGACTTTGAGGACCCGGGCGCCGTTGATGAAGGCAACCATGCGCCCATCGGGGGAAAGACTCGTGGTCGCATCCTCCTTGAGCTCAGCCAGGGGTATCGGGGTCCACGACATGTCCGCGAATCGGTAGAGATAGGCGCGACTGTTCGCGTGAACCAGGAGACCGGTGCCGTCGGGCAGCTGCGCCACCTGGGAAACATGAGTGAGGCTATCGGGCACCTGCACTTCGAAGCGGAGGACCGGACCCGGCGCCGGTTCGGCGGACTGCCGGGACGTGAACAGCAGCACCAGCAGCAGCGCCGCCAGGCCGGCGAACCCGATGGTCAGCCCTTTCCAGATTCCGGCCCGTGCTGCCGGCACGACTCGAGGCGCGGCGATCGTGGTGCGAGTGAACCCGGCCTGGCCGAGCGCGGCGGCGAACTCGGCCGCCGTCCCGAGGCGGTCAGCCGGGAGCTTCTCGAGCGCCTGCAGCACCGCCGCTTCGACGTTTTCCGGCACCGTCTGCCGCTGCAAGCGCAGCGATCTCGGCGCCTCGGTCATGACCCGCGCGACGATCGCCTGCGGCGTCGGTCCGGTGAAGGGCGGTTCGCCGCAGAGCATTTCGTAGCACACGCAGCCCAGCGCGTAAACGTCCGACCGCGGTCCCAGCTCGCGCTCGCCCATCGCTTGCTCGGGGCTCATGTAGTGCGGCGTGCCCAGGCTCATGCCGGTTTCGGTCATCCGGGAGCTGCCGGTGCGGCTGGCCGCGAGCGCGATCCCGAAATCGGCGACCAGAGCGTGGCCGCGCTGGAGCAGGATGTTTTCCGGCTTGATGTCGCGATTGATGATGCCGCGCTCGTGCGCGTACCCCAGCGCGTCGGCCACTTCCCGCGCCACGCGCAGGGCGTCGTCGATGGGAAGCTGCTTGTCGCGAACCAGCCGGTCGCGCAGCGATTCGCCTTCTATGAACGGCATCACGTAGAACACGGTGCCGTCCACCTGGCCCGAGTCGTGGAGCGGCAGGATATGCGGATGCTGCAGGTTGGCGGTGGTGCGGATTTCCTGGAGAAAGCGTTCGGCGCCAATCACCGCGGCCAGCTCGGGCCGCAGGACCTTGAGGGCGACCTTGCGGTCGTGCTTGAGATCCTGGGCGAGGTACACCGTCGCCATCCCGCCCGCGCCCAGCTCCCGCTCGATCCGGTAGCGGTCGGCGAGGGCCGAAGTCAGGCGCTTCAGTGATTCTGGGATAGACGGATTCCAGGGAGAGAGGAGCCCCTGAATATACAGCGCCCCGCTGAATCGGGTTCGTCTTGACGCCCCCTTGACCGCCTCAGTGCACTCTTCCGTGACACCCAGTGCGGAGACCGGTATGCGCGTTCATTTCGCTGTGTTGCTGGCGGTGTGCGTAACGGCGCCGCGAGCCGGTTGCGGCTGGGACCCGCTCGACGGACATCCCGTGGTGGACTTCGTCGGGCCGACCTCGATCGGTGCCTCACCCGCCGCATCCAGCGAGGACGCCGGCAACCAGTTCTGCGAGGGGTACAAGGCCGGCACCCTCCAGGGCTGGAAGGATGTGAGGGGAGAGGAGAGCACGCCGGTGGGCCACGTTCCCAAAGCCGTGCTGGACATCTGCCCGCTGCCGTATTGTGGATCCGAAACCTATTCGCATGGCTATGCCCGGGGGCGGCCGACCGGGGTTCACTGGACCACCAAGTATCCGTAACTCGGCTTCAGCCTCTAGCGGCCTCCCGTCGCAGTTTCGCGGCAAGATCGCCGCGCCGGCCCACCTCGATCCTGTGCAACCCCAGCCACGCCTGGAGCTGCCGCAGCTCGGCGGCCAGGTGCGCCGCCACGCGGCCTGCCGGCTGTCCCGGCTCGAGAAACGCGCCCGGCACCATCAGGACGCCGCGCTGGCGGTCGGCCTTGAGGTCGCAGCGGGCCACCAGGGTGTCGCCGAGCAGGAACGGGAAGACGTAGTAGCCGTAGACCCGCTTGGGCTGCGGCGTGTACAGCTCGATGCTGTAGCGCATCCCGAAGAGCCGTTCGATGCGGGCGCGGTCCCAGACCAGCGAATCGAAGGGGCTGACCAGCGCGCGCGCGTCGACCTCGCGCGGTACCCGGGCGCCGGGGTGCAGGTAGGCCGGCTCGCTCCACCCCTCGACCCGGACCGGCAGCAACCGCCGCTCCTCGACCAGCTCCGCCACCAGCCGCTTCGCGATCGACTTGGCCCGCCCGGAGCGCCTCGGAACTTCCCAGAGGGGCTGCTCGGGCAGGCGATCGCGCCAGTCATCCGTCTTGAAGTAGCCGACCAGGTCGCCGGCGGTCCCGACGCCGCAGGCCGCCGCGCCGAGGCAGATGAGCTGCTTCATCGCCGCTTCCCGGGGCGGCGCCGGCGCTCGTAAGGCCGCCGGAGGAATAACCCGCTCGGCCAGGTCGTACAGCCGCTCGAAACCGCGCCGTGCGGCGATCGCGACCAGCCCGGAGTCGTAGAGGTGCTCGAGGATCGCCTTGCCGTTGTGCGAGCCCCACCAGCCCCACCAGCCGCCCCCGCGCTTTCCCGGATCGGACAGCTCCGCGGCGCTGAGCGGACCGCGCTCGGCCACCTCGGCATAGACCCGCGCCATGTACTCGCCGCGCTTCGACCGCATGTACTCGCGCGCCGCGTCGCCGTGCATGCGGTAGCGCAGCAGGGGATACAGCGCGACCGGCAGCAGGCACGCGGCGTGGCCCCAGTACTCGAAGAGCTCGCGCTTGCCGTAGGCCAGCGTGTCGAGGGCTTTGGTGGGATAGGGGCCGAGCCGTGCGAACGGCGGCACGTAGTGGGCGCGGGCCAGCACGTTGACCGAGTCGATCTGAAAGGCATGGATCCGTGCCGTGAGCTTGCGCAGGTGGCCCAGGCCGGGCTGCGCGGGCCGGGGGCCGAATCCCTGCGACGCGACGGCCAGGCGGCGCGCCTCCGGAAGCGAGAGGGTCACCTGCTGTTTCGAGCGCATAAGATCCCAGTCTCCGCTGCTCTTCCTGTCCCCCGCCACCTCCGCTTCACACTATCGCCCTGATGGTGCGGCGGCCCGCCTCAGGACGGCAACCTGCCGACCAGGTCGGCGGCGCTGAACGGTCCCGGCAGGGCGATGAGCGCTCGAGCGGCGTCAACCTGGCCCCAGGTGTTCCAGAGCAACACGCCTCGTACCCGGCCCCCGGAGAGGTAATAGACCACGCCCTCGCGGAAGGGCTCCTTCCAGTCTGCGACCATTGCTCCACGCGGGTCCAGCTCGCCCACCGCCTCGTAGCCGAGCTCGAATAAGTCTGAGTAGAAGAAGGGCAGGTGGTGGTAGGCCGACCCGTCGCCCGCCATGGCGCGCCCCGCCGCGCGCCCCATGCTGAGGGCGTTGTCCTCGTGCTCGACCCGGATGTTCGTCCCGAGGGCCGGGGCAGGGAAGCGCGCGACATCTCCCGCCGCAAAGACATCAGGATGGCTGGTCCGCAGCCGTTCATCGACGATAATGCCGTCATTGACCTCGAGGCCGGTGGCCTGGGCAAGCTCGCTGTTGGGCAGGATCCCGATTCCCGCGACGACGACGTCCGCGGTAACCTGAAGCCCGCTCCCCGCCTCGAGCACGCTGCTCGATCCGCTGTGGTGCAGACCCGTGACTTGCTCGCCCGGTCGCACGTCCACTCCGCGTTCCCGATAGTAGCCCACCAGGAACCGGGCGAGATCAGCGGGGAACACGCGCGCGCCGATCCCCGGATCGGGAAAGAGCATCGTAACCCGCGAGCCCTGCATGGCGAGGGCCGCGGCGAGCTCCGCGCCGATGAAACCGCCGCCGATCACCGCGAAGCTCTTCCCTGCCTGGGCGAGCGCGTGGAGCCGCCGGAAGTCGGCCAGAGTCCGGAAGTAGATCACCGCATCGCCGCCGAACGGCAGCCGCCGCGGGGTGCCTCCCGTCGCCAGGAGCAGCTTGTCGAAGCTGTACTGCGTGCCCCGATCGTCGGTCACCCGCTTCGCCCGCAGGTCGAGCGCCGTGGCGCGGCGCCCCAGCAGGAGCTCCGCACCCGCCTCCGCAGTATGCCGCCAGACACTGTCGAGCGGCTCGCCTTTCCACAGAGCCTTGGAGAGGGGCGGTCGAGCATAAGGCGGGTCGGCTTCGGCGCCGAGCAACCCGATGGGCCGCTCGACGTCGAGCTCGCGCACGCCGCGGACCGCGGCATCCGCGGTCATCCCCGCTCCGACGATGAGATATGGAAAGTGCGTCATAGTCATTCCCCGTGCGCGGGCCGTGCAGCGCCTCCCGGGTGTATCCCGGCCAAGAAGCGGCGCAGCTGCTGCGGATCCTCGAACGCACCGCGGACCGCCGTCGTCGTCGTGGTGACGCCGGGTCGGGAGACGCCGCGCATCTCCATGCAGAGATGCCGTGCTTCGAGCAAAACGACAACTCCCCCCGGTGCCAGCCGCTCGTCGAGCAGCTGGGCAGCCTGCTCGGTCAGGCGCTCCTGCAACTGGGGCCGGCGGGCAAAGAAATCGATGACTCGGCTGAGCTTGGACAGCCCCACGAGGCGATCGCCGGGAATGTACCCGACGTGAGCGGTGCCAAAGAACGGCAGGAAGTGGTGGGCGCAGATCGAGTAGAAGGGGATGCCGGTGACCGAGACGATTCCCGCGTATCCCTCCGTGTTCGGAAAGGTGCTGAGGCTCGGCTCGGCCTCGGCCCGGAGGCCGCCCAGGATCTCCCGGTAGGCCCGCGCCACCCGGCGGCCGGTTCCCGCCAGATTCGGGTCGGACCCGTCGAGACCGAGTGCATCCAGAAAGCCGCGAAATGCGGCGGCGACCCTGAGCAGTTGACGGTCGTCGCCCTCCTCGACGAGGGCCGGACCGGCCGGTGCGCGGATGCCCGGGCCGGACGGCCCGGGGGTGGCGCGTGAGGGATGCTGGGCGAGACCCATCTCAGTTGAACTGCCGAGGGAACTGCTTGATGATCCCGGCCGTGAGCACGTCGGCGAGTCCCAGAATGTGCTGGTGGACCTCGTCGTACGCGGCGATGTCGGCGGCCCAGTCCCCCTTGAGCCGGGCCTGCGCTTCGCGCAGGGTCAACTCCAGGTGGTGGCGCATCTCGGCGCGCAGTGTCTCGCGCGGCCAATTGGCGGGATTCGCAGCGCTCAGGAAGTCGGCGATCTCCACCGCGTTAGCATCCCAGCGCGCAGCGGCGGACTGCACGCCGGCGCTATTGGCAGCCTTCGCGGCTGTCACGAGATCGGCTGCGATGAGGATGTGAGCGCGCAACAGGGACGTGAGCGCATTCCCCGCCGCCTCGCCATAGAACGCTTTGATCGCCGTGCCGATGTCCGCCTGATTCTGGAGCAGGCGCTGGGCGGCGGCCGGGGTATCCGGCAGGCCGGCGACGGCGCTGACGATGTAGAGTCGGGTCCAGGTGACGTGATCCTCCCAGAGCTTCCGCATGGCGTCCTGGAAGGCGGCTCGATCGATCGGCGCGGCTAGCTCGCCGGCGGCCGGGAGGGGCTGGATGGCGCGGGATGGCGGGAACGAGCTGGGGAAGGCGGCGAGTGCGAAGGCAAGAAGGGCGCTGACGGCGGACATAGTTGACGCTCCGGTCGAGGATGGTCTCTAAAAGCTATATGGGCTATTATAGACCTGGCCCGCCGGGACGGCAAGGGTGTAAAACAGCAGCATGCCACTTTAGATTGGAGTCCATGGATCCCCAAACTCTCGCCCCCCAAATCGCGGGGCTCGCCGCGCTGGAGGAGCCGGCGCGCCGCGCGCTGTATTGCTATGTGGTGAACCGGCACGCCGAGGTGGGCCGGGACGAAGCGGCCCAGGCGGTGGGGGTGTCGCGCACCCTGGCCGGGTTCCATCTCGATCGGTTGGTGGAGGAAGGGCTGCTGGACACCTCCTTTCGGCGCTTGTCCGGCCGCGCCGGACCCGGTGCCGGGCGCCCGGCCAAGCTCTATCGTCGCTCCGACCGCCAGCTCGAGGTTGCGCTGCCGGAGCGGCGCTACGAGCTGGCGGCGCGC
>DATCWE010000234.1:0-13301 GCA_036566495.1 Gemmatimonadales bacterium | reverse complement strand
CCTGCCAGCAGGAGTGCCGCCAGCAGCAGGGACCGCAGAGACCCACGCATCAGTGGCTGATCACGAAGAACCACGCGGCGACGATCGGTCCCCGGGGACCGCGGCCCCCTGTGGGAGGCGCGGAGGCTCCCGGAGCGGGCGCCGGCGCGGGACCATACTCGGGCTGGAACAGGTAGGCGAGGTGTTTCACCGGATCCACGGCGATGGTCTTGGCGCCACGCAGGGTGATGACCGTCGCAACCACGCGGTATTGATCGGGCGAATCCTGATGGACGACGGTGACACTGCTGTCGCGGCCCGCGGGAATGTAGATCAGTTTCTGGACCGGATCCCACCCCAATGCATCGACGCCGTCCCCGTTGGGGATCGTCGCGACGACCTTGCCTGAGGTCGCGTCCAGTACGACGGAGGTCTTGCTGCAGCCGGAAAAAATCCGGTCGCTCGTACCATCATAGGCGATTCCGGTGGGGCCCTCGCAGGGTGCCAGCGGCCAGGATACCAGCACCGTCATCGTCTTCGCGTCGAGGACCTGGATGGTGTTCTTGCTCTCGTTGTTTATGAAGAGCCTGCCCTTGCCGTCGCTCGCGGCGCCTTCGGGCACATTGTCCTCGAGCTCGGCGGTGCCCACGATCTCACCGCTCCCGGGGTGGATCGCGACAGCGGTCCCGATCGGCCGGCTGTGATTGGTGAGGACGATCAGGTCGTCCGTCTCGTCGTACATGATGCCGTCAAGGCCACCGACCTTGACCGGGATTTTCTTGATGAACGCCAGGGTCTTGAGATCGAACATCGTCACGGTCGAATCGCCGGCATTGGTGGTGAAGCCGTGATTCCACTTCGCGGCGAGCCCGATCCCGTGCATACGCGGGGTGTCGGGAATGTCACCCAGGAGCTTGCCGCTGGGGCCATCGACAACCATGACGTGGGTACCGCGGGAAATGAAGACCCGGCCGGTCCCGGGCTCGGCGACGATGTAATCGGTGCCGCCTTCAGCGCCGATGTTGAACTTCTCGACCTTGAACGCCTGGGCGTGCGCCACCGGCACGAAGGCCGCCGCCGCAGCCAGCAAGCACCACGTTGCGCAAGCGCGTCGGATCATACGGTCCTCGGGGGTGAGTGGGCAGGGCCCAGGCGATGGACCGAACAGTAGCTGATTCAAGGCGTCAGAGCGACTGGTCCTGCAAGACCTCCCGCAAGCCGTCCAGAGACAGGTTGCCTCCGCTCACGATGAGCGCCACACGGCGGCCGCGCAGGCGTTCCCGCAGCCGGCAAGCGGCCGCCAATGCGGCGGCGCCCGCGCCTTCCACCAGGTTGCGGGTGTGCTCGATCAGGAGGCGGATGGCGCCGCGGAGCTCAGCGTCGCTGACCAGGACGAAATCGTCCAGGTCCCGGCGGAGAATGGATTGGGGGAGGTCGAAGGGAGACCCGGTCGCCAGGCCGTCGGCAAAGGTCGCGATGGGCACCTCCACGCGGCGGCCTTCCTTCCAGGACCGATAGGCGGCGGGGGCGGCTTCCGATTGCACCCCGATGACCTCGATTCGCGGGTTGGCCGCCTTGGCGGCGAGGCAGGCGCCGGCCGCGCCGCTGCCGCCGCCCACCGGCACGATGATGACCTCGATATCGGGCACCTCGCCGAGGATCTCCAGCGTATGGGTGCCGACCCCGGCGATGAGCAGCGGCTCGTCGCCCGACGAGAGGTAGTGCATCCCTTCCTGCTCGGCGGCTGCCTCCACGTACGTCCGGCAGGCGTCGAAGTCCCGCCCGATGAATCTGATTTCGGCGCCGTAATCGCGAATGGCCGAAACCTTGCCGGGATTCGCGCCCTGCGGGACGGCAACCACGGCTCGGACTCCGAACAGGCGCGCGGCGAAGGCGACGCTCTGGCCGTGGTTGCCGGTGGACGCGGTGATGACGCCGCGAATTCGCTGGTCCTGGGGGAGCTGCGCCATGAAATTCACGCCACCACGGACCTTGAACGCCCCGGTGGGCTGATGATTCTCGTGCTTGACCCAGAGTTCCGCCCCGACCGTGTCGCTGAGGCTCTGGTAGCGATACAGCGCCGTCGGCCGCAGATAAGGAGCGATCGTGTCTCGGGCCAGCAGCACGTCCTGGTAGGTCGGGGCCTCCATCCGGCTACTTCGCTCCTCTCGCCACGACGGCCGCCGCGGTCAGATCGCCGGTGACGTTGAGGACGGTAGAGAACAGATCGGGGATTGCGTCCACCGCGATCAGGATCCCGATCCCTTCGGCCGGGAGGCCGATGGCGAGGAAAAGCGGCGTCAGCATGAGAAAGGCGCCGCGTGGCACGCCGGGGCCCGCAAAGGACAGGAACACCGAGGCGAACGCCACGGTCGCGAGCTGGGGGATCCCGACCGGGATCCCGTAGAACCACCCGACGAAAAGTGCGCCGATCGTCCAGGACACCGGCGCCGCGATATGAAAGATCGAGACCGACAAGGGGAGCACGAATCCGCTCACCTGCTTCGGCAACTCGAGGTCGCGATCCGCGGCTTCGACCAGCGCCGGCAAGGAGGCGATGGACGAGGAAGAGGCAAAAGCCACCAGCTGCGGGGGCAAGGCGGCCCGGGCGAACTTCCGCAGCGGCACCCGGCCCCATAGCACAGCGACGGGATACAGCAGCAGGGTAGCCAGCAGGCTCCCGACCGTATACACGACCACGTAGAAGCCCATGCCGCCCGCCACGCTGGCGCCACCGCGGGCCGCGAGCGGCAGCACCAGCGCGAATACGCCGATGGGCGCGAGCGCCACCACCCAGCGGACCAGCACCAGCATGGCATCACCGAGGGCGCGGAAGAACCCCACCAGCGTCTGCCGGGTGGCCTCGCTGCTCTGGGTGATCGCAATCGCCAGCAACAGGCTGAACACGATCAGGGGCAGCATAGCCCCGTTGGCCGCGGCGGCGACCGGGTTGGTGGGAATGAGCGAGACGAGCCAGGCGCCTAACCCGGTGTCCTGGCCGCTGCTCGCCAGCTGGCCGGCGGCCTCCACGGCACCGGGGGGCAGCGCGGGACGCACCCCGGCCTGCTCGGGAAGCAGCCCGAAGGCCAGCGACGCCAGCGGCATGATCGCGAGCGCGACGCCGGCGATGAGGACCAGGAAGACCAGCAGCGTTCGCCCGCCGATGCGGCCGATGACCCGCAGATCGGCGGCGCCCGCGACGCCGGTGATGACCAGGGCCACCAGCAACGGAATCACCGTCATCCGGATCGCGTTGATCCAGACCACGCCCACGGGGGCGATGGCCTCGGCGGCGTGGAGGAGCTTCGGATTGCCTGAGGCAGCCACGGCGATCCCCCCGCCCAGCCCGGCGCCGAGGGCCAGCAGGACTCTGGTACTCTCTTTCATTGGCTCCTCACATCATGAGGTCGCCGCCGTTGATGTCGAACACGGCGCCGGTGATGTACCCTGCGGCTTCGGATGCGGCGAAGCAGATGGTGTCGGCCACCTCACGCGCGGTGCCCAGGCGGGGGATGGGATACCCCCGGGCGATGCGCTCGAGCTCCGCGTCGCTGGCACTGTCGCGGGTCAGCTCGGTATCAATCATGCCCGGACACACCGCGTTGACGGTGATCCCGAACCCGCCGAGCTCCTTGGCCGCGGCGCGCGTCAGGCCCAGCAACCCCGTCTTCGTTGCGGTGTAGTGGGCTCCGCCGAGGGTGCTCACCATCCGCCCGGCCGTGGAGGAGATATTGACGATCCGGCCGTAGCCCTGCGCCTTCATCGCAGGCAGCACGGCCCTGGTGAGCAGGAAAGGGGCCGTGAGGTTTACCTCGACCGCCCGACGCCACTCCTCGGCCGTGATCTGCTCGAATCGCGTGGTGAGCGGCAGCGCCGCATTGTTGATCAGGATGTCGATCCGCCCGAACGCCGCGAGGGTCTGCGCGACCAGCTCCTCGGGCACGCCCGGCCCGGCAACATCGCCGGGGACGGGAACGCAGCGCTCGCCCAACTCGCGGGCGGCGGCCTGGGCGCGCGCGGGGTCGCGCACGTTGAGAGCAACGCAGGCACCGCGCTCGAGCAGCCGCGCCGCCGCCGCGCGGCCGAGTCCGCGGGAGGCGCCGGTGACGATCGCCACCCGGCCGAGGAAGTCCTGCTCCACTAGAGAGTGGTTCCCGGCTTCACGATCTCCTTGCTGGCATCCCGCCTCAGGTCCTTCTCCAGGAACGGGACTCCCTCGGTAAGCCAGCGCGGTGCCGGAGCGCCGCGCAGATAGTGATCGAAGAATTGGAAGTAGCGAACCGTCAGGTCGCGCCGATTGGCCAGGCCGCGCAAGCCGTGGCCTTCGCCGGGATAGGCGAGCAGCGTCGCGTTCTTGCCGTTGAAGCGCAGCGCGTTGTAGAAGCCGAGCCCCTCCTGGAAGGAAACGGTAGGATCGGCGGTGCCATGCATGATAAGGAACGGCGCGGTGACCTCACGCACGTGGGTCATGGCCGATTCGAAGCGGTAGAGCTCCGGGTTGTCCCAGGGCGACGTGCCCTCGCGGCCCTGGCCGTAGAGGTAATAGTCGTAGCCGTTGGAGCCGTCGCGTCCCGGCACCTGATAGGACCAGCCCCAGTTGTGGTTGAAATCGGAAGTCAGATCGGTCACGCCCGCTCCCATGCCCACCGCGGCAAAGAGGCGGGAGCGGGTGCCGATGAACGCCACGCCTTCGCCGCCGTAGCTGTGGCCGTTGATGCCGATATGCCTGGGATCGGCATAGCCCATCGCGATGACCTTGCGGGTTGCGGCTTCGACGCTCTCCAGCATGTCGCTATGGGAGGCGCCGGTGTTGAAATGCACGTCGGGCAGCATGGTGATGTAGCCCTCGCTCACGGCTTCCATCGGGATCGAACCCATGCTGCTCAGATAGGACGGCGCGGGGTAGCGGTGCAGGTTCTGGGAGTTCTTCTCGTAGAAGGTCACGATCATGGGACGCTTTTCGCCGGGCTTGTAGTCGTCGGGGAGCGCCAGAATGCCTTGCAGCCGCACACCCTTCTTGTTGCTGAAATCGAAGAGGATGCGGCGGCCCCAGGCGTATTCGGCCTGCTGCGGATTGGCGTTGGTGAGCTTTTTCGCGTCCTTGAAGCTGGGGCCCGTCACCCGCAGGTCGGGGAACTCGGTGAAGGTCTCGCGCGTGAAGAGGAACCGGTCGGCTTTGGCGGCCTTGTTGGGAAAGCCGTACGCGGCGTCCTCAAACACCAGCTCGGTGAGCTTCCCGTCGCTCAGCTGGTAGTAACCCGACTTCTTGGTCCACTGGCCGTAGGCGGAAAGGAGCAGCGGCTTGGCCGGGTCGATGGCGAGCGTCTTGGCCCGCTCGACCGGTCCCATGCCTTCGACAGACTCCGTGTTGATGGCTCGGAAACGAATCTCGCTCCGGGTACCGACGCCGGCGGTGAGGTTGGTCGGCGCTTCGCCATCGAGCGGAACCAGCCAGAGATCGTAACGGTTGGGCAGCACGACGGCCTTTCCGTCCTTAGTCCAGGCGGAGAAGCCGTAAGGCGGCCGCGGCCCCGGGTGGTCGAAATCGAGATCCACCAGGTTGACGGCGCCGTTCCTGACCAGGGGCGTCGAGCGACCGGCATCGAGATCATAGGCCTGGAACTGGCCGTCGCGCCAATAGAGGAAGAACCTGCCGTTGGGCGAAGTGCCGAAGACATGGCTGCCCGTCGAGGTATTGGTGATCTGGCCCTTCAGCATGAGGACCCGCTCGCCGGTCGCAGGGTTGACCCGGTAGAGATCCGCCGCAGGGCGTTTGTAATCGGAGATGTACGCGCGATCATCACGACCAATGGCCCACCTGCCGTCGGCGGTGAGCTCGATTTCGCGCAGGCTGGAATCGGCGAGCGGAATGAATTTGCGGCCGGTGACATCGAACGCCGCGCGATAGGTGAAGCTGCGGTCTACCTCGGCCCGGGCCATCTGGACCGACTGGATACGCGGATCCTTGGTGTGCCAGACGTCCACGTCGGGAAGCTCGTCGGTGCCCTTCTTCTTTTCCGTGGTGTCGGGTGCCGCCTTCTGCTCTCGAGTCCCCAGGAATACCAGCTTGCCGTCGGCGCTCCAGAACAAGTCGCGCTTATCGCTCACCACCTGACCCTTGGGAAATCCCGGCGCCGAGGCGTCGAGCAGGGCGGGCGCCTCTTCGGCGGAGCCGGTGAGCAGCGCATTGAGATCCGGAAACGCGAGCAGCACGTTGTCCCGCTCGGACTGCTTGTCGGTTTCCAGTCCCTTGAGCACGGCGATCGCGGTGCCCGCCTCGTTCCAGGCCAGGCGGCTGTAGATCTTCTTGTCGTCGTCGAGCGGAAGCACGCGATTGTTGCGGAGGTCCACCACGAACAGCCCGTTGGCGTCCTTCTCGGCGGCATCCACGGTGTAGGCGAGCAACTCGCCCTTGCGGTTGAAGGCAGTTTCGTTGGCGCTGCCCAGCAGCTGGTCGTAGCCGGTCTTCAAGTCGTGCAGCACGGCATCTGCGCCCTTGTACTTGGCCTTGGCGTCGGGCGGCCGGCGCTTGAGCAGCAGGTGCCCCGAGCCGGGGGCAAAGCTGAAGGACTGGATGTCCTCCCAGGTATCCTTGCTGCCTTTCTCGAGATCCAGCAGCTGCGCCTTGCGGGTGACCGGCTTGTTGCCGTCGCGGAGCTTCTTGGCGTCGGCGTAGGGCAGCTCCACGAAATAGGCGACCCAGCGCGAATCATCCGAAAAAGCCGGCTGGGCGCCGTTGGGGATCTCCGTGTCCTTCTCGCTGTCGAGCCGCAGCACGTGCAACACCGGCTGCGGATCGAGCGCGTTGGGATGCCGGAAGGTATAGGCCACCCAGTTGCCGTCGCCCGAGATGCGGCTGGTCTCGATGCTCTGCCAGCGGGCGTAGTCGTCAATGCCGAGCACCTTCTTGGGCGCCTGGGCCTGGAGGTACGGGTTAGCGGCCAGGGCGATGCCCAGCGCGAGGGTCAGCGCGGCGAGCGGACGGCTCCGGCGAGTGATGCGGGCGAGCTGAGACACGGTGCTTCTCCTGTTAGCGCAGCGAGCGGAGGGTTCCCATCATGGAATTGGTGTGGCCGGTCATCAGGCACACGTACGTATAGACACCCGGAGGCGGCACGACGAAGGTGACTTCCACCGTCTGGCCGGGCGAGGCGAGCGGGGTCCAGGCGACCAGCTTGGCCTCGAGAGCGTGGGGGACAAAGTCCTTACCGGCCCGGGACGCCGCGGCCGCCAGAGAGTCAATGTCCTCCTCGTCGCGGGTGATGACCAGGTTATGGGGCAGGGTCCCCTCATTGACGAAGCGGAGACGCAACCGGGTTCCCTGCCGGGCGGCGATGGCCGGGGGATCAAACTCGAGAGTGCTGCTGTTGGCGCGGATGGTGATGACGGTATCCGGGAGTGAAGAAGCTGGGAGGCCGGGCTGAGAGGAGAACCGCCCCCCGAAGGAGACTGCGAGCAGAGCGGCCATCCCAATGAATCGGCTCATGGCTGCTTGAAAGCGTCCGGCAGTGCCCATCGCGCCGCAATCCTGGCGAACGCGGGGGCGAGCTCGGGCGCGGCGCCTTGTGCCGCCGTTACCAGCATGGCGCGCTGCTCGGGCTTGAGCTGGGGCGCACTCTCCGGTGGCCAGCCGTCGGCGATGCCATTCAACATGCCGAGGGCAAGCTGCGGCGTGTCCTGCGGTACGGTCGAGATGAGCTCCACGACCGTGGCGGCGTCCTGCTGCGCGGCATAGTACCGCGCGAGCTTGGCGACGGCGCGCCGCATCCCGTTCACCGCGAGTGAATCTGCGGCGGGCACCCGGCGGCGGAGCAGGTCGACTAAGAAGTCGGGGCCCTGTTTGATGCCGGCCATGGCGACCGCGTCGGGGATCCAGGGGTCGCGCGCATTGGCGGGCAGCGTGATGATGTCGGCGAGCGCACTGGTCGCCCGCGCGGATCCGGGCAACTCGGCGAGGACGAGCAGGGCTTCGAGTCGCACATGGGGATCGGCATCCTGCAGGATGGAAGTCGGGACGGTGTATTCGACGGTCCAGGGGGAGGTCCGGTCGGGGAGGATGCCGGCGGAAAAAATGTCGTCGAGCAGCTCCTGGGTGCGGGGCAGCATCATCAGGGCAGCGCGGCGCAACGAGGCGGCAGGGTGCGACAGCGCGCTTCGCGCGGCCTGCAGCGCCTCCGGCTTGCTGTCGATCGCTCCCAGACCGTGCAGAGTCCAGAGCGCGTGCAGGGCGGCGGGATTCCGACCTTCCGCATCAACGGTCTGGTCGTTGACCAGCGAAATCAGCGCCGGCACCACATCGGCTTTGCCCCGCTCCACCAGCAGACGCTGGGCCGTGAGGCGCCAGAACAGATTGTCGTTGTGCAGCGCACCCACCAGCTGCTGGGGCGTGGCGCGGTCGAGCCGCAACGGTACCGCAGCGTGCGCACTGTCGTAGGCGATGCGATAGATGCGGCCATGCAACCGGTCGCGGTTGGGCGTTTCGTACGCATTCCCGGGACCCGTCTTGCAGCAACCCTGCAGGTTTTCCGGTGTCGGATTGTGCTGCGCCACCAACGTGTAGAAGTCGGAGACCCAGAGCGCTCCATCCGGTCCGACCTTGACCTGCACCGGGGCGGCCCAGGCGTCGCGGCTGGCCATGAAGCTCCAGCGGTTCTTGGCACTCATCCCCGTTCCATTGCTGCTCAGCTCGAACATGCCGATCAAGTGCGCCGTGGGCTCGGCGACGAACGCGATGCGGTTCCAGTATTCCCTGGGGAAGGCGCGAGCCGTATAGACCTCATGGGCCGCGCCTGCCGTATAGCGTCCAAACTGATCCACCTGAAGGATGTCGGTGACCGGAAAGACATCGAGCCGGTCCGCGATATCAGGCAGCACCGTATCGCGGGCGCCCATGGCGCGATAGTAGCGCAGGGGAATGTGCACGAAGTTGCTGGGCCGGCTGTTGGCGGTCGAGCCGAAGACGAAGTTGTCCTCGGTGAACGCGACCCCCCAGGTATTGTTGCTCGTGCGCGCCACGTACTCCAGGTTGGAGCCGTCCACCGGGAAGCGGAAATAGCCGGAGCCGAACTGCCCGCGGGCGTAGCTGCTGGGACCGACGCTGCCGCGGAATCCGTTATAGCCCACCGAGCCCCAAACCTGGTTGTCGAAACCGTAACGCAAGTTGCTGATGGTGCCGTGGGTGTCGCCGCGCGGAAAGCCGGTGAAGAGAATCTTCTTCACGTCCGCCTTGTCGTCTCCGTTGGTATCCCTGAAGAAGAGCATGTGGGGCGCTTGGCCGACGATGACCCCACCGTTGGCGAAGGCGATCGAGGTCGCGAGGTTGAGCCCATCCGCGAAGACGGTCACCTTGTCGGCGAGCCCGTCGCGATTGCTGTCCTCGAGGATGAGCACGCGATCATGGCCCGGTACGCTGTCCGGCAGTACGACGTTGGGGTAATCGTTGGTCTCCACTGCCCACATGCGCCCGCGGGAATCCCAGGCAAAATCAATGATGTTGCCGATCAGGGGCTCCACCGCGAAGGGGGTGACACTGAAGCGGGGCCGCAAGGTCATCATCTGCAGCGACGCGCGGGTCGAGAGCGCGTCTTGCGCCTTGGTAATCGCGCTGTCGAGGGTATTCCAGGGCGCGGGAGGCCGCTTGTAGGTGGGGAGCGGCACCGGGAGGTCGATCAGTTTCGTCTCGGGGCCCTTGGCGATGCGCGTCAGGGCGGCGTCGCCGACGGTCCAGCGAATGCCGTGCTCCACCAGCTGCTGGAAGCCCGGATTGCCCCAGGTGCGCTGGTCGTGGCCCCAGGCCGTATAGAAGACGCGTCCTTTGCCGTAGGTGCGCACCCAGGTCCAGGGCTCATCGTGTCCGTTCTCGCGGCGGACTTCGAGCACCGTGCGATTGACCGGATTGTGCTTGGTGTGGACGTAGGTCTCATCCCAGCTCTCGAAGGCCGGGACACCACGGATGGCAGGATGGTCGGCGGCCACCCGCACCACGCCGAAGGTCCCGGTACCATGACTCTTGAACGCCGCACCAACCAACCGGATGAACTCCTCGGAGTTCTGGAATGACGCCGAAGCGCAGTGCAGCACGACCAGGCCGTGCCCCTGCTGCACGAACTTCAGCAAGGCCGCGATCTGTGGGTCCGAGACGGTGAGGTGATTGTTGTACAACATGAGCGCGTCGTAGCGGGCCAGCTCGGCGTCGTTGAGGTCGTCGCGATCGTCGGTGTAGTAGAGATCGATACCATCCTTTGCCAGCACGGGGAGCAGCTCTTTGGAACGCTGCGTAGGCTGGTGATGACCGTTGTCGCCGAGCAGGAGCACACGGAGACGGGGAGCCGCTGGCGTCTGACGGAGGGTGTGAACGGTGGGGACCGCGGGGACGGACTGGGCTTGCGCTCGGGCCGCGGCGGGCAGCAGCAGCGCGAGAAGCAACGCCGCCGCGGCCTTCGCCTCGAGCCTGACCGCGCGATAGCCTCCCTTGCGCCGGTCGTTGAGATAGAGCGCACCGAATACCAGGAGCAGCAGCAGGGCAGCCGGCGCGACGTAGCGGAAAGACCGCTGCCCTCCGGCCGCTTCAGCGGGCTGCAGGATGGCGTTGGCCTCCGCGACCAGCGGCTCATTGGGGATGGCCGTCGCGACGACGGCGCGGAGGGCGTTGGCGGCTGCGTCGTTGTTGATGCCGCCGCTCTGCTGCCGGACGGTGAGTGCCGTGCGGGTGGCGGCCAGCGCGTCCTCCACTTCCCGCTGGCGGTAGCCCAGGGCGCCGGGGTCCTGGGTGGTCTGGGCCCGGGATATATAGGACGGGAACTGCTGCTCGACGCGCTCCAGCACCTGGGCGGTGGAGGCCGGGAGCGATTCGGCGAGGTAGCGATCAGCGAGCTTGCCCATCAGGGGAACTCCGACGGCACCGGCCATGCCGAGTCCGACCCCCGCGGTGAGCACGATGCCGAGCGAGCCGGTGCGGGGCAGCTTCTCGCTGACCGTACCGACCATGGTGGGAAAAAAGAAGGCCACACCCCAGGCGAACACGGTGGCCGCGGCGAAGGCGCTCCAGGTTCCGGATGCAAAGCTGAGCAGAAAGAGACCCGACCCGGTGAGGGTCGCGGCGACCAGCAGCATCCCGGTGGGTGCCAGACGCTCGACGAAGTGGCCGGCCAGCGATCGCAGCACCACCATCCAGCCGCTGATCCACACCAACACCAGAATCCCGTGCAGGCCCCCGGCCTGGAGCACCGCCGGGACCCAGCGCATGGGGCCGAGCTCCAGGGAGGTGGTGATCGCCATCATCGCGAGCATCAGCAGGAACAGCGGGTTAGTCAGCGTGTAACGGAACATCTCGGCGACCGGGATGCCGAGCTGCGCGTTTTCGGTCTGGGGGAATCGCTGGGGCAGCACCAGCGTGCCGTACACCAGGATGGGGACGTAGATCACAGCAAGCTGGTAGGGCCAGTAGGCGAACTTGCCGCCCCAGGTGGCCAGCGCGAACCCGGTCAGCCCGCCGAGCACGATGCCGATGGGGAAGAATGCGTGGAACCAGTTCAGGTGCTTGGTCTTGGCATCCGGGTAGAGGGCGGCTACCAGTGGATTCCCCGTCACCTCGATCATCCCATTGCCCGCGGCGAGAATGGCGGCCCCGGCCATGAGCATCCAGAAAGCCGAGGGGTGACCCACCCGCGTCACCGCCGCGATCATCAGGGTGATGCCGGTGAGGTGGCCGAGGAAGGCGAGCCGGGCCCCGTTCTTGAGTCCGAAGGCCTCGAGCAAGGGTCCCATCACCAGCAATGAAATGGCCATGCCCCAGAGCGCCGCACCGCCGATCAAACCGACCTGGTAATTGGTCAGGATGAATTGCTGCTTGAGGGGCACCAGGATGTTGCTGACCAGTGCGAAGGAGGCTCCGGTGGGGATGAGCGCGAAGCAAATCCCGAAAAAGAGGCGACGCCGGTGGATCTCGCCGGACGAGGCGCTCGGCTGGGCCATGTGCGGTGCTCCGGGGAGGTGAAGCGACTCCGAAGTATACGGTTTGGAAGGGCGGCCCGGCAGCTATGGCTTATCGGCCTGGAAGGAGCCGTCGAGCTCGCCGAAGGACACCGCCTTGGCAACGCCGTCGAAGCTGCCCTGCTCGGCCATTTCCTTGGCGGCCTGGAGAAAGCCGGTCCACGCCGCGCGGGCCAGCGCGGGACCCACGCTGATCCGTCGTACGCCGGCATCGGCGAGCTCAGCCACCGTAGTGAAGTCACTGCCGACCAGGACGTTGACGGGCCTGGGAGCGAGCGCGCTTACCACCGCTTTGATATCGGCGAGGGCGCGGAGGCCGGGCGCATAAAGGCATTCGGCGCCAGCTTCGGCGTAGGCGGTGAGGCGCCGAATGGTTTCGGCCAGGTCGGGGCGGCCTGCAATGAAGCCTTCGGAGCGGCCGGTGAGGAGCACGCCGGTCCGGCTCGCGTCGATCGCCTCGCGGGCGGCGCGAATCCGTTCGACCGCGAGGTCGAGGTCGTAGAGAGGATGCGCGGAATCCCCGGTGGAATCCTCGATGGAGAGCCCTGCGATCCCGGTCGCCACCGCAGCGGTCACGTTGGCGGCCACAGCGGCGGGCGCGGTGGCGAAACCGCCCTCGAAGTCGGCGTTGACGGGAAGCTCCACTCCCTTGGCCATGGCGCGGAGGTGGTCCAGGGCCTCGGCGAGAGAGAGGTGATTATCGGCCTTGCCCAGCGACCAGGCGAACGCGGCGCTGGAGGTGGCCAGCGCGGGGAAGCCGAAGCGGGCGAGCAAGCGCGCACCACCGACGTCCCAGGGGTTGGGCATGACGAAGCAGCCGGATTGGTGGAGCCGGCGGAAGAGCTGACAGCGATCGCCGAGAGACATGGCGGAAGATACCGCGGCGGCTTGACTGCCACTTGATGGGATCCGGATAACCTCTCGTCCGACCCCTGCTGGAGCACAGAATGCGGCTGATCGGAATGCTGGTGGTGCTGAACGGAATCGGCGGCAGTCTCGCGGCACAGAGCCCGCCGACCGGTGATCTGGGGCGGCGCGTGTGGGTACGGGAGATGGCGGAGAACGGGAAGTACAACAGCGGGGTGAAAGGCACGCTGCAGGGCATGGCCGGGGATACGCTGTTCGTCCGGCCGGCCAACGGCGCGGCGACATTCGCGCTGGCTCCGCGGGAGGGCCGGAAGCTCTTTTACTACAGTGGACAGCGCTCCTCGGTGGGCCGAGGGGCCATGATCGGAACGGGGCTGGGGGTGGCGAGCGGTGCAATCCTCGGGTTTGCCAGCGGTGAGGACTGTTCGGGCGACGAGTGGCTGTGCTTCGACCGCGGGACGATG
>DATCWE010000357.1:0-6464 GCA_036566495.1 Gemmatimonadales bacterium | reverse complement strand
GTTCTGCATGTCGCTGAGGACCACGACGGTCGCGGGGAGCGACTGGGCTGCCGTGGCTTCCCGCGCGATGCCCACGGCGCGCCCGAGGTCGAGCCGGCGCGGAGAGGGAGCCAGCCGCGCAACGGCGGTCTCGAGCTCCTGGCGCGATCCCCGCCGGGCCACTCCATCCGCCGCGATCAACCAGAGGGCATCATCCGCGTGGGCCACGGCGAGGATGCTGCGGGCCGCAGCACGCAGCTGCTCCAGCACCGGGGTGCCGCCGACCGTGGCCGCGCTGGAGAGCGAATTGTCCAGCACCAGCGCAATGGCGGTAGGCGCATGGGCGGCGATCCCCGAGCTGGGCAGCGTCGGCCCCGCCGCCGCCAGGACGAGCGCGGCGATCAGCAGCGTGCGGATCAGCAGGAGCACCCAATGCTGCAGGGTCAGGCGGCGGTGGTGCGCCCGGGCCGTTTCGGCCAGGTAACGCGTCGCGGGGAACAGCACGGTGGGCGGCACGCGGCGCGCGAACAGGTGCAGCAGGAGCGGGATCGCGGCCGCAGCGAGTCCCGGGAGTGCCCACGGGGCGGTAAAGCCGATCACGCGATCCCGGTGGAGCGAACCAATGCCTGACGGAGCGCCAAGCCGAAGGGTGTATCCGTGGTCACCCGTTCATACGCAATGCCGCGACGCCGGCACGCGGCCCGCCACTCCGCCACCGCCGTTTGCACGGTGCGCGCATAGGCCTCGGCCCAGTCGGCGGGGCGCAGCACCACGGCTTGTCCGGTCTCGGGATCTTCGTAGCGGGCTTCGGCCGGACCGCGGAGCTCGACCTCTTCAGGATCCATGACGTGGAGCACCAGCACCTGGTGCCCGCGATGGCGGAGGAACCGCAGCGCGGTGAGGGCGAGCGGCGGATCAAAGAGGAGATCGGAGATGAAAACGACCAGCCCACGGCGCCGCAGCTGCTCCACCACCCGGCGCAGCGCGGGCTCGGCGGCGGTTCCCCCGCCGGGAGGGCTGGACTGCAGCTCCCGCAGCAACAGGTGCCATTGACTGTGGCGCGCGCGAGGCGGCACCAGCCGGCGGACTCGATCGTCGAAGGTGAGCAGGCCGGTCGCGTCCCGCTGGCGCAGCAGCACGAGCGCCAGGGCGGCGACCAGGCACTCCGCATAGGCCCGTTTGGTGAGCCGGGTGGCTGGGGCACCCGACCAATCCATCGAGCGACTGGTATCGAGGACCAGCATGGCGCGAAGATTGGTCTCTTCCTCGAACTGTTTGACGTACAGCCGATCGCTGCGCGCCAGCAGCCGCCAGTCCAGGTAGCGCGGCTCGTCCCCTGGCTGGTACATCCGGTGCTCGGCAAATTCAACGAAGAAACCCCGGCGGGGCGAGCGGTGCAGTCCGGCGAGAAAGCCCTCGACGATGCCCGTGGTGACCACTTCGAGCCCGCCCAAACGGGCGACTTCGGCCGGGTCGAGCAGGTCGAGCCTGGCTGTGGCCGGGGAGACGACGGCGGCGGGCATGCCGGGGGCAACGTAGGGGCGTATCAGCAGTGAGTCAACGCGGGGCGTCGCTGTCCCGGCGGGGGGACGGGGCCGCAACCGGAGGATCCTGCGGCCGGGCGGCTAAGCCGTTGAGCGAGCAGGGCTTCGCTTTGTGGTGGGGGGATTGTGGCGCTGGCATTCAGCGTGCACAATAGCAGGCGATGACTCTGGCAACGCTGCTCCTGTCCCTGGCCCTGGCCTCACCGACCGAGATTCGGGCGGTGTCGGATACCGCCCGCGCCCCCAAGCCTCCTCCGCTCGCGCCGACCACGCAGCGGCGCAAGCCGGAGCCACCTCCCTTCGTCAAGCCGGCGCCACGTCCCAAAGGCAAGCCGGTCGGCGAGCCGCAGCTGAAACGCCGCAAACCCCCCGGGTTAGATTTCATCCGCATCCGCTAGCGGCTTCCGGCGCTCGCATCATCATCCTAACCCTCCCATGACCCGACGCTTCGGGGTGGCCTGCCTGCTGGTACTCGGCACCGCGCCGGCCGGGTGGTGCCAATCCGCTTCGATCCGGCGGGCCGCCGCAACGATCACGGAGGCCGATATTCGCCGCCGCATCCTGCTGATCGCGGCGGATTCCATGGGCGGACGCAACACGCCGAGCCCGGGGCTCACCAAGACGGCCAACTACATCGCGAGGGAGTTCAAGCGCTTCGGCCTCAAGCCGGGAGGAGATGGGGGCAGCTACCTGCTGAGCTATCCGATGGCCCGGAAGCAGCTGCTGGCCGCCCAATCGAGCCTCCGCTTCGGAAATGGGAGCTCCCAGGTGGCCACGACGCTGGCGGATGCCGGCGCGCTGATCTCCGGAGCGACGAGCCAGAGCGCGCGGGGCGGCATCCTCCTGGTGGGCGGCAGGGTAGTCGCCGACAGCCTAACGCGCGAGGCGGTCCGCGACCGCATCGTCATCTACCTACCGGCTCCGGAAACCCTGCCGGCCACGCGCGACCGGATCAGCCCGGTGACGCGGCTCAGCCAGCTCGGCGCCCGCGCGATCGTGCTGGTGGTGCGCTCGGATTCGGTGCTGCTCGCCTACCAGCAGCGCGCGCGGCGGCCCCAGACCGTCGTGGGCGATCCGGATCGCACGGCGCCCGTCATCGCCGTCCTGGAAAACGCCATCGCGCGACAGGCTCCTGGCGCCGCGGAACAGTTTGCCCGGCTACGCACGGCGCCCGGCACCATCGTGCAGCAGGCCGCCGGCTGGGAGGGCGAGCTCGCGCTCCGGGACACCACGCTGGCGCTCAGCTACGCCCCGAACGTGGTCGGGATACTCGAGGGCAGCGATCCCCGCCTCAAGCAGGAATACGTGGTGTTCTCCGCGCACATGGACCACATCGGCACCGCGGGCCAGCCGGGAGCCCAGTGCGGCACGGTGCAGGGCGACGGTATCTGCAACGGCGCCGACGACGACGGGTCCGGAACGGTCGGGGTGGTGGAGCTCGCGGAAGCATTCAGCCAGCGCGGTGCGCGACCCAAGCGCTCCCTGATCTTTCTCACGGTCAGCGGCGAGGAAGAGGACCTCTGGGGCAGCCGCTGGTTCGTGAACCATCCGCCGGTCCCGCTGCCGCAGATCGTGGCCGACCTCAACGCCGACATGATCGGACGCAACTGGAAGGACACCATCGTGGCGATCGGGAAGCAGCACTCCGACCTGGGGACCACGCTCGACCGGGTGAACGCCGCGCATCCCGAGCTCCGCATGCATGCGATCGACGACCGCTGGCCGGAGGAGGACTTCTACCGGCGCTCGGATCACTACAATTTTGCGCAGCGCGGGGTGCCGATCCTGTTCTTCTTCAACGGCGTGCATGCCGACTACCACCAGCCCTCGGACTCACCCGACAAGATCGACGCGGAGAAGGAGGCGCGCGTCGTGCGGCTGCTCTTTTACCTGGGGCAGGAGATCGCCAACCTGCCGGAACGGCCGAAGTGGGTGCCGGCGTCGTACCAGCAGATCGTGGTGCCGTGAGACAGGGATTGGGAATGCCTATTCCGGCACCACCGCCGGTTCCTCGCGGCGCAACCCCACGCCCGCGGTCACGCTGATCAGCACCCCCGCGATCACCAGAGCCACCCCGACGAACTGCACCCCGCTGGGCACCTCGCCCAGGGTGAGCCAGGCGATCAGCATCGCCACCAGGGGCGTCAGGCAGTTGTAGATGGCGGTCCGGGCGGTCCCGATCCCCTGCACCGCGCGATTGTAGAGCACATAGCAGAGCACGAGGGCGAGGAGGGCGGCGTAGGCCAGCGCGCCCCAGGTCTTGGCGCTGACTGCGCCCCAGTCCTGGTGCAGTAACCCGCGCCCGCCGACCAGCAAGAGCCCCGGGGTCCCCGCCAGGGTGGTGATCGCGGTGATCCGCAGCGCGTCCAGGCCGGCCCCCACCTGCCGCACCCCCACGGTATAGCCCGACCAGCAGAGAATCGCGAAGAGCACCAGCAGGTCGCCGCGCAGGCTGTCGGCATGGAAGTGCACCCCGCGCGCGGTGACCACGAGCGCGACCCCGGCGGTTCCCAGCGCCACGCCGAGCCAGGTGGCGGGCCGGGCGCGCTCGATGCCCAACAGCGAGCCGAGCAGCGCCACCACGACCGGAAGGATGGCGACGATCATGGCGCTGTTGGTGGCCGTGGTGAGCGAGAGCCCCGTCATGAAGGCGGTTTGATAGACCGTATTGCCCAGCACCCCCAGCCCGATCAGGCCCCAGAGCGTCCGCCGGGGCAGCGGAGTCGGCGCCGTGCCGCGGCGGGCGATCAGCACCAGCAGCACGCTGGCCAGCGCGAAGCGGACCGCGCTGAAGGGCAGCGGTCCGATCTGCACCATGGCGAACTTGCTGACGCTGAAATTGCCGCCCCAGATCAGGGAGACGAGCAGCATCTCCACATCGTATTTGGTGAAGCCACGCGCATTCGGCATGGGGGGAAAATAGGCGACCGCTTATATTTGCCGCATGCCGCAGTCGAGAATCCGCAATTTTTGCATCGTCGCCCACATCGATCATGGCAAGTCCACCCTGGCCGACCGGCTGATCGAGGCCACCGGCACGCTGGACAAGCGCCAGATGCGGGAACAGGTCCTCGACACCATGGACCTGGAGCGGGAGCGCGGCATCACCATCAAGCTCAATGCGGTGCGCATGCAATACCCCGCCCGCGACGGCAGCGATTACGAGCTCAACCTGATCGATACGCCGGGGCACGTCGATTTCACCTACGAAGTGTCCCGTTCGCTCGCGGCGTGCGAGGGAGCCATCCTGGTGGTCGACGCGTCGCAGGGCGTGCAGGCCCAGACGCTCTCGAACCTCTTTCTGGCGATGGAGGCGGGCCTCGAGATCATTCCGGTGCTCAACAAGATCGACCTGCCCGGCGCCGAGCCGGAGCGCCGCGCCGTGGAGATCATGAACCTGATCGGCGCGAAGCGCGAGGAGATTCTCTCGGTTTCCGCCAAAGAGGGCATCGGCATCCCGGAGCTGCTCGAGGCGATCATCGCCCGGGTGCCGGCGCCGCGGGGCAACCCCGCCGAGCCGCTCCGCGCCCTGGTGTTCGACTGCCATTTCGATCGCTATCGCGGCGCCGTGCCCAGCATCCGCGTGGTGGACGGGGCGGTGCGCCGCGGCATGGAGATCCGCTTCGGGTCGCACCAGGACGAGAGCTACCACGTCGACGAGGTCGGCTACCTGCAGCTCGGACAGCACGAGTGCGAGGAGCTGGCCGCGGGCGAAGTCGGCTATCTGGTCGCGAGCCTGCGGGACGTCCGCGATGCTCGCGTGGGCGACACCATCCTGGACGCCTCCCATCCCGCGGGCGAGCTGCTGCCGGGCTATCGCCTGGTAAAGTCCATGGTGTTCGCCGGGATCTATCCCACCACGACGGATCAGTACGAGTCCCTGCGGGACGCGCTGGAGCGGCTGCAGCTCAACGATGCGTCCATGCACTACGAGCCGGAGACCTCGACGGCGCTCGGGTTCGGCTTCCGCTGCGGATTCCTGGGCCTGCTGCACATGGAGATCGTGCAGGAGCGGCTGGAGCGGGAATTCGACCTCAGCCTGATCACCACCGTGCCGACCGTGGAGTACCACGTGTACGGCAGCAACGGAGCGATGCAGGTCGTGGAGAACCCCTCGCACCTGCCCGACCCCGGCAGCATCGCCCGGATCGAGGAGCCCTTCGTCAGGGCGCGCATCATGGCTCCGGTCGATTACATCGGCGGCATCATGAAGCTGGGGCAGGACCGGCGCGGCGTCTACCAGGGCATGCACTACCTCGACCCGGTGCGGGTGGAATTCCAGTGGGAGTTCCCCCTGGGCGAGATCGTGCTCGACTTTTACGACCGGCTCAAGTCGCTCTCGCGCGGCTACGCCTCGCTCGACTACGAGATGGGCGGCTATCGCGAGAGCGAGCTGGTGAAGCTGGACATGCTCATCAACGGGGAGCAGGTCGATGCCTTCAGCATCATCATCCACCGCGACAAGGCCTACGAGTGGGGCCGCAAGGTGGCCGAGAAGCTCAAGGAGCTGATCCCCCGGCAGCTGTTTCAGGTGATCATCCAGGCCGCGATCGGCCAGAAGATCATCGCGCGGGAAACCGTCTCGGCCTTCCGCAAAGACGTGACCGCCAAGTGTTACGGGGGCGACGTGACCCGGAAGCGGAAGCTGCTGGAGAAACAGAAGGAAGGAAAGAAGCGGATGAAGCAGGTCGGGGCAGTGGAGATTCCCCAGGAGGCGTTCCTGGCCGTGCTGCAGGTGGAGTAGGCCTTGCGGCGGATCGGATTCGACGCGGTCCGCGCGCTCCACAACTCGACCGGCCTGGGCAACTACGGACGCCGGGTATTGCGGGGGCTGCTCGGCGGCCCTGCCGAGCTGAGCGGCCGGCTGTATTCGCCGGCCGCGCCGCGGGCACCCTATGCGACCCTTGCCGCCGAGCTCGGCGCCACCCTGCGGTTGCCGCC
>DATCWE010000345.1:0-5910 GCA_036566495.1 Gemmatimonadales bacterium | reverse complement strand
GATGCCGCTCAGATCGCCGCAGCGGCGGAAGCCGTGAGCCGGCAGGTCGGCGAACACGGGCTTGCGGGGCTGGTCAACAACGCGGGCATCGCGATCGGCGGGCCGCTCGAATTCGTAACGCCCGACGCGCTGCGCCGTCAGTTCGAGGTCAACGTCATCGGACTCCACGCCGTTACCGCGGCCTTTCTACCCCTGCTCCGCCGTGGCAACGGGCGGATCGTCCACATGGGGTCGATTTCGGGGCGCATCGCCTCGCCCTTCATCGGCCCTTACACCGCCTCGAAGCACGCGGTGGAGGGCCTGACCGATTCACTCCGTCTCGAGCTGGCGCCGGAAGGCATCCACGTGTCGGTCATCGAGCCGGGGCAGGTGCGCACACCCATCTGGGACAAAGCCGTCGCCACCTCGGGGAAAATCACCAGCCGCCTGCCCGCGGAAGGCCTGGCGCGTTATGACAAACGGCTGCGCGTGTTCCAATGGCTGCTGGAACGCGCGCCGCGGGTCGCCGTGCCCCCCGAGCGAGTCGCCGACGCAGTGATCCACGCGCTGCTTTCCGGGGAGCCGCGCACCCGCTACGTGGTGGGTCGCGACGCCCGGGTCCGGCTCTGGCTCAGCCGGCTGCTGCCCGATCGCCTGATGGACGCCATCCTGCTCGGCGCGCTGAACCGGATCGAGCGCAGGGTCAGCTGATGCGCACCCAGGTGATTGCGCTGCTCGGCGCGGTGCTGCTGTCCGACTGCATCCAGCGGAACCCGGTCGACCCATCGACGCCCGACGGGGACGACATCGGCCTGGTGCCCGCCACGTTGTTCCTCGAGCCGGGTGCCGCTATTGCGGTCACCGCGACTTCCGCCCTCCGCGACGGTGGCCCGTTGACCTGGCTGAGCAGCGCCGCGTCCGTCGCGACCGTTTCGGACCAGGGCACGGTCACCGCGCTCACTACCGGCAGCACGCAGATCAGGGGGAGTAACCCGCGCGGCACCGGCAGCACCCGGGTGACCGTGATTCCCGCCGTGCCCCCCGTGCGCAGCTGGAGCGTGACCCACCAGGGTTTGACCGATGCCACCCTGCTGGGCGTGTGGAGCGTCGATGCCCGGACGGTCTTTTCGGTGGGCCAGCTCGGCAGCATCCTTCGTTCCGACGACGGTGGGACAACCTGGGCACTGATGACCACGCCCGACGTGACCGACCTGGTGGGTGTCTGGGGACTGACGGCCGACGATGTCTATGCGGTCGGCGTCGGGGGCACCATTCTGCACTTCGACGGGATCAGTTGGTCGCGCATGCCGAGCCCGACCACCAACACGCTGCTGGAGGTGTGGGGTTTGGCGCCCGACGACATTTACGCCGTCGGCTCCGGGGTCGCCTTGCACTTCGATGGCACCAGCTGGCGCCCGCTTTCGGGCACCGAGAGCGCCGAGCTCTGGGCCGTCTGGGGTAGCGACCGTTCCAACCTGTTCGCCGCCGGCCAGAACGGCGTCCTCTTCCGGCTCGAAGGGACCCATTGGAAACGCCTTGCCAGCCCGACGCAGCTGCTGCTGCTCGGATTATGGGGAACCGCGGCCAACAACGTTTTTGCGGTGGGCATCCGGGGTACGATCCTGCACTGGGACGGCACCAGCTGGACACCCGTGGTGGTCCCCACGCACACCGATCTGTTCGCGGTCTGGGGCCGCAGCGGTGCCGAGATCCTCGCGGTGGGGGACCGGGGGACCATGCTGCTCTTCAACGGATCGGTGTGGACCCTGGTGCCCCAGGCCGCGACGGGCGAGAATCTGCGCGCAGTGCACGCCGCCCCCCTGGGCGGATTCGTCACGGTCGGCTGGAACGGCGCCGCGCTGGCGCGGCGTAGCAACGGTACCTGGCTCCTGGGCGCTGCCGGTCCCCTGCTGTTCGCCCTGTCCAGCGGTCCGGGCAATCTCAAGTACGCCGTAGGCGGCAACGGTGCGGTCTTACGGGGCAGCGGCGCCAGCTGGGTCCCGCTCGATGCCCCGCTGACGCGAACCCTCTATGGTGCGGCCGAAGACAACGGCGAGCTGCTCGTGGTGGGCGACAGCGGCACCATCCTCCGCTACAACGGCGTGGGCTGGAACGACGAATCGTTCGGTGCCCGCCGACTGCTGCGTTCCGTCTGGATGGATGGCGCCGGCCACGGCTTCATCGTGGGAGAGCAGGGCCTGGTCCTGCGCCGCGGCGCCGGTCGCTGGGTGGAGACTCCCACCACCAGCTCCCGCTTCCTGCGGCACGTCTTCGGATTCACCGCGTCCGACGCATATGCCGTGGGCGATTCGGGCACCGTGCTGCACTGGAACGGCTCGACTTGGAGGGCGATGGCAACCCCCACGGTCTCGCTGTTGCGGGGGGTGTGGGGCAGCGGACCCGAGGACGTATTTGCGGTTGGCGCCGAGGGAACGATTCTGCGCTACGACGGGGCACGTTGGTACGGCATGTCGACGCCGACGCGCGTGGAGCTGCGGGCCGTCTGGGGGACCGGGCCGACCGACGTCTATGCCGTCGGCGAGACGGGCACCATTCTGCGTTTCGATGGAGCCCGCTGGACCAGAATGACTTCACCCACCCGGAAGATTCTGCTGGGCTTCGAGCGCCGGCCCGGCGGCTCGCCCGTGGTGGTCGGGGGGCAGGGACTGGTGCTCGAAGCTATCCGCTGACAGCTACCTGGTATCCGGTCACCGGTTACCGTACCGCAGGACTACCGCAGAGCCTTTCTCCTTCCCGGTCACCGAGACCACCACCAGGCGATCGTAGTCCAGGTCCGTCAGCTCCGGGATCGAATCTCCGGTGAGCCGGGCGACGATCACGTGGATCAGGTTACTGTGCGTGGCGACGACGGCCTGGCTGCCCGGAGGAAGCGCGCGGATTCGCTCGATCAGGGGGTCGATGTCCCGGGCGAGCAAGCGGACCGGGGTGAGGCCTTTCGCGGCCGCGAGCGGGGCGAGAGTTTCCTGGGTCCGCTTGAACTCGGTGACGAAGAGCGCCGTTACTCTGGCGTCCCCCAGCACCCTGGCCAGCTCGGCGGCTCGCTGCCTTCCGGCATCGGTGAGCGAAGGATCGGGGACTTCCGGCCCCTTCTCCGCATGGCGGACGATGAAGACGGTGATCGGCGCCGACTGGGCGGGAGCGGAGCGGAAGCCGATCGAGCTGGCGAGCAGAAGACCGATGGCGGCGCGACGCAGCATGGGAAGGATCCTTGTGGGCGGGGCGATTGGAGCCTGAAGTATAGAACCCCGACCGGTGCAACGGCAGCAAGAGCAGGACGTCTCCGGGTCTGACGGAGGAGCCAGAATGAGCCGACGCGCGTTGCCCTGCTGCCTCGTGGCGGGAATCCTCGCTGGATGCGCCACCAATCCCGCCACCGGGAATCGCGAGATTTCGCTGGTCAGCGAGTCGCAGGAAATCTCGATGGGAGACCAGACGGTCCAGGCGGCTCGGGCTGCGATCGGGATCTACCCCGATTCCGCGCTGCAGCGCTACGTGCACGCGCTGGGAGCGCGGCTGGCCGCCACCACGGAGCGCGCCGCGTTGCCCTGGAACTTCGAGGTCGTGGATGATCCCGAGGTGAACGCCTTTGCCGCCCCGGGAGGCAAGGTCTTTGTGACCCGAGGCATCCTTCCGTACCTCGGCTCCGAAGCGGAGCTGGCCGGTGTGCTGGGCCACGAGTCGGGACACGTCACGGCGCGCCATACCGCCCGGCAGATCACCCGCCAGCAGCTCTTCGGCATCGGGTTGATTGCCGGGGCGATTCTGTCCTCCCAGATCGCCCAGAACGCCGGTGCCATCCAGCAGGGGCTGGGGGTCCTCTTCCTGAGCTACAGTCGGGGCGACGAATCCCAGGCCGACGAGCTGGGGTTCCGCTATCTGCGCAGACTGAACTACGACCCGCACGAAATGTCCAAGACCTTTGCCACCCTGGAGCGGGTGGGGAATCTCTCCGGCGGCGGCAGGCTGCCGACCTGGGCCTCGACCCATCCGGACCCGGGGGACCGCTACCAGAAGGCGGAACAGCGCGCCGCCACCGTTTCCGCCGACAGCCTGCAACGCTCCATCGTCAACCGGGACGCCTATCTCCGGGTGATCGACGGGATCGTCTTCGGTGTGAATCCGCGGCAGGGCTATTTCGAGGGCACCCGGTTCTTCCATCCGGATCTCCGCTTCCGCCTTGATTTTCCCTCCGGCTGGCAGACCCAGAACCGGGCCGATGCGGTGCTTGCCGGGAGCCCGGCCAACGACGCGATCGTGCAGCTCTCGCTCGGCGGGACCGAGTCGCCGGATGCGCTGCTGCAGAAGTTCACCCAGCAGCAGGGGGTGCAGGCCGGAAACTCGCAGCGCACCACGGTCAGCGGACTGTCGGCCGCCACCGCGGAGTTCCAGGCCCAGGACGACCAGGGCAACGCGCTGGCCGGCCGGGTGATGTACATCAGCTACGGCGGGACCACCTATCAGCTGCTGGGCTACAGCACCGGGGCCAAGTACGGCAGCTATTCCAGCACCTTCCGCCAGACGATGCAGAGCTTCGGCCAGCTCACCGACCAGACGGCGCTCAACAAGCAGCCGGTGCATCTTTCCCTGGTCCGGCTGTCTCGCGCGATGACGATCGAGGAATTCTACCGGCAGTACCCCTCGACGGTCCGACTCGAGGTGATCCAGGTGCTCAACGGTGTGGCGGCCGGAGCGACGCTGCCGGCCGGCACGGTGGCCAAGCGGGTGCAATGAGGCGGGAGCTACAGTCTGGTTGTTCTGCGCTTCAGAAAATCCATCAGAATGAACTGCCCCAATGTCATCGTGTTGGTGAAATAGGCTTTGCCGCGACAGATCTCCGCCACCCGCTTCACAAACTCCACCAGGGCCCGGTCGCGCGCCAGCATGAAGGTGTTGATCATGATGCCATTGCGGCGGCAAAGGCCGACCTCGTGATAGGTCGCCTTGAGGATGCGGGGATCCAGGCCGGCTGAGTTGATGTAGACCTGACCGTTCGGCAGCGTCAGGGCAGACGGCTTTCCGTCCGTAATCATGATTACCTGCTTCATGTCCTTTTTCTGAGCCGAGAGAATCCGGCGCGCCAGCTTGAGCCCTTCGGCCGTGTTGGTGTGATAGGGCCCTACCTGCGCGCTGGCGAGCGCGGGCAAGGGGATCTCCTCCGCGGAATCGTGAAAGAGCACGACCCGCAGGCTGTCGCCGGGATACTGGGTGCGGATCAAGTGGGTGAGGGCCAGCGCAACCTTCTTGGCCGGCGTAAAGCGGTCCTCTCCGTAGAGAATCATCGAGTGGGAGCAGTCCAGCATGAGCACGGTGGCGGCGGATGAGCGGTACTCCGCCTGGTGAACCTGCAGGTCGCCGTACTCGAGGTTGAGCGGAATGCCGATGCCCTCCCGCGCGATGGCGTGGCTCAGGGTGGCGGGGACATCGAGGTTGAGGACGTCGCCGAACTCGTAGGGCTTGCTCGCCGCCTCCGCCTCGACGCCGGTGGCGAGATGCGGCGTCTCGTGCGCGCCGAGGCTCGACTTGCCGATGCTGCCCAGCAGGTTCTTGAGGGTCTTGTAGCCGAGAAAATCCATGCCCTTCTCGGTGAGGTTGAACTGCACCTGCTGCGCCGCGGAGGCCGCCTGGCCTCCCGGACCCAGGACCGGGGTGTAGCCCTCGGGTACCTGGGGCGTTTCCTTGACGTTCAGGTATCCCTCTTCCGCCAGCCGCTGGACGATCTGGTCGAGCAGCTGGCCCAGCTGCTGCTCCAGCTCGCGGTCGCGGTCAGGATCGCCACTCGATTCCCCGCGCAGGAACTTGAGCATATCGGGCGTGAGCTGGCCCGATTCCATCAGGGCGCGGAGGATCGCCTCGCGCAACGCGTCCAGCGAGCGCTCGTTGCCTTCCCCCGGCTCCGCCCACCACGGCCAG
>DATCWE010000327.1:0-5595 GCA_036566495.1 Gemmatimonadales bacterium | reverse complement strand
CTCTGCCTGGCCGCCGACAGCGCCGGCGGACGGATCTGCGCCGCGGGCGACTGGCGCAACACGCGGACCTGGAACGTGCTCGCGACGATCGAGGGCATTCCCGCCGCGCGGCTGCCGATCGGGAATCCGACCTCGAGTCTCGACGTGAGCGGCGGCCTGGTCGGCACGCTGGAGGCCCGGATCGACGCCCACGCCGTGGCGGGACGGCTGACCGGCACGCTGCGCGCCGCGACCGACTCGGTGGCCTACGTGTGGCGCAGCAACGCCGACGCCGCGGAGCACCGCTACGCGCTCGACTCCGCCGTGGTGGACATCACGGCCGACCGCCAGACGGGCATCGCCGCGACCCTGGGGATCCGGCTGAGCGACGAGCGCCGCAAGGAGCTGGCGGTGCTGGCCGGCAGCCTCAGCATGGCGAACTACGTGATGGGTTCTCACCTCCTGCGCCAGCCGATCGACTGGAAGCTCGACGGCAGCGCCGCCGACCTCAGCTTCCTGGAGCCGTTTGTGTTCGGGATCGACAGCCTGCGGGGCAGCGTGCTGCTGGCGGCGGGCGGCGGGGGCGCGCTGGCGGCGCCCCGGGTCAAGGGCAGCGTGAGCCTGCAGCAGTTCTCGGTCGGCTTCCCCGGACGCCGCGCCGCGAGCGGCGCGCTCGAAGTGGCGGTCGATGGCGGGTTAGGTGCCGATCGCACGCTCGCCGGCGAAGCGCGGCTGATCTCGCGCGGAGTCGGCTGGGACTACTGGTACTTTGCCCAGCGGCGCCGGCTCAGCGTCGACAGCGGCAGCGTCATCCTCACCGCCGATGCGGCAGGCCTGCATGGCACCATGGGGTTCGGGGTGACCGACGCACAGGGCGCCGGCGTCGCTTCGCTCGACGGCAAGCTCGAGCTGCCGCAATACCGCCGGTTCGGCGCCCCGCTCGCGACCCAGCCGGTGACCCTGTCGCTCGCGGCCCGGATCCCCGACCTCGCATTGCTCCAGCCGCTGGCGCTCTCGGCCGACAGCTTGGCGGGCCGACTGTCGTTCGACCTCTCCGCCGAGGGCCGGGTGGGGACTCCGGAAGTGATGGCCACGCTGCGCGTCGACAGCGCACGCGGCCGGCTGCCCACCGGGGTGATGGCGCGCGGCAGCCTGAACGGCGACCTCGAGCTCGACGTCGCCCGCGACCACAGTATGACGGGATCGCTGCGGATCGCGCCGCGCGACGCGAAGCTCTCCTATCCCGTCGGCGGCGGTATCACCACCGTCCAGCTCGACAGCACCGCGTTCAGCCTGACCGCCGCGGGCGACGGCGTGCAGGGCGGGCTCGACCTCCGCTTCGCCGACAGCAATCACGTCGTGATGGGGACGCTGGTGGGCCGGGTCGCGCTCCCCCGGCTGTCCCGGATCGATGCCGACCTGGGGGCGCAGCCGGTCGAGGCCTGGCTGGAAGGACGCGCCGACGACCTGGCATTCCTGGAAACCCTCACCCCGCGGGTGGACAGCGCAGCGGGACGCCTGCACCTCGGCGTGAAGCTCGACGGCAAACTGAGCGCCCTGCACACCGTGGGCGACGTCGAGCTGAGCGACATGGCGGCGCGCCTGCCCTTCCTCGGCATCCTGCTCGAGCAGGTGCAGTTCAAGGGCCAGGGCGACCAGGCCGGCTCGATCGTGCTCAACGGGACCCTGCACTCCGGCGGCGGCGAGCTCACCCTGACCGGCTCGACGCCGGTGCAGCCCAGCAGCATCCAGCCGGGGCACATCCATCTGAGCGCCAGGAATTTCGAGGCGATGGACAACGCCGAGCTGCACGCGGTGCTGAGCGGCACCGCCGACGTGCGCATCGCGGAGGATTCCCTCGATATCCGGGGCGACGTGACCGTGCCGCTCGCCCGCCTGGTGCTCAACCAGATCCCCGAGACGGCGATCTCGTCGTCGGACGACGTGGTGCTGCTCGACAGCGTGCTGGTTCTGCGTCGCAACCGCCCGGTTACCGCGCAGGTCAAGATCACCCTGGGCGACAGCGTGAGCTTCTCGGGCTTCAACTTCAACGCGGAGCTGGGCGGCTCCCTGCTGCTGGTCCAGGCCAACGACCAGCTGCCCACGGCGACCGGCACGATGTACATCGAGGAAGGCCGCTACAAGGCGTACGGGCAGGATCTCCGGATCCGCCGGGGTGAAGTGCGCTTCACGGGTGGCCCGATCGACAATCCCGACCTCTCGGTCAATGCGACGCGCACCGCGTTCAACGGCGCCGACGCGGTCACCGCCGGCATTCGCATCCTGGGGTCGCTCCAGTCTCCTGATGTAAGCCTGTACTCGGAGCCGCCGATGTCGGAGACCCAGATTCTCTCCTACATCCTCACCGGCGGCCCGGTCGGCGCCGGCGTCGGCGGCAGCCTGCTGGACAAGGCGCTCACGTCGCTGGGACTGCGCGGCGGCAGCATGCTGGGACCGGTGCTGGGACAGCAGGTGGGATTGGACCAGGCCAAGTACTCGACCGCGCGCGATGTGCGGGGGACCTCTCTCGCCTTCGGAAGATTCCTCACCCCCAGTTTGTATGTGAGCTATGGAATCGGGGTATTCGATCCGATCAGCACCCTGCGCCTCCGCTATGTGCTGTCGAACCGCTTTACCCTGCTCGCCGAAGCCGGCAAGGTGACCAGCGCCGACGCCTTGATGAAAATCGAGTCCTCGAAGAAACCGGGGAAGAAGTAACCGCGACGGAGGGACCATGCCGCGCACCAACGCCGACGCCGTCAACGCGCACTTGACCGACATGCTGGCCCTGGAAGACCATCTGGAGCGCACGCTGCGCGCCCGGGTGGAGCAGACTAAGAAGCGCCTGCCCGAAGTGGCGGATCAGCTGCAGCCGATTCACACGCATGCCGAGCGTCATACCCGGGTGTTGCGAGCGTTGAGCGAGGCGCGGGATGGCCGCTTTCCGGAAGCGCTGAAGCATTCGGAGGACTGGAGCGACGTCGGCCCCCAAGAGGGAGCCGACCCGCTTCCCGGCGAGCTACGGAACGACTTTGCCGCGCTCTGCAGGGCTTCGATCGGGTACGTGATCCTGGCCACGACCGCGCGGGCCCTCGAGGAGCCCGCCACGGCGGAGCTGGCGGAGGGACACCTCAGCGATTACGCCGAGGCCGTCAAGGGATTTCACGGCGTGATTCCAGCCGCCATCGTCAGGTGCCTGCAGCTCGAGGGCCTCCCGGCCCGCGCCGATCTGGTGCCTGCCCTCTCCGGTGCTACGGCTGTTTTGGAAGCCGCGCCGGTGCCGCACCCGCCGCATTGACCGGCCGCGGGGCGCCGAGCTGGTCGCGCCCCTTGGCCAGATAGGGAATGCCCCGCACCATCCAATCGGGAGCCGGCGCACCTTTCAGCTTGGTATCGAAGAACTGCTGCATCCGCATCGCGATGTCCTTCTGATTGGCGCGGCCCGCCGGGTTGTGCACGTCGTTGTTGTACACGATCAGGTAGACCTCCTTCTGAAGCCGGCGCATCGCGATGAAGAACTCGATCCCCTGGTACCAGGGCACCGCGTCGTCGTTGTCGTTGCTCATGATGAACAACGGCGTGGTGACCTTGTCGAGCCAGAAGAGGGGCGAGTTCTCGATGAAGCGCATCGGGGATTCCCAGAGGGAGCCGCCGATCCGGCTCTGCCCGGCCTCGTACTGGCCCGCCCGGGAGATCCCGGTACCCCAGCGGATGCCTCCGTAGGCGCTGGTCATATTGACCACCGGCGCTCCGGCCATCGCCGCGGCGAACATGCTGGTCTGGGTGATCATGTACGCGGTCTGATACCCGCCCCACGACTGCCCCTGCAACCCCAGCCGCTTGGGGTCCACGTAGCCCCGCGCCAGCAGCGTCTGCACGCCCGGCACGATCGACTTCATCGCGCTCGGGCCGGGATAGCCGATCTCGTAGTGGATATCCGGCTCGAAGACGAGATACCCGTTCGAGGCGTAGTGGGTCGGGTTGATGACGTTGCGCCCGTTGGGCGGGATGTAGCTGTGCCGGTTCTGCGAAAGATCCTCGTAGAAGTACGCGATCAGCGGATACTTCTTGGTCGAATCGAAATTCTCCGGCTTATAGAGCAGCCCCTTGAGGGGTACGCCGTCGGTGCTGATCCAGTGCACCAGCTCCACCGTGCCCCAGTTGTACTCCTTCTGTTGCGGGTTGGCGTTCGAGATCTTGCTGAGCCGGGTAAGCGAGGGGCCGACCCAGAGGTCGGGGAACTCGACGAAGGTCCCCTTGGTGAGGAGCCATTGGTCGGCGTTCTCCGCTTTCACCGGAGGGCCAAGGGCGGCATCGGCCATCACGATCTTCTCGGGCGGGGCCGCGACGGCGAGCCGATCGCGGTAGAAACCGGTGGCCTTGGACTCGTCGTCCACCGCGCGGAGCAACAGCGGCTCGGCGGGGTCGATGGGATCCTGAGGGCCGCCGCCCCCGAAGAAGCCCCCGCCGGCTCCTCCGCCGGTAGCGGTGCCGCCGCGGGGACGACGGGTCGGCACGATGCGGAGCACGAGATGCTGCTGCCGGCCCAGCGAGTCGGTCACCATCACCGCCGGCTTGGCTCCCGACGGATCGAGCTCCCACACATCCCAGCGATCATAGAGCAGCAGGGACTTGTCGCCTTTGGTCCACCCCGCAATGCCCCAGGCGGCCGGCGTGGAGGGAGTATCCCAGGTCTCCTGCGCGAAACTCACCCCAGCCAGCGGCGCGGTGAGATCCACCGTCTTGGCGGTGAGGGTGTTGTAGCTAAACCAGTGTCCCTTGTCGTAGAAGGCGATGTACTTCGCGTCGGGCGACAATTGGGCCTGCCCGCTGATCCGCTCCCGCACCAGCTGCGTTGCGCCGCTCAGCGGATTGACCGCGTAGACGTCGGCGGCGCCGTCTCCCCACATCGACTCGATCCGATAGCGCTCCCGCGAGGCCGCCATGCCGACGCGGGCGTCATCGGCGACGTCCACGTTAGGGATGGAATCATTGGCGAGCTGCACCAGCTTCCTGGCCGCGGGGAAATAGATGGCCTGGAAAGAGCGATTGCGATCGCGGGCCGCGTTGAGGCGCTGGGTCGGCTGCAGCGCCGGATCCTTCCAGTGCCAGAGGTCGAATACCGCCTTGCCCACCAGCGAATCCGCCGGCACCGAGTCTGCCACCGGAGGCGCGACGCCGAAGAGAATGGCGTTGCCCCGCTTGGTAAAAGAGACGCTCGCGCTGTCCGCCAGCCGCAGCTCCGCCGGCAGGCTGGCCGGCGTCACCACCGGCTGGGCGGCCCCGGCTTTGAGGGACGCGTAGTAGAGCGAGAAACGCGCCTTGTCCTTGCCGAATTCGTCGCGATCCGACAAGAACGCTGCCTGCGTCCCGGTGCGATCCAGCGTGACCCGCCGGTAATTACCCCGACCGGCGGCGAGCGTGACGGTAGTGCCGGTCGCGAGGGTCCGCAGGTACGCTCCATCCCTGGCTGAATCGCGGGAAACCACCGTGTAGGCCAGGACCCTGGCACTGTCGTCGAGGACGAAGTCCAGCACGTCCGGCAGGCGCTCTTCGGCTCCCGTGGCCAGGTTGCGCAAGACCAGGGGCGAACCGTAGCTGCGGCGCGACCCACCC
>DATCWE010000267.1:0-3457 GCA_036566495.1 Gemmatimonadales bacterium | reverse complement strand
AGGGTGTGCTCCCGGCCATCGTTGAGCCCGAAGTAGAGCCGCAGCACCTTGGCGTCCCGCGCGGGCAGGAGCCGGAGGGCCCGATCGATCTCCTCGGTCAGCAACTGGTCCATGACCTGGGCTTCGGGATCGCTCTGTTCGTCGGCCGCGAAGCGATCGATGAGCGAGAGGTCGCTCTCGGCATCGACCGGGGCATCGAACCGTACCTCGGCGGTGTTGAGGGTGGCGAGCGCCTGAACCACTTCCACGGTGAGACCGGTAGCGGCGGCAATCTCCTCGGCGGTGGGCTCGCGCTCCAGGTCGCGCCGCAGATTCTCCGAGCTGCGGACGATCCGGGAGAGGTCGGCGGTCCGGTTGAGCGGAACCCGCACGGTGCGGCCCTGCCGGGCCAGGGCGGCCAGGATCGACTGCCGGATCCACCACACCGCGTAGGAGATGAACTTGACGCCCTGGTCGGGATCGAACTTCCGGGCAGCGGTGAGCAACCCGAGGTTCCCCTCCCCGATCAGGTCGGTGAGCGCCAGGCCCCGGTTCTGGTATTTCTTGGCCACCGAAATGACGAAGCGCAGGTTGCGCTTGATCAGCTCGTGCATGGCTTCGGAGTCGCCGGCGACGGCGCGCCGGGCGATGGCCAGTTCCTGCTCGGCGGTGAGGAGCGGGGTCTTGCTGACCTCGAAGAGGTACTGATCCAGGATGTCCCGCTCGGCATCGACCACGCCCAGCTTCCGGGTACTCTCCTTCCGGCGGGGGCGCCCCGGCTTGCTGGCCGGCGTCCGGGCCAGAATCTCGGCGGTGGTCAGGTCGGCGGAGATGGGTTCGGTAGACGGGTCGGCCGGACGCTCGGCGTCCGGATCCTGGGGATTCTCACCCATCTGACTCGGCTTTCTCATGACGTGCGAAGGGCGCGGAAAACACGCCTGCCCGACCGGGCCGCGGACGTGTATCCCTCGTTGACACTTACTGCTACGCTGGCTACGTTACCGTGCTGTCGCGGCGCCGTACGAAGGCGGGACAATATAGCGGGGGCGTAGCTCAGTTGGGAGAGCGCGTGAATGGCATTCACGAGGTCAGGGGTTCGATCCCCCTCGCCTCCATTCGCGTCGGAAGCGGGGCCGCGGAGTGCCGCGCAAGCCGTTGCGAAGGGCGGGCGACGGACCTAGGTTGAGAGCCCGCTCGGTTGCGGGAATAGCTCAGTTGGTAGAGCACAACCTTGCCAAGGTTGGGGTCGCGGGTTCGAGTCCCGTTTCCCGCTCTCGAAAGTCGGACGGTGAGGTCGGTTGGCCGGTGGGACAACGTCGCGGGGTGGAGCAGTCTGGTAGCTCGCCGGGCTCATAACCCGGAGGTCGTGGGTTCAAATCCCACCCCCGCTATGCACGCTGGACGGCGATGACAGTGGGGACGGGGGCGGTCAGTCCGCACCGTCCCCACGTTCTTCTTTGGGCGGTTAGCTCAGCTGGTTAGAGCGCTACGTTGACATCGTAGAGGTCACAAGTTCGAATCTTGTACCGCCCACTCCGGCTGCGCCCTTAGCTCAACTGGATAGAGCATCTGACTACGGATCAGAAGGTTGGGGGTTCGAATCCCTCAGGGCGCGTAATGGCTCGGATTCAGGAATGAGGATCCCATCTCCTCGATCCTGCGCAGTACGGGGCGTAGCGCAGCCTGGTAGCGCGCCTGCTTCGGGAGCAGGAGGTCCCGGGTTCAAATCCCGGCGCCCCGATTTCACCGGTCACCCTTCACCGCAGTCCCGGGCCCGTAGCTCAGCTGGATAGAGCGCTTGCCTCCGGAGCAAGAGGTCGCGCGTTCGAATCGCGCCGGGCCCACTGTAATCGCTGGTGTGGTACTGACTACGCCGGTTCTCATCTGGCACTAGGGGCTGCGCACTTCTGATCCGGCCCCAGCAGCGACCGCAGCCGCGCCTCCTGCTCCCGTACCGCGTCGCTCGCACCAGACGCCGACCAGTTCCAGCTGCGGATCGAGCGCTCCCGGTCCGGCGCCCAGCGCCGCAGCATGTGTCGCGCGAGCGGACACTGCACGTCCGGCGGCAGCGCGGGCAGCGCCTCGATCAGCACAGGCACCGCGTCCGCGCTCAAAGACGTCGCGTACGCGACGTCGAACCGCACCGACGCTTCCGCCGACTCCATGCGCGCCACGTTGGTGCGCGCGACGATCGCATCCGGATTGAGGATCAGCAGCAGCGCGACCGTCGCGAGGCCGGTAACCAAGGCGCCGAAGGCGAAGGAGTCGCGGCGGCCGCGCAACACGGTCGCGGCGAACCAGAGCAGCATCGCACCGATCCAGATCAGCAGCACCATCGCGTAGAACCGGGACTCGGTGAGCCCGTAGCTCGCGTGATAGAGGCGCAGCCGGTGCAGCGCGGATGCCGTGATCGCGAGCACCAGCGCGATCTGCACGCCGGCGAGGCTGCGGAACACCAAGTCGTCACGGCGCCGCTCGCGCGCGAGCAGCCAGTCGGCCGCGAGCAGGACCGGCACGACCAATGCGACCGCGAAGACCAGCTCGAAGAAGCCGCGCCGCGCGTACTCGGCGTAGCTCAGATCGGGCGTCACCCGGATTAGCGCGTCGCCGCCGAACAGGTAGCGGAACTGCACAATCACGAAGAGCAGGAACAACAGGTCGACCGCGGCCAGCGCCGTCGCGACTTCGGTGCTCGCCAGCGTGGGCCGTCTCGGCAGGCGCGCGAGCAGCGCACCGCCCTGCCAGAGGCCCCGAAGCGGTGGCAGCTCCGTGCCGATCAGGAATCCGCGCAGGTATCCGATCGCGAGCCACGCGGATACCGAGAACAGCAGCACGTGGCTCGCGATCAGGTCGAAGTCGAGGCGCAGGGCGTTCCGCACCAGGTCCGCGAACACCGCGTCGGCGGACATGAAGAGCGCGCCGAACAGCACGACGAGCGGCGTCGCGATGATGAGCCCGCGCAGGATACCCTTGGCGTGGCGCCAGCCGCCGACCCGGCCGGTTGCGGGACGCGGACTCGGCCGAGTCGCCTCGACCAGCACGAGCCCGGCGGCGGTCCACGCGTGCAGCGCACCCGTTGCCCACGCGCGCGCGTAACGAGCCACGCTCGCGCGGCGGACCCATCCCGCGACGACCCGGTAGGCCGCCAGCGCGAACGTCAACGTCGCGCAGCCCAGCACGAGCAGCTTCAGTGTCGGCGAGTCACGCCACGCGAGACCGGCCGCGAACAGCACGCCGAGCACCAGCCACACCACGCGCTCGCGGTCCAGTTGGACGCCTGGCCGCCGGCGCAGCACGAGCGCGGTGAGCGCGACCGCGGCGACCCAGATGAACAGGTTCAGCCCCGGCGGACCGGGAGCGCGTAGCAGCACGTCGCCCACCAGGCCGAGCAGCAGCCCGGCGAGGAGCAGCGACGCGCCGGCAACGGCTCGTCCGCTGCCGGCCTGCTCGGGAACTCCGTCCTGACTCATACGCTCCG
>DATCWE010000239.1:0-5304 GCA_036566495.1 Gemmatimonadales bacterium | reverse complement strand
GGAGCCGACACGGCGTTCAGCGTGATCAACGAGCTGCTGGCCGTCGGGGGGGTCGGCGTGGTCCTGACGGCCCTGGTGCTTTCCCTCCGGGGTCGACGACAGGATGACGGGGGGCCGGGCCGGCTCCCTCCCGCGACCACCGCTGCCTTTGCCCTCAATCCACTCTTGCTCGCCGGTCTCGCCCTCGCGGTCCTCGCCCCGCACCTGCTGCTACTCGGGTTCGGTGCGACGTTGGCCATCGCCGCGGCAGTGCGCGCGACCGTCCGCGCCCGCCGGCTCGCCGGGCTGATCCCGCTGCTGGCGGGAACCGCGTGCCTGGCCGTCGCCTTGAGCTTGATGCTGACCATTCGTGGTCCGCTTGGCGGGGGCCTCGCCGACCTTTCCAGCGGACCCTACAGTGTCGCTGCGGAGCGGCTCCTGGTAGCGCTGCTCGGAGCGGCCAGCCTGCTGTTCGCCGGCTTGCCTCCCTTGCAGTGGGCACCCTGGGGGCGCGGGCTGTCGCCGCTTTCCGCGCTCCTGCTGGTACGGGTGATCGCTCCGGCGCTCCCGGAGGGGCTCGCCACGTGGCAGGCCCCTGCCATGCTCATCCTGACCGCCGGATTGCTGGGGTCGGCTTGGCAGCGTCGCTGGTCCCAGGTCGCGGTGACCGGCGGGCTGCTCGCGTTGTGGACCGGGGTCGATGGCAGCGTGGTGGCGGGAAGTGTGCTCGTGGGCTGGGGCTGGGTCGTCGAATCCGGTGCAGCGGTGGTCGCGGGGCGGGGCATTGCGCTCAGCGCGCGTTGGGCAGGATTCTCCGCGTTGCCGGCCGGACTCGCTGCACTGCCGGCTCTCGAGGCGGGGTTGCGTGCGCAGGTGTTGCTGTCCGTTGCGGCGGTGACGGGATGCACGGTTGGACTCGCGCTGGAGTGGAAGCGCGGCTCCCCCAGGGTGCATCCGCCGTTATAATTACCGCCCACCGCGGCCTGCCGGCGCTCGGCAGGCGTTTCGCGCCACGATTATGGAGGTCCCATGGCGTTCACCCTTGGTCCGCTTCCCTTCGAGTACAACGCGCTGGAACCGCATATCGACGAGCAGACGATGCGGATCCATCATGGCAAGCACCACCAGACCTACGTCACCAATCTCAACGCGGCACTGGAGAACCAACCGCTGCTCCAGCAGCTCTCGCTGGAGGCCTTGCTCGGCGACCTGACCAAGGTCCCGGAAGCGGTGCGCACGGCAGTGCGCAACAATGCCGGCGGCCATCATAACCACACGCTCTTCTGGGAATGGATGAAGCCGGGTGGCGCCAAGGTTCCCAGCGGCGCGCTGGCCAAGGAAATCGACGCGGGGTTCGGGAGCGTGGACGCCTTCAAGGAGCAGTTTCAGAAGGCGGGCCTGGCGCGCTTCGGCAGCGGCTGGGCCTGGCTGGTGCGCCAGAAGGGCGGCAAGCTCGCCATCGTCAGCACCCCCAATCAGGACAGCCCGCTGATGGACGCGGAGCATCCCGTGCTCGGCTGCGACGTGTGGGAGCATGCCTACTACCTGAAGTACCAGAACCGGCGGGCCGATTACCTGAGCGCGTGGTGGAATGTGGTCAACTGGAGCGTGGTGGAGGAACGGTACCGCGCTTAACGGTCCTGCAGCCGTCACGTTTTTTTCACGAGGATTCCATGCCGCCCCCAGCCGTCGGTACCCCTGCGCCCGACTTCACGTTGCCCGCCACCTCCGGAAAGGATGTCTCCCTCTCCGGGTTGCGTGGCAAGAACGTCCTGCTCGCATTCTTCCCGCTCGCCTTCACGTCGACCTGTACCACTGAGCTGCATGCCTTCTCCAACGACTACGCGCAGTTCCAGAGTGCGGAGACCGTGGTGCTGCCGGTCAGCGTGGATTCGATTCCCACGCTGAAGGAATTCAAGGCGAAAGGGAACATGAGCATCGACCTACTGAGCGATTTCAAGCGGGAGGTTTCCCGGCGCTACGGCGTGTTGAACGAAGAGAAGTTTTTCAGCAACCGCGCCTACGTGCTGATCGATGCCAAGGGCACGATCCGCTGGACCCATCAGGAGGCCGACAACTCCCAGCGCCGTGAGAACGCCGAGCTGCTGCAGCAGCTGGCGGCGCTGCGCTGAGCGCCTGAAGCGTTCCCCGCTGCTCGACACACCGGACGCCTCCCTCAACCAGGCGTTCGGGTGGGCGGTCCGCCGCGACCCTTCCGGTGTACGGGCCGATCCGGGCCCCGGTCTGCTCGATTGGGACGTCGCCGAGTTCGCGGAGCTCCTCGACCGTGCCAGGGACTTTCGCCGGGTCGGCGCTGCGGCAGTCGGCGAGCCTACCTCCTTCCTGCGCGAAGTGGTGGCCGGCCTGTTCGGCGCCCGAGCCGACGGCGAGGGAGGCCGGTTCGAGCTGGCGCCCTGGCTCCCGGAAGGCTGGCGCTCGATGGCGCTGCGGCGGTTGCGCTGCCATCGCACCCTGCTCGACATCGAGCTTCGGCCGCGCTCGGAGTGGGCAACGGTGCGCCTCGAGCTCAACTTCGGTCCGGCGATTGCATTGGCCCTGAGTCTGCGGAATATCGGGCCGATTGCCCGGATCACGGTGGATGAGGTTGTGCTGGAAGGTAGGCGCGCCATCTTTACTCTTCAGGGTCAGCACGAAGTGGTGTTCTTCTTTGGAGGAGAGCCGGAGTGACGATCTCGCGGCGCGCCGCCTGGGTGGCCTTGCTGGTGCTGGTGGCGCTGGTCCTGGTGGTGATAATGGTGCCCGGTGTTCTGATCCGGCCCTTCGTCCCCCAAACTCCGGGCGGCGTTACCGTCGCCTTTTTTCTGCGACGCTGGTCGCCGCTGCTGACCCTGCTGGCGGCGCTGGGTGCCTTGCTGCTGGTGTGGCAGCTCTGGCGCAGCTCGCCGCGCTGGTTGCCGAGGCTGGCTTCGCTGCTCCTGCTGGCGCTCGTCGCCGGCGGAGCCTGGCTGGCACGGCAGGATTACTTCGAGTGGATGTTCGCCCCGCTGCCGGACCCGAGGTTCGTGCGCATAGCGGCCGCCGACTTCGTCCAGCCCGGAGACATGGTGCTGGCCACGACGATCCAGGGCGAGGCCGTTGCGTATCCGGTGCGCCAGCTGGCCTACCATCACCTGGTGGAGGATGCCGTCGGCAAGGTGCCGATCGTCGCCACCTATTGAACGTTGTGCCACACCGGTCTGGTGTGGGAGCGGACGGTGGATGGACGGGTGTTGAACTTCCGGCTGGCCGGAATCAACAACCAGAATTTCATCATGCAGGACCGGGAAACCGGTTCCTGGTGGCAGCAGGTAAGCGGTGCGGCGATTCTGGGGCCGCTCAAGGGTAAGCGGCTGGCCCGGGTCTTCCACGATGAGCTGACCTTCCGGGCCTGGGCGGCGGAGCAACCGGCCGGTCGGGTCCTCCATCCGGCTGCGGACACGGCGTGGCAGCGCTTCTCCGCCAACTGGGAGGAGCACACCGCGAAGGCGCCGGTCAGAGTCCACGCGACGCTGGACCGTCGGCTTCCGCCGCGCGAGATCATCCTCGGGCTGGAGCTCAGCGGCGTCGCGAAAGCCTATCCGCAGAATCGGGTGCTTGCGCAGGCCCCGCTGCACGATCGCCTCGGCGGGGTCCCCATCGTGCTGCTGGTCGGGCCGGATGGCAAGTCCGTGCGGGGGTTCGAAACCCGGCTCGAGGGACAAGAGCTGGAATTCGTCCGGCTGGTCGCCGACTCAGCGGGACAGGTGGTGGACGCCGCCACGGGCAGCCGTTGGGATTTCCGCGGCGAGGCCGTCAGCGGGCCCCTCAGGGGCCGGAAGCTGACTCCGGTATATGTGCTGAAGGACTACTGGTTCGACTGGATGACCTATCACCCGAACACCGGCCTCTATTCGCTTGGTGCAGGGAATTAGGGACCAGGGATTGGGGAACCCCAACCCCAACCCCTAGTTCCGAGCGAGCAACAGCCGCGGCTCCGTCATCGCCTCCATTGCACTGCGCACCCCTTCCCGGCCGAACCCGGAGTTCTTCACGCCGCCATAGGGCAGGTGGTCGAGCCGCAGCGTGGGGATGTCGTTCACCACTACCCCGCCCACGGCGAGCCCACGAAAAGCGGCATCAATTCGCCGCGCATCATGGGTGAACACCCCGGCCTGCAGGCCATAACCCGAGTCATTGGCGAAGTGGATTGCTTCGTTCCAGGTGCGGTACGGCATGATGGTCAACACCGGCCCGAAGATTTCCTCGCTCCAGACCTTCATCTGCCGGGTGACCCGGGTGAGAATCGTCGGGCGCAGCACCGCGCCGCGCCGCCTCCCGCGCAGGATCACTCGGGCTCCCCCCGCCTCGGCCTCGGCGATCCACTGCTGGACCCGCAGTACTGACGCGGCGTCGATGAGCGGACCGACCACCGTCTCGGGACGCAGAGGATCGCCCACGGGAAGCCGCCGGGTCGCCGCGACGACCAGCCGGCTGAAACGGCGGAAGAGCGGCGCGTGGACGTAGAGCCGCTGGACCTTGATGCAGACCTGCCCTCCGTAGGCGAAGGCGCCCCAGGCGATGCGTGCGGCCAGGGCGGAGAGCTCGCCGGCATCCGAGTGCACCAGTACGGCGGCATTGCCACCGAGCTCGAGCACAACGCGTTTCCGCGCCGCGAGGGCCTGTAGGTGCCAGCCCACTCGTGCGCTGCCCGTGAAGCTGAGCATCGCAAAGCCCGGATCGGTCGCCAGGCGCTCGGCGAGCGGAAGGGGAAGGTGCAGCACCTGTAACCCGCCCGGCGGCAGTCCGGCGGCCGTCAGCAGCTCGGCCAGCCGGAAGGCCGCCAGCGGTGCCTGCGGGGGCGGCTTGAGCACCACGGCGTTCCCCGTCGCAATCGCGGGCGCCACTTTGTGGGCCACGAGGTTGAGCGGAAAATTGAAGGGAGAGATGGCGGCGATAACGCCGATCGGAAAGCGCTCGACCACGGCATGCATACCCTCGCCCCGCGGATCGGCGTCCGCGGGAAACGCGCGCACCCCGAACCGGCGGGCTTCCTCGGCCGCCAGCCGAAAGACCGTGATGGCCCGGTCGAGCTCGCCCAGGGCCAGCGCGACCGGCTTCCCGGCATCGCGCGCCATCAGCCGGGCCAGCGCGGCTCGTTCGGAAGCGAGCAGTTGTGCCGTGCGCTCGAGGATACTGCTGCGCGCGTGGCGCGACAGCCGCGCCAGCGTGCGCTGGGCGCGCCGCGCCCCGGCAATTGCCGCCCTGAGCTCTCCCGCGTCGCCCGGAACCAGCTGCGCGATGCGACGACCGGTAAAGGGTGCGGTCACCGGCTCGGCCGCGCGGCGG
>DATCWE010000235.1:0-2063 GCA_036566495.1 Gemmatimonadales bacterium | reverse complement strand
GTTCCCGCGCTGTCGAGCACCTCGAGCTTGATGGCGCCCTCGCTGACGGCCGGCAGGTAGTATTGGACCGTCGGGCTCAGGTACTCCGCTCCGCTCCGGGTGCGATAGCCGTTGCGGGGGCGGTACAGCTGCACGGCGGTCGCGAGAGTTTGCGGGCCGATCTGGTGCAACGGCGAAAGGTCGTCCAGGACCCAGAGCGCCCGGCCCTGGGTGGCGATGATCAGGTCCTTGTGGTACACCCGGATGTCGTTGATGGGCACGTTGGGCAGGTTGAGCTGGAACGGCTGCCAGTGCGCGCCGTCGTCGAACGAAATGAACAGCCCGAATTCGGTGCCTGCATAGAGCAGGCCCTCGCGATCGGGATCTTCGCGCACCACCCGTGTGGGCCAGTCGGCCGGGATCCCGTTCTTCCCGTCGGTGAGGCGCTTCCAGGTGGCACCGTAGTCGTTGGTCCGGTAGAGATAGGGCTGGTAATCGCCCAGCAGGTAGCGGTACACCGCGAAGTAGGCGGAGCCGCGCCGGTGCGGAGAGGCTTCGATCCAGGCCACCCTGCCGCCGGTGGGAAGGTCCTTGGGGGTGATGTTCTTCCAGGTTTTCCCGTTATCGCGGGTTATGTGGAAGGGGCCGTCGTTGGCACCGGTCCAGATCACGCCGGGCTCGAAGGGCGATTCGGTGATGGCGTAGAGCGTGCTGTAGAACTCCTCGCCCGTCACGTCGCGCGTGATCGGCTCGCCGCTCGCGCCCTGGCAGCACGCCGGGTTCGCGGTCAGGTCGGGTGAGATCTTTTCCCAGGTCACCCCCTTGTCGCGCGAACGGTGCACGTACTGGGAGCCGTAATACACCACGCTCGGATCGTGCGGCGAGGTGGCCATGGGTGAGACGCGCTGGAAGCGGTAGATCAGGTCGCGCGCGGGATTGCCGTAGAGCGACTGGGCGCCCACCCAGTAGTTGCGCGACTGCCCCAGGGCCAGATTCATGACCTCGAACTGCCCCTTGCACGCCCCGTAGACCACGTTGGGATCCCTGGGGTGCGGCATGATGGGTCCCGTCTCGCAGCCCGGGCCGGTGCGCCAATCCTGGAGATTGAAGGGGGCGGCGACACTGCTGATGATGATCGTGGTGTTGTCCTGCTGGGCTCCGTAAATCTTGTAGGGGAATGCCTGGTCCATCCACACCCCGTAGATTTCCGAGGTGGGCTGATTCATCTGGCTGGACCAGGTGCGTCCGCCGTCGAACGACACGTTGGCGCCGCCGTCGTTCGACTGGATCAGCGTGTTGCCGTCCCTCGGGCTGACCCAGATGTCGTGATTGTCGCCGTGCGGGGTACGGAACGGCGTCATGGTCTTGCCGCCGTCGGTCGACTTGAAGAAGCCTTCGGCGCCCGCGTACACCACGTCCGCGTTGGTCGGGTCGGCGCCGAGCGTCGTGTAATAGAAGGGACGCTGAATCAGCGCGCCCTGGGAGTTCACCAGCGCGAAGCTTTGGCCGGCATCATCGGAGCGGTATAGCCCGCCGCCCGGCTTGGCTTCGATCAGTGCATAGATCCTGGCCGGATTCGCGGCGGTCACCGCCAGGTTGCCCTTGCCGATCAGCTGGCTCGGCAGCCCGCTCGCCGAGTGGGACCAGGTCTCGCCGCCGTCGCTGCTCTTGTAAAAGCCGCCCTCGCGCGAACCGCTGATGATGGTCCACGGTTTCCGCTCGATGCGCGAAGCCCAGGCGTATACCACGCTGGGATTGCCGGGCATGAGTTCGAGGTCCATTGCGCCCGTGCTGTCCGAGACATAGAGCGTCTTCTTCCACGTCTTTCCGCCGTCCGTCGTCTTGAAGACTCCGCGCTCGCTGTTGGGCTTGAAGATGTCTCCGTAGGCCGCCACCCAGACGGTGTTGGGATCGCTGGGATGAATCCGCACCGCGCCGATCTGTCCCGCGTCATACAGGCCGGCAAATTCCCAGCGCCTGCCGCCGTCGCTGGTCTTGTACACCCCGCGGCCGGTCGACACGTTGCTGCGCACCCCGTCCGACCCGGTGCCGTAATAAATGATGTCGGGATTGGACTCGGCCAC
>DATCWE010000230.1:0-5222 GCA_036566495.1 Gemmatimonadales bacterium | reverse complement strand
GGCGGCCAGCGCGTCCGCGATCCCGAGGCGGAGGGTATCGGATGACTGGGCCGTGCCGGAACGGGGACACAGCAGGGCGGCCAGTGCCGCCAAACGGAGGCCTAACGCACCGGGATGTCGCACGAGCGGATGCAGGCAAGGATGTGGTGCACCTTCGGCTCGGTGATCCGGTAGTGCACGTTGAGCCCGTCCTTGCGGCAGGCCACCACCTTGAGCTGACGCAGCCGGCGAAGGTGCTGCGAGCAGATGGCCTGGGGCAGCGCACAGAGCTCGCAGATCTCGGACACGGTGCATTCCCCGTGCTCGAGCGCCTCGAGGATGGTGAGCCGCTCGGGATGCCCGAGGAGCTTGATGATGTCGGCGGCCCGGGCCAGGACGGCGGGATTCACCCGGCGAAGCAGCGGGCGGGCGGCGCGGGTCACGCGGGCCTCGGAGGCGGAGGGAGGTTTAACATAGTAGATATACTATATGCTATATAGTCGCGTGTCAAGGCGGCGCGTCGGGCGGGCTACTTGGTCCAGATCACCACCGTGCAATCCGATCCGGTCGCGTTGAATTCCGGCGGCCGCTCGGCCGCCGACCGGTAGACTTCCACCGCCTGAATCTGGGTAGGCTCGAGCCAGCTCAAACTGAAGCTGGACTGCAACCAGGCGCCGTCGAGGTAGACGGCCAGCTTGCCGCCCCCCCGCGGACAGGTCACCGTCGGCTCCCCCCTCGCGGTGTAGCGGGGCTTGAGTCCGGCGTGGATCAGCAGATCGATGGTGCGGGTGGGGTGCAGCCGGTCGACGTCCGCCGGGGTGAGAAACGCGGAGCGGGGAGCGCCGCTGCTGCCGCGCAGCCGTTCCGCGAAGCCGAGCATTTTCCCGAAATACAATCTTCCTTCGGCCTCCACGGTCAGGTCCGGCAGCTGCACCGGCGCTTCCGCCATGATCACTCCGACCTTGAGAGTGTCTCCCGGGATGAGGGTCGCGTCGAACGATTCCGGCCGAAAACCGATATGCCGCACCAGGAATACTTCGGGACCGGGATCGAGCCGGGTGAAGATGAACACGCCGCGCGAGTCGGTGATGGTGGTGAGCTTGTGCCGCATTGCCACGATCTCCGCCTCGACCAGGGGGCGCTTGCCGGTGTCGGCGACGATCCCGAGCAGCAGCGCCGTCGCCTTCGGCCTGGTCGGCTGCTGGGCGCAGAGCGCCGGCGCCGCCGCGATGACCGCGAGGACCACGGCAAACGCCTTCACGGCGCTGCGCGCTTCAGCAGCTCTTCGAGCTCCGCCTGCTTCGCCAGGCCGACGTGCCGCCCCGTCTCCCTGCCGCCCTGGAACGCAATCAGTGTGGGAATTCCCCGGATGCCGAACCGCTCGGTGATCCCGGGACTGCGGTCGGTGTCGATCTTGAGCACCAGCGCCGTCCCGGCCTTCGCCTGGGCGAGGTTGTCCACGACCGGCGCCAGGATCTTGCAGGGGCCGCACCAGTCGGCATAGAAGTCCACCAGCACCGGCGCATCGGTGTTTGCCAGCACCGCATCGAGGACACTGGCGTCGACTTTGACCGGCCGGTCGAGGTGGAGGGGCCGGCCGCAGGAGCCGCATTTCGGGCTGGCCGCCAGCCGGGCGAGGTTCACCCGGTTGAGGGTAGCACAAAAGGGACAGGGTACGGTGCCGATCATGAGGTGATATTCTACCACATCCTGGCCACTCCCAAGGATGGGAATCCTATGAAGCGAGCGCTCCGCATCGCGATCGGTCTGACGGCCTGCGCTCCGGGCGCCGCCCAGGCCCAGCCCGGGACTCCCTTCGCCCGCGCCTGGGCCCCCGTGGCCGAAGAGTTCCACGCCGCGCTGTCCCGCGAAGGAGTGGTCGGCGGAGCGCTCTGGTTCCTGCGGGGGGACTCGGTGCTGGCGCGGGAGTTCCACGGGCTCGCCGATCAGGAAAGCGCCCGCAAGGTAGACGCCAGCACCATCTTCCACTGGGCTTCGATCACCAAGACGTTTACCGCGATCGGCATCATGCAGCTGCGCGATCGCGGCCGGCTGCGGCTCGACGATCCGATCGTCCAATACGTGCCCGAGCTGATGGCGGTGCACAATCCCTTCGGGCCCATGGAAGCGATCACGATCCGGCAGCTGCTCAGCCACTCGGCGGGATTTCGCAACCCGACCTGGCCCTGGGGCGGCGACAAGCCGTGGCATCCCTACGAGCCGACCGACTGGTCGCAGCTCGTTGCGATGATGCCTTACACCGAAATCCTGTTTCCGCCCGGATCGAAATACAGCTACTCCAATCCCGGACTGATCTTCCTCGGCCGGGTCATCGAGAAGCTGAGCGGCGACGACTACGAGGTCTACATCGACAAGAACATCCTCAAGCCGCTCGGCATGACCCGCAGCTACTACGACATAACTCCGTACCACCTGCTGGGCGACCGCTCCAACAATTACGAGGTGAAGGACAACAAGCGGGTGGCCAACGGGCTGGATTTCGACACGGGGATCACGACTTCGAACGGCGGGCTCAACGCGCCGATCAGCGACATGGTGAAGTACTTCGCGTTCCTGCTCGGCAAGGGACCCGGGGCGAGCGGCCCGCTGCCGGTCCTCAAGCATGCCTCGCTCGAAGAGCTGTGGCAGCCGGTGCTTTCCGCCAGCGATTCCGAGGCGATGGGCGACTCGATCGCGCTCAGCTTTTTCGTGAAGCACCAGGGGCCCTACCGCCTGATCGGCCACACCGGCAGCCAGCGCGGCTTCCGCGCCTTCTTCTACCTGGAGCCTGGCTCGGGGACCGCGGTGATCGCGGCGACCAACACCGCCGCGGTGGACGAGCGGCCCGGCAATCATCCCGACATCGCGGCCATGCGCGCGGCGGTATTGGCGGCGCTGGCGCGGAATATCTGGCCGGGGATGAAGCAGTGACCGGTAACCGGTTACGTTCTTACGATGAACCTCGACCTGCGCGATCTCCTCGGCCTTCCCGGCGACCGCCGAGATTTTTTCCGGCAGAGCATCGGCCAATGGGGCGAGCGGCTGCTGGAGCGGACCGAGCGGCGACTGGTCCAGCAGCGCTATTCCCGCCCGCCCGGCGCGCTGCCGGAGGTCGCGTTCCTCGCGGCCTGCACCCGTTGCGGTGGATGCGAATCGGTCTGCCCACCGCACGCCATCCATCCGGTTCCGACCAGCGGCGGACTCGCGGCGGGGACTCCCGCGATCGACCCTCGCTTCCAGCCCTGCACCGTCTGCGAGGACATGCCCTGCGTGAAGGCTTGCCCGACCGGCGCGCTCACGCTGCCCGAGCACGTCTGGGAAGGTTACCGTATGGGGGCGCTGGAGTTCTTCCCCGAGCGCTGCGTCACCTACCAGGGGACCAGCTGCCGGGTGTGTGTCGACGCCTGTCCGGTCGGTGAGCGGGCGCTGACGCTCGACGAGGGCGGACACCCGGTGCTTCGGGTCGAGGGTTGTGTAGGGTGCGGGGTCTGCGTGCGGGAGTGCATCACTTCACCGGCGTCCTTCGAGCTGCACCTCCGGGAGGTCTGATGGCGGAAGCGCCCTATCGCGTCGAGAAGCCGTGGGGCTATGAGCTGGTCTGGGCCCGCACCGACCGCTATGCCGCCAAGATCCTCCATGTGACCGCCGGCCACGTGCTGAGCTGCCAATACCACAAGCAGAAAGACGAAACGATGCACGTGCTGCGCGGCGAGCTGATCCTGCGGCTGGGTGCGGGAGCCGAGCTGGTCGAGCGCCCCTTTCGCGCCGGCGAGTCGGTGAGGATTCGCCCCGGCCTGGTGCATCAGATCGAGGCCGTCGAGGACAGCGACGTGCTCGAGGCTTCGACACCCGAGCTGGATGACCTGGTTCGCCTCTCCGACCGCTACGGCAGGAGCTAGCATGCAGGTCATCATCCCCCTCGCGGGCAAAGGCACCCGGCTGCGTCCCCACACCCACCTGGTGCCCAAGCCGATGCTGCGCGTCGCCGGCCGGCCGGTGATGGATTGGGTGATGGATACGCTGAGTCCGCTCCCGGTCAGCGAGCTGATCTTCATTACCGGACATCTCAAGGAGCAGGTCGAGGCCTACGCCACCGGCCGCTACGGGGTGCCCTGCCGCTACATCGAGCAGCTGGTGCAGGACGGCACCGCGGGGGCGATCAACCTGGCGCGGCCCTTCGTCACCGGCCCGGTGCTGATCGTCTTCGTCGACACCGTCTTCGAAGCCGACCTCACACTCATCCAGCGGACCGACGCGGACGGGATCATCTGGGCCAAAGAGGTCGAGGACTACCAGCGCTTCGGCGTGGTGGTGACCGACGCGCAGGGCTACATGACCAGGATCGTCGAGAAGCCCAAGGACCCCATCAGCAAGCTGGCCAACATCGGGCTGTATTACATCAGGGACGTCGCGGCGCTCTGGCAGGGCATCGACCAGGTGCTCACCGCTCCGAAGAACCAGGGTGAGTATTTCCTGACCGATGCCTTCCAGTGGATGATCGAGCACGGGCGCCGCATCCTCACCGCGGCGGTGAGCGGCTGGTACGACTGCGGCAAGCTGGAGACGCTGCTGGAGACCAATGAGATCCTGCTCCGCAAGGGCGCGGCGCGGCGTGACGAGTTTCCCGGGGTGACCTTCCATGATCCGGTCCTGATCCAGAGCGGCGTGACGCTCGAGCGCTCCAGCATCGGTCCCAACGTGACGATCGAGACCGGCAGCGTGGTGCGCGATTCCCGGCTGGCGCACACCATCGTCGGGTCCGATTGTACCCTGATCCACGCCGAGCTGAGCCGGAGCATGCTGGGCAGCAACGTCGAGATTCGCGACTTTCGCGGCAACGCGAGCCTGGCCGATCACAGCGAGCTTGCCGGCGGTCGCTAGTGGCGAACACCGACGAGCTGTGCCGCTCCTTCCTCGATCTCTGGTGGCATTTCGATCCCGCCGCGGCCACCCTGGCGGGGGTGCCCGGCCACGACGGCCGGCTGGGTGCCTTCGATGCCGGCTCGATCCGCGAGCACCTCGCCGCCTTCCGCTCCATCGCCGCGGCCGTCGAGGACCTCGAGGTCGAGGAGACCGCCGACGAGATCGACCGGACCGCGTTGCTCGATCATCTGCGCGTCCTGTTGTTCCGCTTCGAGCACGAGCATCCCTACCAGCGTAACCCGGCGCTCTGGCTGGAGCACCTGGGCGCCGCGCTCGATGGCCTGCTGGCGCGCCCGGCGGGCGACGCTGCCGACGCCGCG
>DATCWE010000200.1:0-7601 GCA_036566495.1 Gemmatimonadales bacterium | reverse complement strand
AGGCTCAGGCTCGCCCCGCAGAGCGCCAGCAGCATCAGCCGGAAGCTGGGGAACACGTAGTCGCGCAGCCGGAAGAACGAGAAGCCGGTTTCCGCGTTGCTCTCGGGGAAGTCGCGCTGCAGCCGCGTGAAGACCATGGCGAGGTCGGCCCGCGCCCGCTCGAAGCTCGCCCCCTGCCGCAGCCGGCCGATGCCGTGGAGGTAGGTGTCGCCCCGGTCGAGGAAGTCCGGCTCGCGGAGCGTGAGCGGGGTCCAGAGCTGGGTATGCGCGTTCGGGAAGCCGAACCCGGCGGGCATCACGCCGATCACGGTGTAGCGGTCGTCGTCGAGCCGGATGCTGCGGCCCAGCACCCCGCGGTCGCCGCCGAACTCGGAGCGCCACAGCCCCCAGCTCAGCACCACCGAGCGGACGTCGCGCTCGCGCGCGGCCGTGGTGTCGAACACCCTGCCCAAGAGCGGCGCCACCCCGAGCACCGGAAAGACCTGCGCGGTGACCCGGGTGACCTCGAGCCGGAGCGGCCGCCCGGCGCCGACCAGGTTGACCGCGCCGACGTTGAACGCTCCCCACTCCGCGACCGCGGTGGGCGTCTGGGTGACCGAGCGGTAGTTGGCGGGGGACAGCTCATTCATGCAGCCCCAGCCGCCGCCCTCCTTGGGGCCTTCGCAGAGCCGCACCAGCGCCTTCGGGTCGGGGAAGGGGAGCGGGCGCAGCAGCACGTAGTCGGCCACCGAGAAGGTCGCGGTGTTGGCGCCCACGCCGAGCGCGGTGACCAGCACCACGGTGAGGGCGAAGCCGCGCGCGCGGCCCAGGGTGCGCAGCGCGTAACGCAGGTCCTGCCGCACGATGGCCCAGTGCGCCAGCAGCGCGTTGGGCACCGCGTCGCCCACGGCCGCCAGCGCCCCGCCCACCGGTCCGCGGCCGCGGTTGGATTCCTCGAAGGTGGTGAGCAGCTCCGACTGGTACTCCTGGCGGAACGCAGCGGGGAAGAGCTTGAGCAGCCTGCGGTAGAAGTTGGTCATCCGGACGCCTCAGGCCGTCTCGGGGCGCAGCCCCGACGCCCGCGCCAGCCGCACCAGCTCGGTGAGCCGGCCCATCTCGGCGCGCGCCACCGTGCGGCCGAACGGGGTGATCCGGTAGTAGCGCCGTCGCTCGTCGTCTTCCAGGGTGCGCCGCCGGGTGGTCTCGGCGATCAGCCCCTGCTCGACCATGCGGGCGATGGAGCGGTAGAGGGTGCCGGCGCTCAAGCGGAGCGCGCCGGCGGTGCGGGCCTCCACGTCCTGGATGATGGCGTAGCCGTGCTGGGCTTCGCCGCTCAGGGCCACCAGGATGTGGAAGGTGGCGGGGGGCAGGGGCAGCAAGGCGGTGACGGCGTCGGGAGGGCTCATGCGGCGAGTATAGCCATAGTGGATATATTGTCAATGGCTATATTCGCCACGCAACCTTTCCCGCCGCTCCCGCGTCTAACGCGCCGGGCGCGCGCCGGCCGCCGCGTCAGCGGGAGAACACCGCGCCGTGCGGGAACCCGGTGCCGTGCAATCCGTGCGGCCAGTCGATCTCGCTCAGGCTGAAGCCGGGCCCACTCGAGCCGGGATTGCGGAATGCCTCGTCCAGCGTCACCGCGCCGGTCTTCCGGTCGAACGTCAGCATGAAGAGCCGGCTGTCCGCGCCTCCGGAATCCAGAATGATCCGGCTCCCGGCCTCGTCCCAGGCCAGCCAGTGGGTGAACTGCTCCGCCCCCAGCGAGAGCTGCGACACCTTCACCGGCTTCGCGGGGTCGGCGACGTCCAGCACGACCACACCGCCGATGGAGGGCACCGCCTCGATCCAGTAGTGGTCCACGACGATAGGGAGGCCGCAGAGCCCGCCCTCGAAAGTGTAGACCGGCTCGGTCCGCGGGGTGTCGCTGTCGAGCCCGGTCACGCGGTGCAGGCCGCAGGAGCGGGTCTGCACCAGCACCGTCTTGCCGTCGGCCAGCACGCGCGGCTCCTGGGGATCCTCATGGCCGTAGCCGCGCGGCCCCGGTGAGAGCCGCAGCGTCTTGAGCAGCTTGAGATCGGACAGTCGCCAGACCTGGACCGCGATTCCCGGCCCCTCCAGGAAGTGCATCGGCGAGCTGGTGGTCAGCAGGCGGTCGAGCTTCGGGAGCACCGCGATGCTGTACGGGCGGATCAGCACGTCGGGGACGCTCGGATCCACCGCGCTGACGGTGCGCACCACCCGCCCGTCGTTGTCCAGCTCCACCAGCCCGCCGCCCCGCTCGCCGTGCCGCATGTGGAAGCTGACCAGCGCGTTGCCGTTGGGCAGCCGGACGAAGGAGTGCGGATCCATGTAGCCGTCGAGGTCCGCGAAGCCGCGTACCAGCTTCGGGTGGAGCGGGTCCCGCACGTCGAAGAGAAACGACTTGCCCGACTCGAAGCCGTTGGCGAACAGGAAACCGCTCTCCGACAGCGTGTACTCGGTGTGATGCGGGACGGTCCCTGCCGCGCCCGCGGCCACTGAAGCGACGACTCGGCCGTAACGAGGACGCTGCGGGGTGACGTCGAGCACCGCGAGAAAATCGCTCGCCTGCTTGTTGGCGTCGCCGGCCCAGACGAAGAGATAGCGGGGCGGGGCCTGGTGCGCCGGGGACAGCAGGAGTAGCGCACAGGAGACGCTCCGCAGCAGCTTGGAATCCATGGATCCTCCCGAGTTGCCCTGCGTTCCATCAGGCTATCCCGTACCGATGCTCACCGCAACCGACTCCCCCGGAGCCCGTCCGGGTTGACGCCCACAAACGCAAACCGTAAGCTCTCCGGCCCCAATGCTTCAGCCTTTCGCTCATCCCGGAGGGTGCCGTGGCCGAGTCGCTGCGACCCGTCGCTGCCGAGGAGCGCATCCACGCGCTCGACCTGCTGCGTGGCTGGGCCATGTTCGGCGTGCTCTGGTCCAACCTCAACGACCACTACGGCGTGCGCGACCCGGGGAACGGGCCCGACCGCGCGCTCCAGTGGATCCAGAACAACTTGATCGAGGAGCGCTTCTACACCCTGCTGGTCCTGCTGTTCGGCGTCGGCTTCGGCATCCAGCTCACCCGCGCCATCGCGGCGGGCCGGGACCTCCGCAACACCTACTACCGCCGCGCCGCGGCGCTGCTCGCGATCGGCATCGTGCATGGCACCCTGATCTGGCGGGGGGACATCCTGGCCATGTACGCGCTGGCCGCCTTTGCCCTGGTGATGTTCCGCACCGCCTCGCCGCGCCGGCTGCTGGTCGTCGTTCTGCTGCTCTGGTTCTTCGGGCCGCTGCTGGTGCGGGAGGCGCTGCACTTCGCCGGGCTCCGCGTCATGCTCCCCGGCAATACCGGCGAGTCGGTCCAAGTGTACGTCCACGGAAGCTGGTGGGCGATCGAGCAGGTCCGCGTGCGCGGCTTCCTGCAATGGTTCGGCCGCTGGGGGCTCACCACCTACGCCTACGTCCTCGCCGCGTTTCTCCTGGGCCTCTGGACGGTGAGGACCGGCTGGCTGCGCCGCCTGGTCGGCGAGCCGCGCATAACCCGCCGAGTCCTCCTGGTCGCGCTGATCCTCGGGCTGATCGGCTATGCCCGCTGGGCCTGGGGCGACGCGCTCTGGCCGCGGGCCCAGGCGCCTGCGAGCTACGTCCCGGCTTTCCCCTATCCCTATTTCCAGCGCGAGATGCTCCGCCAGTCCATGTTCCGCCTGTTCGACTGGAGCGTGCTGGGCAGCACCCTGGTCTACGCCTGCCTGCTGCTGCTGTGGTGGCAGCGGCCGAGCGGACCACGCGCGCTGCGCCCGCTCGCGGCCACCGGGCGGATGGCACTGACCACCTACCTGACCCAGTCGGTGGTTTGCACCCTGCTGTTCTACAGTTATGGACTCGGCTGGTACGGCAACGTCTCCTACACCGGGATGCTGCTCATCACGCTGGTCCTCTTCGCCTGCCAGATGGCCGCCAGCACCTGGTGGCTCGCGCGCCACGAGTATGGCCCGATGGAGCGGCTCTGGCGGAGATTGACCTACGGGCCGGCGCACTCCGGGGCCGCGCTCACCAGCACGCTTGGTCCGACGGCGGCGTGAGACGCCGCTGAGGGTGCATTCAACCACCGAACCTATAGCACCACGCCTCCCCCTCCAGCACCACCGTGTCGTCCTGCCGGACTACCCGGATGCCGAGCTGGGTCACCGGCTTGGTGGCGTGCAGGCTCAGCACCTCCGCCGTTGCCGTGATCGTATCGCCGATGAACACCGGGGCGGTGAACTTCCAGTTCTGGCTGAGAAAGACAGTGCCGGGACCCGGCAGGTCCATGGCCACGAGGGCGTGCAACAGGCCGGTGGTGAGGCCGCCCTGAACCACCAGCCGGCCGAAGGGGGTGTGCGCGGCAAACTCCGCGTCGAAGTGCAGCGGATTGTAATCCCCGGTCAGGCTCGCGAAGGTCTGCACGCTTTCGGCCGTCAGGGTGAGGCTGCGGCTGGCCTTCTGTCCGACCGATAGCTCCATGGGTGCTCAGGCCTCGATCGTAATGAGGTGCGCCTGGATCTTGCCGTCCACGCCGTCCGCCCCGAACCGCTGCGCAATCGCGTCCGTCGCTAGGTCGGTGGCTTCCTCGAGGCCGCCGGGGTTGCGCGCCTCGATCTCGCTGCGCAGCGGACAGCCCTGGCAGAATCCGATCGCGGGGATCCGGGGCGCCGCCGCCCGGCTGCGCGCCGCGACCGTGGTGATCCGGGGTGACGCGGTGAATCCGCCGCGGGCCAGGTCCTCCGCGATGGTCGCGCGCTGCCAATAGCCGTACGGCGTGCGCGGCAGGAAACGCGGCGGGTCCGCCGGAAACATCGTTTCGAGCGCTGCGGTGACGCTGTCGGCGAATTCGTTCTCCTCGATCCGGTCCCACACGCTGAAGACCAGCTTCCCCCCCGGGCGGAGCACCCGGCGCGCCTCGGCGAACGCCTTGGGCTTGTCGGGAAAGAACATCGCCCCGAACTGGCAGACCACCGCGTCGAAGCCGCCGTCGGGGAACGGGAGCTGCATCGCGTCGGCCTGGCGCCATTCCACCGGGCGCGCCGTCCCGGCCGCCGCAGCCACGTCGAGCATCGCCTGGTTGAGGTCGGTGGCCACGATCGCGGTGCCGGCGGGCAGGGCAGACGCCAGCTTGCGGGTTACCACCCCGGTGCCCGCGGCGACCTCCAGCACGCGGGTGAAGGACCGCGAGGCGAGCCGGTGGGCCAGGTCTTTGGCGTAGGACTCGAAGAGCAGCGGTACCAGGTGGCTGTGGTATACCTCGGCGACGGAGCCGCCGAAGACTTTGTCGCTCTGCACCGTCATCGCTCCACCAGGTCGTAGTCGGCCAAGCTGCTTTCGGGGAGGCCGCTCAGGTAGGACAAGGCCACAGTTATCACAGCCGATCCTGGAATGGTTACCGCTACCGGGGGAAGATCACCGGCAGCACCACATCGGTGGTGAAGATGCAGCGGTCATTATGCCCGCACTCCGACACGATGATCGCGCTGTGCTTCGCGCCGAGCGAGTCGGTGACGTACTTGAAGAAGGCTTCGCCCCGCGCCCGCCGCGTCGGCCCTTGCGCCATGGCCGTGGGAGACGAATCGAAGCCGCCGAGCGGCAGCACGTCCACCTGGCCCAGCAGGTAGGTCGTGGGGCGCTCCGCGAGCTGCCTGCGGAGCTGCTCGGGCGACATCTGCGCGGTGTAGCCCGCGAGATCGTTGAGCCCCGCGGGCCAGCGGTTGTAGCCGGGCGCCGCGGTCGAGTCGAAGGGGCCGTAGCGGAACTGGGTGTGCACCTTCTCGCCGTCGGGCCCCAGGGCCTCCTTGTAGGCGTCGGCCGGCGCGGCATCGCCTTCGGGCAACGGCCGCGCGGCCGCCGGCCAGGCGTAGCTGGACGGGTTGGCGACGACATAGCTGATGTGCACGCCGAGCGCGTCGTGCAGCTTGTTCGCCATCTCGTAGCGGGTGACCACCTGGCCGCCCGCCGAATGGCCCGCCACCACGATGCGGGTGAGGTTCGGGAAGGTCTTCTTGTCCGCCAGCTTCCGCAGCAGCTCGTCGAGGAAGTCGAAGGAGGACACCGTGGGATGCGAGGGCGACATGCCGCCCGAGCGCCAGTTGTTCCGGCCGCTGCCCCACAGGATCTCGTTCGGGCGCGCCGTATCAGGGGCCGCGATCAGGTGCGGGGCGATCACCACCGTGTTCTCCAGAGCCCCGGCGAGGAACGCCGCGGCGGTGGCGGTCTCGAAGTAGTGGTCGGCGTTGCGGCCGGCGCCGTGCACCAGGATGAGTGCCCGGGTGATGGCCGGGTTGCGCTGCTCGAGCGGGTAGGTCGCGTAGACCATCGACTGGCCGGGCCCACCGCCCAGCACGACCCAGCGCTCACACGCCGCCGTGGCCTTGGTGCACGGCGCCGCCGGAGCGCTCCGGGGCAGGGAGACCGGCAGCAAGGCACCGGTGAGCAGGGCGAAGAGCGCTGGGCGCATAGGGCTACTTGGCCTCGATGGGTTCAGGGAATCTCCTGTGTTGACCCACAATCTAGCCCTCCGATTGCGCGAGCACACCGAGCGCAGTAGCTTCCCCAGAGACTCTCCGGGGAGGCTCCATGAAGCCGGACGATCTTGGTCTGCTGGTCGGCACGCTGGACCTGCTGGTGCTGCGGACGCTCGCCTGGGGACCGCGGCACGGCTTCGCGATCGTGCGCTGGCTCAAGGCCACCTCGGACGACGCGATTCTGGTGGAGGACCGCGCGCTTTACCTCGCGCTCCACCGGCTCGAGGAGCGGCAGCTCGTCGAGAGCGAGTGGGGGCTCTCGGAGAACAACCGCCGCGCCCGCTTCTACCAGCTCACCCGCGCCGGCAGGAAGCAGCTGCAATCGCGCGAGGAGCACTGGACCCGCTACGTCGCCGCGGTCTCCAAGATTCTCCGCTCCACCGATTCCCAACCTGCCTGAGCATGCGCGAGATCCGGATCCCCGGCCTGCGCCGTGTATTGCGCGTCTCGTGGTCGCCCAGTGCCGTCGAGCGCGAGGTCGCGGAAGAGATCCGCTTTCACCTCGACGCGCGCGCCGAGGAGCTGATGCGGCACGGCCTGTCCGAGCGCGACGCCCGCGAGCGCGCCCACGCGGAATACGGCGATATCGAGCAGAGCCGGCGCGAGCTCGCGCGGGTCGATCGCCGGCGCGTCGGCCACGAGCACCACACGGAGCGGCTCATGTCCATCAGCGATGATATCCGCTACGCGGCGCGCAGCCTGGCGCGCCGCCCTGCCTTGTTGCTCGTCATTACCGTCACGCTCAGCCTCGGCATCGCGGCCAACGCCGTCATGTTCGGCGTGGTCGACCAGCTGCTGCTGCGCCCCCCCGCACTGGTCGCCGGACCTGACGCGGTCAAGCGGATCTACTACCGCGACATGGACCACGGGAAGCCGAACGTCAATCCGGTCACGACCTATCCGGTGCTGACCGCCCTGCGCGCCGGAGCGCCGGGCTTCTCCGAGCTCGCCGCGTACGGCTTCCCGAGCGCCTACAGCCTCGGGCGCGGCGGGGAGGCGCAGAGCGTCGCGGTGCAGCTCGTCTCCGGCAACTACTTCCGTCTGCTCGGCGTCCGG
>DATCWE010000181.1:0-17379 GCA_036566495.1 Gemmatimonadales bacterium | reverse complement strand
CCGCGCCGGCAGCCAGGGTGGGACCGTCGCCCACGCTGAGCAGCACGATGCGCGCCTGCTCACAACGCCCCCGGCTATCCAGCGACAACACCGCGGCCACCCCGACCAGCGCGTAATCCCCGTGGCGGCGAGCCAGCTCCTCGAATGCACACCCGGCGCGGGCCGGGAGCGCCGGCAGCTCGATGGCCGTCAGCAGCTCGCCCGGCTCCAGCGCGGTCGCGAAGAGTCCGCTGAAGAATTGCTCGGCCGGCATTCGCCGCTCCGCCTTTGCGCTCTGCAGCACCAGCGTCGCCTGGAGCGCCACCATCACCGCAGGCAATTCGGCGGCGGGGTCGGCGTGGGCGAGGCTGCCGCCCACGGTCCCTCGGCTGCGAATCTGCGGATGTGCGATGAACGGCATGGTTTCGGCAAGCAGGGGCGCGCGTTCGGCGACGAGTCGGCTCTTCTCCAGGGTGGAGTGCCGCGTCATCGCTCCCAGTCTCAGCCCGCCGTTCTCCATCCCGGTGTCGCCGGCCAGCGCCGCGATCCGGTTGAGATCGATCAGCGCGGCCGGCGCCGCCAGCCGGAAGTTCATGGCCGGAATCAGGCTCTGTCCCCCGGCCAGGGGCTTGGCTTCTTCGTGCTCGGCAAGCAATTCGAGCGCCTCCTCGAGGCTCGCCGGGCAATAGTAGACGAACGGCGCGGGTTTCACACCGCTGCTCCGCCCAGTCTGCTCTGGAGCTCCCGGTTGAGCGCCTCGAGTCCCTGACGCGTCATCAGCTTGCTCACCGAGTCGAGCAGTCGCTGGCCGACGGCCGCGATCTTGCCCCCGACTTGGAGGTCGGCGCTGTAGTGCATCATGCTTCCGGCGCCGTCGGGCGAGAGCTCCACGCTGGCCGTGCCCCGGGTAAAGCCGGCGCGGCCCTTGCCGTCGATCTGCATAGCGTAGCTGTGCGGCTCTTTCATGTCGGTCAGCAGGATGACCAGCTCGAATTCGGCCGCGGTGATCGGCCCGATACCGATGCGCATCACACCTTCATAGCGGTCCGGGGCGGTGCGTACCAGCTCCTTGGTACCCGGCATCGCTTTGGCGAGCACCTCGGGATCCATCAGCAGGTTCCAGATGACGCCCGGCGTTCCCGGCAGCGGGTAGGTCCCTTCGACGATCATGGGGCTCCTCGCGCGGCTTCGAGCAACTCGAAGAGCCGGTTCGGACTGAGCGGGATCTCGGTGATCTCGACCCCCGAGCCCGCCAGGGCGTCCTCGATCGCCTGCGCGAAGGCGGCGCCGGTCGGGATCGCCCCGGCCTCTCCCACACCCTTGGTGCCCAGCGGGTTGAGCGGCGAGGGCGTCTCGATATGGGCCATTTCGACACTGGGAACATCCAGCGCGGTCGGCAGCAGGTAATCCATGAACGAGGCATTCATCAGCTGGCCGTTCTCATCGAAGCTGAGCTGCTCGAAAAAGGCATTGCCGATTCCATGGGCCACGCCGCCCTGCACCTGCGCCTCGACGACCATCGGGTTGATGATGGTGCCGCAATCGTGCACCACGACGTAGCGCTTGATCCGGACCGCGGCGGTTTCAGCGTCCACTTCGACGAGCATGGCGTGCACCCCGCTGGCGGCGTTGCCGCGGTCGGGGCCGAAATAGGCGGTTGCCTCGAGGCCCGGCTCGGTGCCCGGGGTTACCGCACCGCGCAACGGATTTGCCTTGCGAGCCAGCTCGCCAAGCCGCATTCCTTGCTCGGGCGCGTCGCGCACGTGCACCGACCCGGCCTCCAGCACCAGCTCGGCGGGCGGCACACCGAGCAGCGGTGCTGCGAGGCCGAGGATCTTCTCGCGCACCTTGAGCGCGGCCGCATGGCATGCGCTGCCCGCCACGACCGCCCCGCGGCTCGCAAACGTGCCGGTCCCCCAGGTGAACTCGCGGGTATCCCCGGTGCTCACCTGCACGCACCCCACCTCGACCCCTAGCACCTCGGCCACGATCTGCGCGAAGGTCGTGAAGTGGCCTTGCCCCTGGGTCCCCACCCCGGTGGCAAGCCGGACCGAGCCGCTCGGCTCGACTGTCACCCGCGCCCCCTCGTAGGGGCCGATACCGGTCCCCTCTATATAGGACACGATGCCCAGCCCGACGTGCCGCCCCTCGCGCCGGAGCCGGGGTTGCTCCTGTTTCACGAAGCCGTCGTAGCCGATCAGCTCCACCGCTTTCTCCAGCGCGGCGGGATAGTTCCCGCTGTCGTACACCAGGGGGCGAAAATCCTGAAACAGGATCTCGTGATCGTAGGGGAAGGCGTCCGGCTGGATGTAGTTTCGGCGCCGGATCTCCACACGGTCGATCCCGAGCTCGCGCGCGGCAAAGTCCAGCAAGCGCTCCATGACGAAGACACCGTGCTGGCGTCCCGCGCCCCGCACCGGAGTGACGATGGGCTTGTTGGTGAATACCGCGGTGAATTCGCTGTCGTAATGGGGCACGACGTAGGGGCCGAGCAGGGTGCATTGCGTGTTGATCGGGACCGTGAGCCCGTAGGGATCATAGGCGCCGGTGTCATGCAAAAACTTGTCGCGCACCCCCAGGATTCTCCCGTCGATCGACACCGCGAGCTCGGCGTCGTGGATCTGGGCCCGTTCCTGTGTCGTCGCATAGAAATTCTCCCGGCGGTCCTCGATCCATTTGACCGGACGGCCCAGCCGCATCGCGGCCCAGGGCACCAGGACCTCTTCCGGGTAATACATCATGATCTTGGGCCCGAAGCCGCCGCCGATGAACGGCGCGATCACCCGTACCTGCGACTCCCGCAGCCCGAGCAGCGCGGCGAGTCCGTTGCGAATCGGGATCGGCGCCTGGGTCGTGTCCCAGACGGTCAGCTCCTCCGCCCGCGCATCCCATTGCGCCACCACGCCGCGGTTCTCGATCGCCGCGGCGGCGCCTCGGTCATAGTGGAAGCGCCGCGCGATCACGCGGTGGGCGGCGGCGCGTGCGGTCGCATAATCGCCTTTGCGCTGCTGCACGTGCGCTGCCAGGTTGCTGCCGAACTGTTCGTGCACCAAGGAGGCCGGGTCCAGGAGCGCCGCCTCCAGATCCGTGACGGCGGGAAGCGGGTCCAGCTCCACGACGATGTCTTCCAGCGCGTCTTCCGCCAGATAGCGGCTCTCGGCGACGACCATCGCGAGCGGCTCGCCGACATGCCGGACCTTGTCGCGAGCCAGCGGCACCTGGGTCTCAGTATGGAAGACCAGGCCGGCGATGGGCGGAGGCGGAACCAGCAGCGGCCCGGGGCGCCAGTAATCGCCGAGATCGGTGGCGGTATACGCTGCGAGGACACCGGGACGCGACCGCGCCGCGGTCGCGTCGATCCTGGTGATTCGGGCGTGGGCCTCGTCGCTGCGCAGGAAGGCCACATGCAGCAGGCCGGGAAGCTGCAGGTCGTCCACGAACAGGGCTCGCCCGGTGAGTAGGCGGGCGTCCTCGAGTCGCAGCACCCGCTCGCCGACGTAGCGGCCGGCCATCAGCGCGCGGCTCCCGATTCCCGCGCCCCGGCTTGCGGGGCACTCTGCGCGACGAAGCGCTGCACCGCGGTGACGATATTCGCGTATCCCGTGCAGCGGCAAAGATTGCCGGACAGTGCTTCCCGTATCTCGTGCTCGCTGGGGTCGGGATGCTCGCGCAGGAACGGCAGCAGCGACAACAGGAAGCCCGGAGTACAGAACCCGCACTGCAGCGCGTGCGCTTCGTGAAAGGCTTGTTGCAGCGGATGCAGCTGGGCCTCTCCGCCGAGTCCCTCCACCGTGGTGACCGCGCGGCCGTCGGTCTGGACGGCAAACACGAGGCAGGAGCGGACCGCCGCGCCGTCGAGGAGGACCGTGCAGGCGCCGCAGACGCCGTGCTCGCAACCCACATGGGTTCCGGTCAGGCCGAGCTCATGGCGGAGAAAGTCGCTTAGCAGGAGACGGGGCTCCACCGAGCGCTGGTAGGGCGTGCCGTTGACCGTGACACCGACGGTATGCTGCCCGTTCACGCGCAGTCCCCCGGAGTCTCGATGAGTGAGCGGAGCCGGCAAGGACCGGCGTCGGGAAGCGAGGTTAACGATACGCCTGGGTTGGGGCGGCGCAAGAGGCAGTGAAGGGTGCTGGGTAACCCTTCACCGTTCACCCTTCACCTTTCACTTTTCACTGCGGCTCCAACTCCCGCCCAGCGCCTTGTACAGCCGCACGGTCGCGCCGAGGTACTGGCGTTCCTGCGCCACCAGAGAAAGCTGCGCGTTGAACAACGAGCGCTGCGAGTCGAGCACCTCGAGATAGCTCGAGACACCGTTCTGGTATCGCTGCACCGCCAGCGCGTAGGCGCGGGCAAGCGCCTGCGCCTGAGTCTGCTGCGCCGTGAGCTGATCGCGTCCCAAGCGCAGGCCGACGAGGGCATCGTCGGCTTCGGAGAAGGCGCTCAGCACGCTCTGCTCATAGCGTGCCCTGGCCTGATCCGCCCGCGCGCGCGCGGCCCGTTGCTGGTCGAGCAGCCTGCCTCCCGTGAACAACGGGATCGAGATGCCTACCTGCGCGGTGTAGACCTCGTTGCTGTCGCTGAAGAAGCCGCGAAAGATCTGGTTCTGCCGGCCGTATTGTCCCACGATCATCAGCTTGGGCAGCCGGTTTCCGATCGCGAGCCCGATCCGGGCCAAGGCCGCCTGGAGATCCCGCTCGGCGCGCCGCACGTCCGGGCGCCGCAGCAGCAGCTCGACGGGGATGGAGTCGGGCACTGCGACGGCTTGTACCACCGACTCGAGCGGGGGACCCCTGACGATCGGCCCCGGAGCCTGGCCCAGCAGCAGCGCCAGCTGGTGCTCCCGCTCGGAGCGCTGCCGGGCGAAGTCGGCCACGCGGGCGGCCGGCGCGGCGGCTTCGGCCTCGAACTGCCGCACGTCCAGCTCCGAGATGACCCCTTCGGCAAAGCGCCGCCGGGCCAGGGCCAAAGTGGCCCGGCGTGACTCGAGCGTCTGTTCCGAGATCGCCAGCGATTGGTCCAGCTCGCGCAGCTGGAGGTAGGCGGTCACGACGTCGCTCACCAGGGTGACCACCGCCGCGCGTTCGTCTTCCTCCCTCCCCTTGAGGTCCAGCGTGGCCGCCTCGGTTTGCCGCCGCAGCCGGCCCCAGAAGTCGAGCTCCCAGGCCAGATCCGCGGTCGCGCGAACCACGTTATAAGTCTGTACCGGGAAGTCGCCGAAGGCGCTCTGGTTCTCGGCGGCGATCGCGTTGGCGCTGATCTGTGGGAAGAGATCGCTGCGCGCCACGCCGCGCAGGGCCCGGTATTCCCGCACCCGGGCTACCGCGATGCGGAGATCACGATTGTTGGCGAGCGCCGTCTGCACCAGCCGAACCACCTGGGAGTCCCGCAGTACGTCGAGCCAGGGCTGGTCACTGGCCGAATCGAGGACCAACGGGCGCGGCGCAGCGAGCAGCGGCCCCGCAGTGTCCTCCCGCTGGCGCACCCGGGTCAGCGAGTCGAGAAAGCTCCGCGCCGCCGGCGCGGACAGACTGTCCGGGACCCGCACGGCCTGCATCGGGGGAGCCGCGATCCGGGTCGAAGGCCCCACTGCGCAACCCGACGCGGCCAGCAGGACCAGGCATGCCGTGCGTCTCGCGTCCATGGTCACTTCGCCTCGGGTGAGGCCGGCACTGGAGCCGGCGCCGTGCGGCCACCGCGCGAGCGGACCCGGTCGGCCAGTCCGCCAATGACGGTGTAGAACAACGGGATGAAGAAGATGCCTACCACCGTCGCGACCAGCATCCCGGCGAATACACCGGTCCCGATCGAATGCCGGCTGGCCGCCCCGGCGCCGCTGGCGATGACCAGGGGCGAGACGCCGAAGATGAAGGCGAAGGAAGTCATCAGGATCGGCCGCAACCGTTGCCGGGCCGCCTCCACGGCCGCCTCCCGGACGGTGCGTCCCTCCGCGTGCAGCTTGGACGCGAATTCCACGATCAGAATAGCGTTCTTTGCCGCCAGCCCGATCACCGCGATCATGCCGACCTGGAAATAGACGTCGCTGTCCATCCCCCGAAGCCACGCCCCCAGCAGCGCGCCGAAGATGCCGAAGGGCACCCCGAGTAGGACCGCAAACGGAATTGCCCAGCTCTCGTACTGCGCCGCCAGGACCAGGAAGACCAGGATGAGGCCGAGCACGATCACCAGCGTGCTGCCTCCGGAGGATATCCGCTCCTGATACGATTGCCCGCTGTAGGCGTAGCCGATGCCCTGCGCGGCGTACTTCTCTGCAACCAGCCGCTCCACCGCCGCCAGCACCTGCCCGGAGCTCTTGCCCCGCTTCGGCTGCGCCGTGACCAGCGCCGAGGGAAATCCGTTGAAGCGGCTGATGATGCTGGGCCGGCCCCGCATCTCGCTGCTCACCAGCGCGGCGAGCGGCACCATGTCGCCGTGCGAGCTGCGCACGTAGAACCTGCCGATGTCTTCGGGCTTCTGGCGAAACTCCCCTTCCGCCTCGGCCTGCACCCGGTAGGTCCGGCCGTACAGATTGAAATCGTTGATGTAGAGGGTGGAGAGCATCGCCTGCAGGGTGGAGAAGATCTGCCCCGTGCTGACCCCGCGCGCCTGCGCTGCTTCTTTGTCCACTTTCACGTATAACTGCGGTACGTTCGCCTGCACCAGCGAAGCCGCTCCTTGCACCTCGGGCAGCCTGTTCACGTCCTGCACGAAGCTCTGCACCGTCGCGGCGAACTGCCCGTACTCCTGCCCCGTCTTGGCCTGGAGGTTCATCTCCAGTCCGCTGGTGCGCCCAAGGCCGGGAATCTCGGGGAAATTGAAGGCAAAGGCGAACGCTTCCTTGATACCCATCAGGCCGAAGAAGGTCCGCCCGATGATCGCATCGAGGCTCTGACTCTTCTTCTTGCGTTGGTCCCACGGCTTGAGCCGCACAAACATCGTGGCGCTGTTGGTCTGGTTGGAGAAGGTGAGCAGGTCCAGTCCCACCATGCTCACCACCGACTGGATCGCCGAATCCGCCAGCACCATGCGCTCGATCTTGCCCACGACCTCCTCGGTCCGCGGGCGGGAAGCGGCATCGGGGAGCTGCATCCCGATCACGAAGAAGCCCTTGTCTTCCGGCGGGATGAAGGCGCTCTGCACCCGCCGCCCCAGCACCAAGGTGAGGGCCACCATGACGAGGAACGCCGCGATTCCGGCGCGCGGGCGTCCCACGATCCGGCCCGCAGCTCCGACGTAGCGCCCGCGCACACGGTCGAAGCCGCGGTTGAAGGCCTGAAAGAACCGGCTGGTCGTCTCGGCGGGGGAGTGCCTGAGCAGCGACGCGCAGAGCGCCGGGGTCAGCGTCAGGGCCACCACTCCCGAGATCACCACCGCGATCACGATGGTGAGCGCGAATTCCTTGTACATCGCACCGGTAATGCCGCTCACGAACGCCACCGGCACGAACACGGCGCAAAGCGAGAGGACGATGGCCACCAGCGCCCCCGCCACCTGGCGGATGGCTTTGTCGGCGGCGAGCCGGGGCGGCAAGTGTTCCTCCTCCATGATCCGCTCGACGTTCTCGATCACCACGATGGCGTCGTCCACCACGATGCCGATCGCGAGCACCAGCCCGAACAGCGTCAGCGTGTTGATCGTGAAGCCCAGGATCTGCATGCCGAGAAAGGAACCGATGATGCTCACCGGTACCGCCAGCACGGGGATCAGGGTGGCCCGCCAGCTTTCCAGGAAGAGGAACACCACCAGCGACACCAGCACCATCGCCTCGATCAGCGTCTTGACGACCTCCTCCATCGAGGCCGTGATGAAGGGCGTGGTGTCGAAGGGCACGTCGTAGCGAACCCCCTCGGGGAATGCCTTCGACAGCTCGCCGATCCGCTGGATCACGGCATTGCGCACCGCGAGCTGGTTGGCCCCCGGCCGGGCATAGATCAGGAAGAAGGCGGTCGGCTGCCCGTTGAGCCGGCCCGCCACGTCGTAGCTCAGCGACCCCAGATGGACGCGCGCCAGGTCGCGCACCCGGACCACCGAGCCGTCGGGCCGGGCTCGCACGATGATGTCGCCGAACTCCTCGGGCGTGGTGAGCCGGCCCGACGTGGTCACCGGCAGGGTGAGCTGGGTGCCCGCCGGCGCGGGCTCGCGGCCCAGTCGGCCCGCCGGATTGGTCACGTTCTGGGCGCGGACCTCGCGCGCCACGTCATCCACCGTGATGCCGAGCTGCGCCATCTTGTCCGGATCGAGACTCAGCAGCATGGAAAAGTCCGCCCCGCCGAATGCCTGGGCGTTCCCGACGCCGGGCAGCCGCTTCATCTCGTCTTCGATGTACAGCTTGGCATAGTTGCTCAGGAAGGACGCGTCGTAACGCGGATCGTCGGACACCAGCGAAACCACCATCAGGATGTTGGTGTTGGTCTTCTGGATGACGATCCCGTTCCGGCGGACTTCCTCGGGAAGCTGCGGCTCGGCCAGCTTGACGGCGTTCTGGACCTCGACCGCCGCGAGGTCCTGGTCGCGGGAGATGTCGAAGTACACCGACAGCGCCATCACCCCGCTGCTCGAGTTGGAGGACTGATAGTAGAGCAGCCCGTCGAGCCCTGATAACTGCTGCTCGATCGGCGCCGCGACCGCCTGCGCCACGTCCTCGGCGCTGGCACCCGGATAGACCGCGGTGACCTGCACCGCCGGCGGCGTGATCTGGGGAAAGCGGTTGATCGGCAGCCGCAGCAGGGCGAACGCCCCCAGCAGCGTGATGACGATGGAAACGACGCCGGCCAGGACCGGGCGCCGGATAAAGAAATAGCGGACCTGGGGAGCGGGCGTCTCGTTCAAGGTTTGCTTCCCCCCGGCGGCGGCGTCCCGCGGGCGCTGTCGGCCAGTGGCACCGGCCGCACCTTGATCCCCGGTCGCACCTTCTGCACCCCGTCGACCACGACGCGGTCCCCGGATTGCAGGCCCTGCTCGATCACCCAGTCCGAGCCGATCCAGCTCGTGGCGGTCACGTCGTGCACCCGCACCGTGTCTCCGGCGGCCAGCACGAACACGCTCTGCCGGCCCATCTGCTGCAGGACCGCGCGCTGGGGCACGACGATCGCGCTGTCGCGGGTTAGGCCGAGTAGCCGGACCCGCACGAACTGGCCCGGCAGCAGGAGCTTGTCCGGGTTGGGGAACTCGGCGCGGAACTGTTGGGTTCCCGTGGCGGGGTCGAGCACCGGATCGACGAAGTCGATCCGGCCCAGCCGCGGCGCCGTTGAGCCGTCCGGAAGCGTCACCTGTATCTTGAGACCGCCTCCCGGCTGGATCAGCTTGCTGCTGCGCGGGTCGCGCCGCCAGGCCAGCAGCTGCTGGCCCGAGGGCCGGAAGGTCACGTAGATCGGGTCCAGGACGTCAATGCTGGTCAGCACATCCTCCGGACCGCGCACCCGGGCACCGAGTTCGAGCAACGCACGTCCCACCCGGCCGCTCAGCTCCGCGCGCACCGCGGTGTCGTTCAGATTCTTCTTGGCGCGATCCGCCACGCCGCGGGCGGCTTCGACCGCGGCCTGCGCCTGCTTGGCCTGGGCGACTGCGTTGTCGTATTCCTGCTTCGAAATGGCGTTGTCACGCAGCAAGGCACTCATCCGCGCCAGGTTCTGCTCCATGTTGGCCTGACGCGCCTCCGCTTCGACCAGCCCGGCCTGCGCCGCGCGCCAGTCCGCCTCGTACGCCGTGGGATCGATGCGGTAGAGCACCTGGCCCGTGCGAACCGCCTGGCCTTCGTCGAAAGGGCGTGCGACGATGACACCGCCGACCTGGGCGCGCACGTCCACGCTCTTGCTCGCCTCGACGTTGCCGACGAACTCGAAGACCTCCTCAATGCGGTGCGCCACGACTTGGAGCACCGCGACTTCAGGCGGCGGGGGGGCGCCCTGCTGCGGCGCCTTGGAGCAGCCGAGGGCAGCGAGCCAGAGCAGGGCGGCCGGGCGGGGGCGTCTCATGATCCCTGCATCTCCTTTGTCCTGGCTTTTTCAGTGACCAGTCCGAGTTCCACCAGCTGGAGCAGCTCCTGGAGCGCGGCGCCCGGCTCGGAGCCTACCTGACAGTACGACGCAAAGCGCCGCCGCCCGACCACCAGTCCGATGATCGCGGCCCCCAGCACCCGGGCGAGGGTCTCCGCATTGACCGGACGGAATTCGCCGTTGGCTACTCCTGCCTGAATCACGCCCTGCAACACCCGCGGACAGCGCCCGCCCATCTCACCCGACACCACCCGGCCAGCCTCGGGACAGCTGGCCGCGGAGGCCATGCCCACCAGCAGCAATTCGGCGCTGCCTGGCCGGCTCAGCCGAACCCAGGTGCGCTCGAGCAACACACGCAGGAGATCGGCGTAGCTCCCCCGGTGATTGATGAGCAGCGCTTCGTCTTCGGCGGCGCCGGAGAAGAAGCGATCGGCGATGACTTCGTGGAAGAGGGTGGCTTTGGTGCCGAAGTAGTGCTGGATCGTGCCGGGACTCACCTGAGCCCGCTCCGCAACGTCGGCCAGCGTGGCTGAGTCGAACCCCCGTTCCCCGAACACGAGGGCGGCCGCGTCGAGGATTTCTCGCCGCCGTTCCGTGGGACGGCGTTGCCAACGGGGGGACTCGGGTGCCTCCACAGGATTATCCACGGGGAGGATAAACTATCATATCACGGAATAATTGCAATGGCTTCGTGCTGGTCCTACTTGACGTTATCGGCCGAGTGTTCTTGAATCGAGCCGATATTATGGGGAGCGGGCCGGGTCTCCTGGCTGATCGCGGCGAAGTACGGCAATAGCATCGGTCCGGGTGGCCCGCCGGGTGGGGATGTAACAGGCCACCACCGCAGCCGCGAGGAGGAATCAATCGCAACAGGTCGCAGCCGCGCGCGGCGAGGGCAACCCCCCAGTGCGGGCCGGTGTACTGTGGCGACGTGATCCGGAACGAATGGCTAGGGAGGGAATCGAACCCCCGACACGCGGATTTTCAGTCCGCTGCTCTACCAACTGAGCTACCTAGCCGGAGGGCGAGGAATATATAGATGTCCCCCGCCCCCCGTCCAACCGCTTGAGTTCCCCCGTATATTTCCTCTCCATGCCTCACCCTCGCTTACCCAACCTGACCGTCCTCGAGCACCCGCTGATCCAGCACAAACTGGCGATCCTCCGCGACAAGTCCACGCCCGTCAAGGATTTCAAGCAGCTGGTCAACGAGATCGCCATGCTCATGACCTACGAGGTCACTCGCGACCTCGCCACCGAGGCGATCGAAATCGAGACGCCCCTGGAGCGCATGACCGCGCGGCGGGTGGCGGGCAAGAAGCTCACCTTGATTCCCATCCTCCGCGCCGGTCTCGGCATGGTCGAGGGCATCACTCAGCTCATTCCTTCGGCCCGGGTGGGGCACATCGGTTTGTACCGCGACCACGCAACCCTTCAGCCGGTGAGCTACTACTTCAAAGTCCCCGCCGCGGAGACCGATCGGGACTTCTTCGTGCTCGACCCGATGCTGGCCACCGGAGGCTCGGCGGTTGCTGCGGTCACCAAACTGCGCGCTTCCGGGGCCACCCGGATCCGCTTCCTTTGCCTGGTAGCCGCGCCGGAAGGCGTGCAAGCCATGCTCGACGCGCACCCTTCCGTGCCGGTATTTGCCGCGGCGCTCGACCGGGAGCTCAACAACGTCGGGTACATCCTGCCGGGCCTGGGCGACGCCGGCGACCGTATTTTTGGGACCAGGTGAGCGAATGAGCGGAGCCAGGATCACTTTTTGGGGGGCGGCCGGCCAGGTGACCGGCTCCATGCACCTGCTCGAAGCCGCGGGCGCTCGAATTCTGCTCGATGCCGGGTTATTCCAGGGCCGGCGCGCTGAGGCGGCGGCGCTCAACGCCAATCTCCCCTTCGATCCCCGCCGCATCGACGCCATCGTCGTAAGCCACGCCCACATCGACCACATCGGGCGGTTGCCCCTCCTGGTCCGCCACGGGTATCACGGGCCAATCTACGCGACCCCCGCCACGCGCGATCTGAGCGCGGTCATGCTTCCCGACGCCGCGCACATCCAGGAGAGTGACGCCGCCTTCCTCGCCCGCCATGGAAAACAGAATCCGGCGAGCCAGCCGCTATATACCATGGCCGACGCGCTCGCGGTGCAGGATCTCATGATCGGCCTGCCGTATCGTCGCATCCATTACATCCGGAAGAATCTCGCGTTCGAATACACCGAAGCCGGCCATATCCTTGGCTCAGCCAGCGTCGACCTCCGCCTGAGCGAGGGCGGCAACCAGCGCATCGTGTTTTCCGGAGATATCGGCCGCTCGGGGCTTCCCATCATCCGGGACCCCGAGCCTCCCACTGGACCGATCGACACCCTGATCGTCGAATCCACCTACGGCAACCGCGATCACGAATCCACCGCCACCAGCGCCGATCGCCTCACCGAAATCGTGCGACGGGTCGCGGGTCACGGCGGGAAGATTCTCATCCCCGCCTTTGCGCTGGGACGGGTCCAGGAGCTGGTGTACGCCCTGCATCAGTTGACCAAGGCCGGACGCCTCCCCGCCATCAAGATCTATGTGGACAGCCCGCTGGCGGTGGATGCCACGGCGGTGTTCCGGATGCACCCCGAAGTCTTCGACCGCCGGGAGCAGCTGTTGCTGAATTCCGACAAGATCTTTGACTTCCCCCTGCTCGAGTACGTCAAGGCCGTGGAGGACTCGAAGCGGCTCAATACCCTGAATGGTCCCGCCATCATCATCGCCGCCTCCGGTATGGCCGAGTCCGGGAGGATCCTGCATCATCTGGCCAACCACATCGGCGATTCGCGCAACTGCGTCCTGTTCGTGGGTTTCCAGGCCGAGCACACGCTCGGCCGCCGAATCCAGGACGGCGCGCTGCAAGTGAAGATCTTCGGCGAACTGCGTGATGTGCGCGCCGAGGTCGAGTCGATCAGCGGGTATTCGGCGCACGCCGATCGCACTGAGCTGCGAGCCTGGGTGAAAGCTTTGGGGGGTCCCGTCAAGCGGGCGTTCGTCGTGCATGGTGAGGCCGTTGCCGCCGCGGCGATGGCGGAGATCCTCAAGGAGGAGGGGATCCGCGACATCATCGTACCCCAGCTTGGAGAATCGTTCGATCTGTGAGCCGTGCGCTGCGCTGGACGCTCCGGCTGCTCGCTTCGGCCTTGCTCGTGTACGGCTTGCTCTTCGCCTGGGTCTGGCGAGTCAGCCGGCGGGACGAGCGGCGCCCCGCCGACGCGATTGTGGTGCTGGGCGCGGCGCAGTACAACGGGCGGCCCTCCCCCGTGCTCAAGGCTCGCCTGGATCACGCGGTGGAGTTGTACCGCGCCGGCCTCGCCCCGGCCGTGGTGGTCACCGGCGGAATCGGAACGGGGGACCGCGTGAGCGAAGCGACCGTCGGGCACCGCTACCTGCGCGGCCTCGCGGTCCCCGATTCGGCGATCATCGTGCGCCCCGATGGACGGACCACCGACGAATCCATGTATTCCGTGTCCGAATGGATGCACGGGCGCGAGCTGGTCCGGGCCATTCTGGTCAGTGACCCCTTTCACATGGCCAGACTGCGGATCGAGGCCCGGCGGGCCGATATTCAGGCGTTCACGTCTCCCACCCGCACCAGCCCCATCGTGCAGGGCAGCCGGACCGAGGCGGGCTATCTTGCGTTGGAAGCGCTCAAGCTCCCCGTCACTGCCGCGCAAGCGCTGTTCAATCGGCATCCCATCGCCCCCTGAGGCCCGAACCGACCGCATCCGAGAGCCCTGACCATGACCCTCATCCAGTCGGAGCGACGCTATTCAGGCCGGGTCGTCAATCTCGACCATGATACCGTCCGTTTTCCTGACGGCTCGCAGGGAGTGCTGGAGATGATCCGGCATCCGGGCGCGGCCGCCGTGGTTCCCTTTCTCGATGCTCCGGCCGATCCTGATCCCCGGATCCTGTTGATCCACCAGTTCCGCCATGCCGCCGACGACTGGCTCTGGGAGATTCCGGCGGGGACCCTGTCCCACGGCGAGGCGCCGGAGACGTGTGCCTACCGGGAGCTGGCCGAAGAAGCAGGCATGGAGGCGGGAAAGCTGCAGCGGCTCTCGACCATCTTCACGACCCCGGGGTTTACCGACGAGAGGATTCACCTCTTTCTGGCCACCGAGCTCACGCCGGTGGCGCTGTCTCAGGAAGACGACGAGTTCATCACCGTCCACGAGAAGCGCTGGAGTGCGGTGGGGAAAATGATCCGCACCGGAAAGATCCGGGACGGCAAGAGCCTGTGCGCGCTGATGTATGTGAACAGCTTCATCCGGGAGTAGGAAAGCGAATTCTCCATGCCCAAGGCCACCTTCGATGCCTTCTCCCGACAGATCAAGGCCGGGAGTGTCCCGCCCGCGATTTACCTCTACGGAGAGGAGGACGTGCTCAAGGACGAGGTGGTGCGGGCTATCCTGGACCAGGTGGTCGAGCCGGGTATGCGCGACTTCAACTATGACCAGCGCAGCGCCAGTCAGCTCGACCCGGAGGCGGTCGAAACCCTCTGCAATACGCTCCCGATGATGGCGGACCGCCGCCTGGTGGTGATTCGCGAAATCGAAGCGTGGCAGAAGCGAGCCAAAGCAAAGGCCGCGGTGGTGCATTATCTCGAGCGGCCCGCCGCCGAAACGGTGCTTATCCTGGTCCAGGGCGCGCCCCGGAAGGACGACGACCGCGGCGACGCGGATCCCGATTTGCTCCGGCTGACCTGCACCGTCGAGGTAGACCGGTATGGTCCCAGGCTGGCCGAAAAGTGGGTGGTCAAGCGGGCCGAAGAGCGCGGGATACAGCTGGCGCCCGAAGCGGCCGCCCACCTGGTCAAAGCGGTGGGCGGCGATCTGGGGGCGGCGCGCAGCGAGCTCGGCAAGCTGGCCGGTCTGGGCGGCGCCGAGCCGGTCACTCTGGACCAGTTGACGGCGAGCTTGGGAATTCGCCACGGTGAGACCGCCTCGGACTGGTGCGATGCCGTCGTGGAAGATCACAGCGGGCGCGCCGCGGGCATCCTGCCGCACTTGCTCGCGCAGTCCGGAGTGTCCGGCGTCGCCTTGCTCGCGCAGCTCGGCACCCAGCTCCTGGGTCTCGGCTTGGCACGGGCGCATTACGACCGCGGCGCGCGCGGTGCGGGCCTCGAACGGTCGGTGAGGGAGGCGTTGCTCCGCGCCCGGCCTCCGGTACGCCTGGATTACCGTGCCAGCGCGGAGCGCTGGAGCCGCCTGGTGGAAGAGTGGCCGGCACCCAGAATCGACGCGGCCCTCGCCGCCGCGCGCCGCGCCGACCAGCGCCTCAAAACGACGACGTTGGCTGATGAGCGCGGTGTCCTGGTGGATCTGATTATGTGCATTGCTCCGCTCGCAGGGATGCCGGCATGAAGCGCTCGGGAGCTGCCCTGTTGCTGGGCCTCGGCCTGGCGGTGCTGCCTTCGCTACGCTTGGCTGCCCAGACCGATCCGCGCCTCGTCGCGGCGGTTCGCCTTGCCCAAGACGGGCTGTCGGATTCCGCCCGGGCGGTGGCCGCCCGGATCCTCGCGGCGCTGCAGCCCACCGATTCGCTGTACCCCGAAGCGCTCTACACGGTGGGTCTGCTCGCTGGCACCGAGCGCGCCCGCAGGCTCGAGCTGCGACGCGTGGTGGTGGATTATGCCCAGTCCGCCTGGGCGGATGACGCCCTGCTACAGCTCGCCCAGCTCGACTACGCCGCCGGCAATCCCGCCGGCACGTTCCGGCAGGTCGATCAGCTGCTGCGCGATTACCCGGGCAGTCCGCTGACCGCGACTGCGGCGTTCTGGGGTGCGCGCGCGGCCGGCGATCGCCGCGAGGCCGTCGAGGCGTGCCGGCTGGCCGATGCCGGCCTGACCTCCGTGGGAGGAGACGTCGAGCTGAGGAACCAGCTCGAGTTCCAGAAGAAGCGTTGTGAGGGTCTCGGCGAGCTCGTGGCGGATAGCGTCCGCCGAGCCGCCGCGGATTCCCTCGCGAAAGCCCGGGCGGATTCCGCGGCGCGCGCACGCGGCGGTCGCTCCACGGCCCGCGCCGCTTCCGGTTTCTACGTCCAGATCTCCGCTGTCCTGACCCAGGCTGCGGCCGATTCCGAAATCGCCCGGGTCAAGCGGGCTGGTTACCAGGCGGTCGTCGTGAAGGAAGGCGGCTATCTCAAGATCCGCGCGGGTGCCTTCCGGTCTCGCCAGCAAGCCGAAGCCGCACTGGCGCAGCTCAAGGCGCGTCTGGGAGGACGTCCGTTCCTGGTCCGCGTTCCGTGACCGTTACCCTCGCCGAAAACACGCCCCTGCTGCTGCAGTATCGCGAGATCAAATCGCGGCACCGCGATGCGATCCTGTTTTTCCGCATGGGCGACTTCTACGAGATGTTCTTCGATGATGCCGAGCTGGCCTCGCGGGTGCTCAGCATCACTCTCACCTCGCGGGGCGACGGTGTTCCGCTTGCCGGTGTCCCGGTCAAGGCGGCGACCGAGTACCTCAAACAGTTGGTGGGACACGGCTACCGGGTGGCGATCTGCGAGCAAGTGGAAGACCCGAAGCAGGCCAAGGGCTTGGTGCGCCGCGAGGTCGTCGAGACGGTGACCCCCGGCGCCTTGCTCGAGGACGGCTGGGTGGCGGGAGGTCGCAACAACTGGATCGCCGCGGTCGGGTTGGGACGGACGGACGGACAGTCCGTCGGAGTGGCAGCCATCGACCTCACGACCGGCGAATTCCTGCTCGAGCTTACCGCCGCGGACGAGTGCGCTGAAGCCCTCGGCCGGCTCAAGCCCGCCGAGCTCGTCCTGCCCGCCGATGTGGAGTTCGCTGCCGAGCCGGAACTCATGTGTACCGCGCGGGAGCGTTGGGAGTTTGATCCCGAGCTCGCGCGGGAAGAGCTGGGTCGCCGCTTCGGGCTGGCCTCGCTGGACGGACTGGGCCTGGGCCCAGCCGATGCGCCCGCGGTCGGAGCGGCCGGTGCGCTGCTCCGCTACCTCGGCGACCTCAAGCCGGGCGGCATTCCGCATCTTGCGCGGCCCGCGATCCGGCGCTCCGATCAGTTCCTCTGGGTTGATGAGATGACCAGCCGCAACCTGGAGCTCCTCGAGCCGCTGCGCGTCGGAGCCAAGGGCATCACCCTGCTCGAAGCGATCGATCGCACCGTGACGCCCATGGGCGCGCGCCTGCTCAGAGCGTGGGTGGCATCGCCGCTGCGCGATTCCGACGCCATAGCGCAGCGGCTCGATGCCGTGGAGACCGCGGTGCGGGATCCTACCCATCGCGCGGCCGCGCGCGAGGCGCTCGATGGAGTGCGCGATCTGGAGCGCCTGGCCGGCCGCGCCGCCGCCGGCCGCGCCACCCCGCGGGAGCTCGGCGCACTGCGGGATTCCTTCCTGCGGCTGCCC
>DATCWE010000395.1:0-9491 GCA_036566495.1 Gemmatimonadales bacterium | reverse complement strand
GCGCCGCGCTCTCCGGCGCCGGCATTGCGATCGGCACCGTGGCCGCGCTCGCGGGAGCCGGGCTCATGCGCAACCTGCTCTTCGGGATCCCTCCCCATGACCTGGCGACCTTCGTGGCCACCGTGCTGATTCTCTGGGGCGTGGGCGTGTTGGCGGCCTGGCTGCCGGGGCGCCGCGCGACGCGGGTGGATCCGGTCAGCGCGCTGCGGGAGGAAGGTCGAGCCGCGAAATAGCTCGCCTTGCCCGTCCTCCCGGCGAGGTCCTATCCTATGGTTAGGTGGCGTCACCTCACGGATCATGGTGCGCCGAGGGTACCTTTGTTTGGCGGGTTGGTTATCCTCGGCGGAGGAGGCTCACATGTTTGCTGCCAAGCCGTACCGTGCGGCCGTGCTCGGAGCGATCGTCCTCAGCAGCGCTCTGTTCGCCGAACCGGTTCAGCGACCGGGTGGATTGGCCGCCCAAGCGGGCCTTCGCATGCCCGAGGAGCTCCAGGCCGATTTCCAGAAGCGAGTCGGGGCGTACGCGGACCTTCATAAGAAGCTCGAAGCCACCTTGCCGAAGCTTCCGAAGGACGCCACGCCGCAGCAAGTGGATCGGGATCAGCGCGCGATCGCGCAGCTGGTGGTGCAAGCCCGGGCGGACGCAAAGCAGGGCGATCTCTTCATACCGGGCATGCAGACCTACGTGCGGGCCCTGCTCGCCGAGGTGTTCAAGGGACCCGCAGGAGCCGAGGCGCGGAAGCAGGTGCACGACGAGCCGCATCCCGTGAGACCGGTCGTCAACAAGCGATACCCCGATGAGGTGCCGCTCTCGACCATGCCGCCCCTGGTGCTGGCGAGCCTGCCGCAGCTTCCCGCCGAGCTCGAGTACCGTTTCGTCAACAACGATCTGATCCTGATGGACGTCCACGCGCACATCATCCTGGACTACGTGGCGAACGCCATGCCGGCAGCTCCGGCGGCTACGCCGACGCCCTAGGCCGCGGAGGGTCGCATGCCCGGACGCCGTCTGGTCGTCGCAGTCACGCTCCTCTTGACGGGGACTCCGCTCGGCTGTGCGCCCACTTCCGGCGCCGCGCCGGCGCCGCTCCCGCAGCCTCAACCAGGCGCTCCCCCCTCCGGGCCCCTTCAGCTTCCGACCAAAGGGGGATCGCTGAAGTTCGCGGTGTTCGGGGACTTCGGTGACGCGACCCCCGAGCAGTATCAGACCGCGGCACAAATCGCCAAGACCCGCGGCACCTTCCCGTTCGAGCTCGTGCTCACCACTGGCGATAATCTCCTGGGGAGCGAGCGCCCGCAGGACTTTCAGAACAAGTTCGAGATTCCCTACAAGCCGCTGCTCGACGCCGGCGTGCCGTTCTACGCCTCGCTCGGCAACCACGACGCCCGGGAACAGCGCAACTACAAGCTGTTCAACATGAACGGCAAACTGTACTACTCCTTCAAAGCGCCCAACCAAAGCGTCCGGTTCTTCATGCTGGAAAGCTCCTACCTGGACCCGGAGCAGGTGAAGTGGATTGACAACGAGTTGCGGACTTCAAAGGAGGACTGGAAAATCGTTGTGCTCCATCATCCGCTCTATTCATCCAGCGCCACCCACGGCTCCAGCCTGGGGTTGCGGGCCATACTCGAACCGCTGTTCCTGCAGTACGGGGTGAGCGTGGTGCTCGCTGGACACGACCACGTCTACGAGCGGGTCAAGCCGCAGCAGGGCATTACCCATTTCGTGGTCGGCTCCGGGGGCGAAGTGCGCCGCGGCGATCTCCGCAAGACGGCGCTGACCGCCGTCGGCTTTGACGCGGACAACGCCTTCCTGATCGCGGAAATCATCGATCAGGTCATGTACTTCAATGCGATTTCGCGCGCTGGGAAGATCGTCGACTCCGGCAGCATCCCGCGGCACCGGGCGCCGCAGTAGCTACGTCACTGGCTCTTTCGTCACTGTTCGTACCACCTCGATCGGCATTCTGCTCAGCCGGGTGTAGTTGCGCCGGTGGCGCCAGATCGGCCACCAGTCGTAGAGATAGATCTCCATCGGCCGCCACATCGCGACCCAGCCCCCGATCGTGAGGCTCTGGCGCAGGTAGTCGGCCACCGTCCCGGTCTGCGTCCCGGCGCTGCGATCGAGCAAGGCACTCACCATCAGGCAGCCGGCGAGGAAGATCACCCCGATCAGCAAGCTGAAGCGCCCCAGCCGCATGAGCCGCTTGAACTCCAGGGCGGTGAGCTTCGCTCGGTAGATGAAGTAGTTGTGCACCGCGTCGCAAATGAGCTGAGTCGGATCCTGTTCGGGCCACTTGTCGAGGTGGATGCGCAGCCCCACCGGGTCGCGCAGATTGTATTCATGTGCCCAGGTGACGATCAACTCCTCCGCGCCCTCCGCGAGGTCTCTCCCCCGGAACGGTGATGCATCCATCGTGTTGAAGAGCTGCGACATATCGGACAGGTTGAGCTCGATGACGTATGGTGTGGCGTGCTTAATCGGCATAGCGGCGCTCCCGGAGGGTTACCAAGCGAATCAGCAGGGCGAGCCACGCGACGCGGCGCCTCACTTGGGCAGCCCGCCGGTGAGCCCGAGCATCCAGCGCATGCAGCGGTGGCCAAAGTCGACCCCGGTGCCGTACATCATCGGGCAGGCCCCGGCGATCACGCTGATGTTATGCTGCCGGCAGTACTCGACCCCCTCCTGCGAGACACTCGATCCCTTCGCCAGGGACTGGTGCATCCACACCCGGCGCACCCCGGCAGCGCTGCAGTCGCGCACGATCCGCTCGGTGACCTCGGGTCGCGTGATGATCACCACGCCGTCGACCCCGCCCGGAATCGCTTGCAGGTCGGGATAGCAGGGCTCGCCCTCGAAGCTCTCCAGGTGGGGATTCACCGGAAATACCTGCTGCCCGCGCTCTTTCAGCTTGTGAAAGATCAGATTGCCGGCCGGGTGCTGGCTCTTGTCGCGCGATACACCCGCAACCGCGATGCGTTGCTGGGCCAGGAAGACATCGACCTTTTCTTCGAGAGTGGTTTGAGTCACGGGTTCCTCTCAAGCTGGAGATGCCGCCAAGTCGATTCGAGGAATCCGCGACGGGATCACGGGGGATGGGTCCAAACCCTCCAGGAAGCAGAACCACTTGAATCCGACCGCGTGTGCCGCCAGGAGATCGAGCAGCGGCTGCGATGGTTCACCGTACACGGTCATGAAGTGACCGTCGGCATAGTCCTTGAACAGCTTGGTGCGAGCCGCGAGGATATGGCTGTTGTGCTCGATCAGCCCTTGCGGGCCGGTGTATGCCTCACGCACCTCGCACTCCGTACCATCGCGGCTGAGGAACCAGTCGTAGCGCAGTGTGTGGGTGTCCTTTTCTTTCGTGATCCGGATGCACTCAGCCGCCTGCTGCTTGAAGCCCTCGATGCAGCCAGGGCGGACGGTCATGTGCGCGCTCAATTCCAGGTGTCCCATTGCTCCTCCATATCTCCGGTCGACGAGCCAGGCTGCGGTTCAGGTTGCGACGAACGCCAAGGGCCGGCTCAGCGTCCGTCGGCCGTGCCAGCCTCGGCCTGGCGCGCCGCCGCGCAGATCGTCTCGACGTCCTTGGCCGAGAGCCGGGCTTGGGGACGCAGCGTCGTGTAGAGGCCGCCGGGCATCTTGCCCTGAGAGGCGTCCCGGCAGGACTGGACCAGCAGCTCGCGCCGCCGGTTCGGACAATCGCCGCAGCCGCGGTCCAGGATGGCGACGAGTCCGCTCGCGGTCTCCACCTGCAGCGGCGATGAAGACTACGAGGAGGACTACGGCGGCCTGCTTCAATCGTCTGCGCATGGCTTCCTCCACCGGGGCTGGCGGCGCGGGCCACATGACGCTGTAGGCAGGAGCCTTTAACGCAGCAGGAATGAAACGACAGTGAAACCGGTTCGAAAAAGTCTTTATCTAGCCCCCGCCATCCCTCTCTCGTAATCCTTCCTTGCGGCGGTGTACAACAGTACATACATTTGGTGTATGGGCTTTCAGTGGGATCCGGTCAAAGCCCGGCTGAGTCTGCGGAAGCACGGTGTCGACTTCGCCGACGCGGTTGGCGTGTTCGAGGATGCAGCGGCCCTGACAGCACTCGACCCGCACCCGACCGAGGAGCGCTTCCTTACACTTGGAATGGACTTCCTCGTTCGGATCGTCGTCGTGAGCTGGACCTGGCGGGGCACAGACATTCGGCTCATCTCGGCCCGGCGCGCCACCCCCAGGGAGCGCCGCCAATACCAGGAGGGGGCCTGACATGCGCAAGGAATACGATTTCTCCAGAGGTCGACGCGGGCCGGTCCTGCCGGCGCCCAAAACCAAGACCCGAATCACCATTCGGCTCGATGACGACGTCCTGGCCTGGTTTCGGGAGCAAGTCCATGAAGCCGGGGGAGGGAACTACCAATCGCTGATCAATACGGCCCTTCGGCGCTTCGTCGACCAGGAACAGGAGCCGCTCGAGGCAATGGTGCGCCGGATGGTTCGCGAAGAGGTTCGCCGACCCCGGAGGCCGCCACGGTGAATCGTGCCGCCGTCCGCGAAGTGGCGGACCTCTACTTCGCGAGATTCGATGCCCGTCTGGAGAAGGGTTTGGCCGAGGTCCGGATGTTCATGTTCTGGGCCGGTACGATAATCCCCCTGGCCGGGCTGATGATCGCGCTGACCAAGCTCTAAGGTCCCCCTCCTACGGGTTGTGCGGGGCGATCACCGGATCGACCCGCGTCGCGCTAGCCCGGTTGACCATCACCTGCCAGAGGTCGCGGTTCGCGGTCCAGCGGGCTTGCTCGCCTGGCTCGGTGATCGCGGCGACGTTGAGCTTCATCCGCTCGAACGGTCCGCGCAGCTTGATGTCGTCGCCGGCGCGGAAGTCCAGTTTCACCCGGGTGGCGACGGTCCAGAGCTCGACGTTGGCCTGCCAGCGATCCCGCTCGGCCGGCGCGGTGACCTTCGCGATGTTGGCGCGTACCCGCTCGAGCAGCACGGTCATCCGGGCCAGCTCGGCCTTGGCGGGCAGCGGCTGGGCCAGCGCGATCTGCCACAGACCGGTATTCGCCTGCCAGCGGTCCTTCTCACCGGGCTCTCCGATCCGGGCGACATTCGCGGTCATGCTGCCGAGCAGCTCCTGCGGGGTTGCCTGGGCGAGCAGGGGGACGGGGACGGCGGTGCAGGCGGCGAGCAGGGTCAAGGCGATGCGCATATGACCACCTCATGGGGATCGAGCTTCTCCCATGATATCCGGAGGGTCGCCAGGACACGGTGAAAGCGGGATGTAACTCCCTTTATTTGAGCTTGGCGAGCGCCTTCCGCATCACTGCGATCATCGGCTCGGTCGGGTTGCCGCTCCGGCGCAGCTCGACCGAGAGGAATGCGCCCCCCTTGATGACATGGAGCTCCTCGTGCTTGTCGTTGTACCAGCACGCGAGGTCGCCCAGGCCGGCGAGGCCGTCCTTGGTCTTCTTGTTGCAGATGATCCCCTTGTACATCGCCAACTGGCTCGCCGGCACCCGCCTCAGGTCTAGCTGGACCCGGTGATAGCCGGACCCGGTGTACTCGCAAGCCGACACGGTGGCCCCTGACCCATCAGTCATGGGTCCGGTGGCCTTGGGCCCCGTGGCGGCCTCGCCCAGGGCGGCGGCGGCGTCCTCCTTGGTCAGCAGCGAACAGGCGTCGCCCGGCGCCGGCGCCCGGACCGCGGTCAGGAGGAGCCACGCTACGGACAGTGTCAGGGTGGTCAAACGAATTGAGCCTCGCACCTTGCCTCCTCGCGTAACCTCGCCGTATCGATAGCGCGGATGGTTTGAATGCTACGACGATGGGAAGCCTCGGGGAAGTTTCCCCTTTGGTGGCCATCGTCACGAGGAGTATGAGGCGAGCGAGCAGCCAGGGGTATTACGGGATGACTACCACCTTCCCCTGCGGGTGTCCTTCCTTGAGGCGCCGGAGCGCCGCGCCGGCCTCGCTCAGCGGGTAGACCCGGTCGATCGCCGGCGTCACCTGCTTCGTCTCGATCAGCTGCGCCATCGCGGCCAGGTCTTCCGGGTTGATCCGCGCCACGAAGAACACCACCCGCTGGCTCACCAACGGCTTCGAGACGAGCAACGTGAGCAGATGGGGCAGCGGCCCGAGCCAGCGGCCGCCGGGCCGCACCCCGACCGCCAGGAAGGTTCCCCTGGGCGTCATGACGCGGCGGCAGGCCGACAGCGGACGAGTCCCCGCGATATCGCAGATCAGGTCGTAGCGGTCCGCGCCCCGGGTGAAATCCTCCCGCGTGTAGTCGATCACCCGGGCCGCGCCCAACGAGCGGACCAGGTCCATGCTCCGGGTGTGACACACGGCGGTCACCTCGGCGCCGAGCGCCTTGGCGATCTGCACGGCAAAGCTGCCGACGCCGCCCGAGGCGCCGGTGACCAGGACCTTCTGTCCCGGCTGCAGTTTGGCTTTGTCGCGGAGACCCTGAAGCGCGGTCAACCCCGCCACCGGGATGGCCGCGGCCTGCTCGAAGCTGAGGCTGGCGGGCTTGAGCGCCAGGCGATTCTCGGGAGCACAGGCGTACTCGGCGAACGCCCCCCGCGCTACTCCGAACACCGGATCGCCCGGCTTGAACCGGGTGACGTTCCGGCCGATCGCTTCGACCTCGCCAGCCAGGTCGGCCCCGGGGGTGGTCGGCTTCGGCCTCCGGAACCCGGTCATCGGCCGCACCAGCCAGAAGCCCGACATGAAGTGAGAGTCCATGGCATTGGCAGCGGCGGCGCGCACCCGCACCAGGACCTGCTCGTCGCCGGGCGCGGGCTTGGGCACCTCTTCCATGAGGACCAGGTCGGGTGAGCCGTACGCACGATAGACCGCGGCCTTCACGCCGGTTGCCCTTGCCCTTTCCTATGGGGTTCCAATACGACGCTCCTGACGGAAGATCGGGCTGCGGAGTTTCGCCGGGGTAGGGCCGCTCGCGCTGAGCTCGGCCGCAATCCCGGCCGTTGCGGGGAGCGAGCTGGAAACCACCTGGACCTTCGTGCTGGGCGGGGGACGACTGGTGCTGCAGCGGCACCGGATGGAGCTGGATTCGCTGAGCCATCTTTTCGGCGACGTCTTTCACGCACGGAGCGGGTCCCCGGAGGTAGCCGGCCGTAGCCGTCCGGGCTCGCCTACTTCTGCCGCACCAGCACCAGCTGGGTCGCGCTCGGCGGCCCCGACGGCGCCACCAGCTGTCCTCCGATCATCGTCCGGAGGTCGGCGCCCGTGTTGGCGAGCCACAGCGTGTCGCCGCTGACGCGGAAGGTGTATTTGTCGGATCCGCCCGACATGAAGTTCGGGCTTCGGGCGACGATGGGGTGAGTCGTGAGCGTGGAATCCGTGACCTCGTACGTCCCGCTATTGGCGATAAAGGAATCGTACGCCGCGAGCTTCTCCGCGTCCGTGACGCTATCCTTGGCGGCCAGAGTGCGGGGCTGATTGCCCGTGACGCGCATCATGCTGTAGTGCCGGTCCGTAAAGAGAAAGAGATTCGGCTGCAGTGTGGTGGCTGTGGAATCCGGACCCGCCACCCGGATACTCACGATGCTCCACGCCCCTTCGAGGGGTGGCTCAGGGGACTCCGCCCGCTGGCACGCGGCGAGCAGGGTTCCGGCTAGAGTAGCGATCGCGAAACGCGCAGCTGAGGGCACGTGCATGAGGCAGCTCCACCGTTAAGGGAAACGACACGAACGGTCCAAGCAGGGACTATTTGGGCCGGCTGGCGGCCATCCGGCGCCGGAATTCCGTGATCCAGTTCGGCGCCACCACCAGCTGGAAGTCGTCCCGGTTGGAGAGCAGCGCCAGCACCTGCTTGCCGTCCCGCGACACGTCATAATCGAGCAGGCCCTTCGCCTCGCGCAGCAGCGTGTCGCGCGCCAGCACCTGGAACGCCGGCGTCCAGGCAATCCGCGCCGCGAGCAGGGCGTCACCCGCGCGATAGTAGAGTCGGCTGCCGTCGGGCGACCACGAGGCCGCGAAGCCGCCCGCCACCGAGACCTGGGTGCGGAAGGAAGGATCCGGGAAGGAGCGGACGTAGATCTCGCCCTTGCCCGACTCGTCGGACGCGAGCGCCACCCACTTCCCGTCGGGCGAGAATGCCGGTGCCGTCTCGTTCGCCCGAGTCGTGAGGTAGCCCTGGCCCGTGCTGCCGGAATCGAGCCGGAAGCGAAAGGCATCCCAGCTGGTCTGATGATAGGTCTGCACCACCACCTGTTTGTCGTCCGATGACAGCACTCCCCAAGGCGTCGGCTCGCTGGATTCGGCCAGCAACTTGGGAGGTGAGCCGCCCTCGGCGCGTTGGCTGAAGATGCCGTTCCCCGCATTCGCACCCGCGGCGGCGAACACGACGCGGCTCCCGTCCGCCGTCCACTGCAGCGAGGCCGCGGTTCCACTCGTGGTAAGCCGCGAAAACGTGGTGCTGCCGACGTCGTAGATCCACGCATCGCTCTTGCCCTGTTCGGCCACCAGCACGGCGATCCGCCGGCCGTCCGGCGACCAGCGCGGCGCGGCGAACGCCCGGGGCTCCGCCAGCAAGGGCACCGTGCGGCCGTCGGCCGAAATCACCGCGAGCTGGCTGCGCACCAGGCCGCGCGACGTTACCAGCGCGCCGCCCCGCGATAGGTAGATGCCCGAATTGCCGTTGAGTCCCGCCACCACCGTCACCGGGTCGAGCACCGGAACGGGCTTGCCGGTCACGCGACCGCCGCCCACATCCAGCGGGACCGCCATGACCGATCCGTCCGCCTGGACATACACGATGACGCCGTCGAGCACGGCCAGGGGACGCATGCCCTTGAGCCCGAGCGGCACGACCTTGCCGTCGTCCAGCGAGGTCAGCGCGAGCTGGGACGAGCTGCTGGCGCCGCTCCAGATCACGAACACGATGTGCTTGCCGTCCGGCAATGCGATCGGCCAGACATGCTCTTTATCGCCCTTGGCGGTGTCCGGCACGGTGAACTGGGCCAGCTCCCCGCCCGCCGCGCTCACGCGCGACAGCCCGTGGGATCCCCCCGTGGCGCCCACCACCAGCTCGTCCCCCGTGGTCCAGTCGGCGCCGTTGGCCGCGCCGCCTTCGGCCATGGTGACCGGGGCGCTGCCGTCGAGCCGGACCTTGCGTTCCTTGCCGGGAACCTCGAACGCCAGCCACTGCCCGTCGGGCGAGAACAGCGGCTGGGAGCCCTCCTCGGTTCCGGGGATGGGATGGGCATCGAGCTGGTCGGTGCGCAGCGCATAGAACATGCGCGTGGTGCCTCTCGCTACCGTGTACACCACCACGCTGCCGTCCGGCGAGATGGCCGCGGGCCAGGGAAAGCCGTCGAATGGCTTGGCGCTGTCGGGTGTGGCGATCACGAAGCGGATTGGCGGCACCGACTCGCTTTGCGGGCGCCGCCGCGTGAGCGCGACCGTCGCGGCCAGCGCCGCGATGGCCACGAAGGCCAGGCCGAGGACCAGGGGATTGCGCCAGTGCGTCGCCC
>DATCWE010000288.1:0-7895 GCA_036566495.1 Gemmatimonadales bacterium | reverse complement strand
AGCGCCATCCCCGAAATAGCGCCCGCGCCCGCCAGGGGCGCCGGCGCCGGCGTCACAACTCCGTGGAGAATCGTTGCCACGACGCGCAGGGCGACGGGGACCACCAGCGCGGGCGCGAAGCCGATGACGATGCAAAGCCCGGCGAGCACTGCCTGCGGCGCGAGCAGGCCGCGAGTGACTTCGGGGTGCAGGTCGAGCGCGGATCGCGGCGAGCCGAGGAAGATCACCCCGTGAATTTTGGTAAAACACGCCAGCGCCAGCGCCCCGGCAAGCGCCAGCCCCGTTGCCGCGACGCTCGCGGTGCGCAGCACGCCCGTGGCACCGGCCGCCTCGAACAGTCCCCGGAAAATGACCCACTCGCTCACGAACCCGTTGAGCGGGGGCAGCCCGACGATCGCCAGGGAGCCGATCAGGAACGCCCAAGCGGTCCCGGGCATGATCCGGAATACGCCACCCAGGGAATCGATCCGGCGGGTGCCGGTCGCGCGATATACGGCACCCGCGCCGAGAAAGAGCAGGCTCTTGAAGAGGGCGTGGTTCAGGGTGTGCAGCAGCGCGCCGGCAAAGCCGAGCGCGGCGACGACGGGATGGTGATAGGTGACGCCGAGCGCGCCGAGCCCCAGGCCGATGAGAATGATCCCGATGTTCTCCACGCTGTGATAGGCCAGCAGCCGCTTGAGATCGTGCTGCGCAAGCGCCCAGAGCACTCCCAGCACCGCGGACGCGAGACCGAGCAGCAGCACCAGCCAGGCCCACCATGCCGGGACGGGTCCGAGCAGGACGAGCACGCGCAGCAGGCCATAGATGCCGGTCTTGATCAGGACTCCGGACATTAACGCGGATACGTGCGAGGGTGTCGCGGCATGTGCACCAGGCAGCCAGAAGTGGCCGGGGACGACGCCGGCCTTGATCCCGAAGCCGATCAGGGCCAGCACCAGGACCAGCGATACGGACAGTCCCGGCTGCGCGGCGGCGGCGGCCAGCTCGGCGAAGCTTGCCGTGAGGCCCCCGCCCCACAGCGCGAACATGCCGAGCAGGGCGATGGTGCTGAGGTGCGTCACGACCACGTAGATCATCCCCGCGCGGCGGATCTCGGTCTGGCGGTGGTCGAACACCACGAGCAAGTAGGCCGAGATGGTCATGACCTCCCAGGCGGCCATGAACGCGACGATGGTCCGCGCGGTCACGACTCCCGCGATCGCGGTGACCAGGACCGCGAACAGCAGGTGGGCTGTCCCGATTCGGCGCTCCGTGCGCTCCGGCGCCAGATAGCGCACCCCGTAGACGGCGGTGATGGCCCCGACGCCGAGCACGAGGCACAGGAACCACGCGGAAAGCGGATCGAGTCCGAAGGCGGCGCCGAGTCCGCTACCTGAAGAGGCGGGCGACGGCCCCAGCAGAAACGCGATCGCGACCGAGACGCCGGCAAGACATCCGGCGAGCATGCCCCAGCGGAAGAGCCCGTCGGCGAGCGCCGCGCGCTGCTCGAGCAGGCGAGCCAGTACGCCGGCGAGCAACACCACGCCGAGGCCCCCGCCGAGCAGGATCATGCCGGAGGAAGGGGGCTCATGAGGCGGGCTGGGCGCGGTACTGACCGGTCGTCTGGTCGGCGAGGTCGGCGAGCCGGTCGAGGATCGCTTGATCGGGTGCGCGGTCCAGCAGGAGCTCGCGCAGCCGGGGGTCGCGCAGAGCGAAGCCCAGCTCGGCGAGGATGCGCAGGTGCACCGGGATGCTGGAGCTCACGACCAGGAAGACGGCGTGCACCGGGCGCCCGTCGATGGATTCAAAGTCCACCGGGTGCCGCAGCAAGAAGAGCGCGACGAGCGGCCGCTCGACATGGAGCAGGATGGGGTTGCGCACATGCGGGATGGCGATCCCGCCGCCGATCCCGGTCGAGCCCATCGCTTCGCGGGCTTCCAGAACGGCCAGCAGATGCTCGCGATCCACCTCGTCCGGCAGCGGCAGGCGCGCGACGATGGAGGCCAGGACGGCGCTCTTGTCCTTCCCTTCGACCTCGCGATGGATGCCGCCGGTGCTCAGCAGGCTGGCCAGGGACGGGATGGCCTCCGGCGCGCGGCGCGCTTCGTCCAACAGACTGCGGGAGACCGGGATCCCCCGTTCCACGGCCCACTCCCACACCTCGATGGCGTTCAGGTGGAGCCGTTCGTTGACCCGGTGGACCGGAAGGTCGCGCTCGGCGACCCAGCGCCGCACTTCGCCCTCTCCAACGCCGAAATAGGAGGCGGTCTGCCGGATGGTCAGCTGCATCCGGGATCCCGGCTCGCCGGCTCGGCCTGCATCACGTCAGGAGGTGGGGGGATTGAACCCGACCTGGCCCTCCACCCAGCTGCGGAAATACTTGGGATCTTCTATGGGCAGGGCGGCCTTCGCGATGCGCAGCGGCCGGAAGGAATCCATCATCACCGCCAGCTCGTTGGTCTCCTTGGCTCCGATGCTGGCCTCGGCGCGACCGGGGTGCGGCCCATGGGGAATCCCGTCGGGATGGTGGGTGATGCTGCCGTACTCGATGCCCTTACGGCTCATGAACTCGCTGCTCGCGTAATAGAGCACCTCGTCCGAATCGACGTTGCTGTGGTTGTAGGGCGCCGGCACCGCCTCGGGATGGAAATCGTAAGGCCGGGGACAGAAAGAACAGATGACGAATCCGTCCCCCTGAAAGGTCTGGTGCACCGGGGGCGGCTGGTGCACCCGGCCGACGATCGGCTCGAAGTCGGCGATGTTGAAGGCCCAGGGGTAGAACATCCCGTCCCAACCCACCACGTCGCAGGGATGATGGTCCAGCACGTACTCGTTGAGCCCGTCATACTGCTTGATCACCACCCGGAATTCGCCCCGCTCGTCGTGGGTCTTGAGCTCGCCCGGGCGCCGGAAGTCCCGCTCGCTGTAGGGCGCCCCCTCCACGATCTGGCCATACTCGTTGCGGTAGCGCTTGGGGGTCCGCACGTAACCGCGGCTCTCGAAGATCAGCAGCCGGTGCGGCTCGGGATTCAGGTGGTAGCGGTGCAGGATGCCGCGGTGAATGACGAGGTAGTCCCCTTCCCGATACGGCAGGTCGCCGAACTGGGTCTCCAGCGTGCCGCTACCCTGGCTCACATACACGACCTCGTCCGCCTGGGCGTTGCGGTAGAAATGCGCATCGGTCCGGTCGGGGCGCGCGAACAGCAGGGCGATATCCCGATTGAAGAGCAGCGGGACGCGGTCGAACGTGGGGCTGCCGCCGACCGGCAAGCCCGCGGTGCGGAAGTGACGGTGTCTCAGGGTCTGGTCGGGGTCCGGCTCCCAGACCAGGTCGCTCAGCCGCTTGACGGATAAGACCGTGGTGGGCGGGTACACATGATAGAGCAGCGATGCCGGCCCGGTGAAGCCCTCGTTCCCTACCAGTTGCTCGGCGTAGAGCCCTCCGTCCGGCTTGCGGAAAGCAATGTGGCGCTTGCGGGGGATCTGGCCGAGGGTGTGGTAGGTCACAGATTCCCTCGCGTGGCCTGCTCGCGTTCGATGGCCTCGAACAGCGCCTTGAAATTGCCCTTGCCGAAGCTCTTGGCGCCTTTGCGCTGGATGATCTCGAAAAACAGGGTGGGGCGGTCCTGCACCGGACGGGTGAAGATCTGCAACAAGTAGCCCTCCTCGTCGCGATCCACCAGAATCCCGAGCCGGCGCAGCGGCTCCAGGTCTTCGTCGATCTTGCCCACCCGCTCCAACAGGGTGTCGTAATACGCAGAAGGCACCTGGAGGAATTCCACGCCGAAATCGTGTAAGCGCGAAACGGTGGCGATGATATCGTCGGTCGCAAGCGCCAGGTGCTGCACTCCAGGGCCGTGGTAAAAGTCGAGGTATTCCTCGATCTGACTCTTCTTGCGGCCCTGGGCCGGCTCGTTGATCGGGAATTTGATCCGGCCGTTGCCGTTGGCCATCACTTTGGACATCAGGGCGCTGTACTCGGTCGAGATGTCCTTGTCGTCGAATCCGATGATCTGCGAGAAGCCCAGCACGTCGCGGTAGAAGGCGACCCACTCATTCATCCGGCCGAGCTCGACGTTGCCGACGCAGTGGTCGATGTACTGGAGCCCGCCGAGCGAGGGCTGGTAGTTGCTGACCAGCGGCTGGTATCCCGGCAGGAACGGGCCATGGTAATTGCGGCGCTCGACCAGAGAGTGAATGGTCTCGCCGTAGGTATGGATGGCGGCCGTCACCGCTTCGCCGTGGGCATCGCGCAGCACCGTCGGCTCCTGCACCGGGCGGGCGCCGCGGGCCACGGCCTTGGCGAACGCGTCCCGCGCGTCGTCGACCCACAGCGCGATGTCGTGCACCCCGTCGCCGTGCTGGAGGACGTGGCGGGCAATCGGGTGATCGGGTTGCAGCGCGGTGGTCAAGAGGAGCCGGATCTTGCCTTGTTCCAAGAGGTAGCTCGCGCGATCGCGCGTCCCGTTTTCCGGGCCGCGGTAGGCCGTGCGGCGAAAGCCGAACGCGGTTTCGTAAAAGAGGACGGATTGCCTCGCATTGCCGACGTACAGCTCGACAAAATCGGTCCCGTTGATCGGGAAGGTGTCGGTGACTGCCGGCTGTGGCAGAGTCTGGGTTCCCATGGTTCCTCCAGCGCGAGCGGAGTCGCTCGTGAATATAATGGTCCGCCGGCCTACCCTTTCCCGGGCAGGGGCTCCGGTTGATCGATGCGGACCCGCTCGAGGGTCCGGCGCAGGCGGCTCCTCACCCGGGCCAACAGCACGACGGCGGTGACGGCCAGGCCCAGCACCAACCCCCACCACAGCCCCTCCGGACCCCAGCCCAGCCGGAAGCCGAGCCAGAGGCTCACCGGCAACCCGATGACCCAGTACCCCAGCAGACTGAGGATGACCGGGGCACGGGTGTCGCCGATGCCCCGCAAGACCCCGATGGAGACTGCCTGCAGCCCATCGAAGACCGCGAAGAAGCCGCCCAGCACGATCAGCGAGCCTGCGATCGCCAGCACCCCGCCATCAAGGGTGTACAGGCGGGCCAGGAAGCCGGGGGCAAGCACGAACACCAGCGCGGAAGCGACCATGAACCCGGCGCCGGCCAGGATCGCGCACCAGGCCGCCCGCCGGGCTCCGCTCAGATCCTGCGCCCCCACGGCGCGGCCCACCAACACGGCCGCGGCGGCGCCGATCCCCTGCGGCACCATGAAGACGACGGCGGAAAGGTTGAGGGCGATCTGGTGGCCGGCCACCGCGAGCGTCCCGATGCGGCCCATCAGCGCGCCGATGAGGCCGAACACCCCGTACTCGAAGAACATCTGCACGCCGATGGGAATCCCGAGTCGCGCCATGCGGCCAAGGGCGGCGCGGTCGGTCGCCTCGGGACGCCAGGGCCGCAAGCGGGGAGCCAGTTCGGCCCATCCCGCGCCGAGCAAAGCGGCGGCGAGCGCCCAGCGGCTTATGGTGGTCGCGAGCGCCGCGCCGGCAACACCCAGGGCCGGTGCCCCGAAGCGGCCGTAGATCAGCACCCAATCGAGGAGCGCGTTCAACAGATTGGCGGCCAGGGTCACCCAGACGATCGGCGCGATGCGTCCCATGGCCTGCAGGGTCTGCCGAAACACGATGAAGAGGTAGAACGGGAGCACACCCGGAATGATCAGGTAGATGTAGGCGGAGGCGCCGGGGATCAGCTCCGCCGGCTGGCCGATGGCGCGCAACACCGGGCGCACGAAGCAGAAGCCGAACGCGGTCGGCAGGGAGATCATGAATGCCAGCAGGATGCCGCGCTGCAGTCCCCGGGCGATCGCGGGCTCGTCGCCGGCGCCCACCGCCTGGGCGACGATCGGGTCGAGCGCCATCAGCGTGCCCATGCCGATGACGGCCACGGCGAAGAAGTACACGTTGCCCAGCGCGACCGCCCCGAGCGCCTGGGGCGAGAGGCGGCCAACCATCATGGTGTCCACCACGCCCATGAGCATCAGGCCGAGCTGTACCGCGACGACCGGCAGCGCGAGGCGGGCCAGGGCACGGAACTCGTGGCGCGTCGGAAAGCCGGGCGGCCGCAAGAGGCGTTGAGATCTCGAAAACGGGAAGCGTGCGAACGGGGTGCAACATGCGCCCGGTGCGATTCGAACGCACGACCCTCAGCTTAGAAGGCTGATGCTCTATCCAACTGAGCTACGGGCGCAGCAACGACTTACGATAACCGACAGGTGTCACAGTGACAACGCTCTTGTCACTACGGGCCTTTTTCCTCTGCCGATCGAAGGCGACACCGCGCGCCGACGGGAAGGCAACGACCCGCTCCCGGTGGCGGAGCTGGCCCAGGTGCCCGTAGATCCGCTCGATCATGGCCAGGCTGCCGTGCCCCAGCTCCCGAGAAACCGTGTAGGGGCTCACAGGAGCCCCGTTGTCGAGGGTCTGTAGCCTCGCCGCGGCGTAGGCGTTTCGGAACAGCCTGGAGCGAATCTCCCCCGGCTGCCACCCCGCTACCGTGGCGACGTGGTCGAGCGCCTTGTCGAAATTGGTGATCATGGCCACGGCGCCCGCCTTGTCCTCGCCGGGAAAGAGCAGGCCGGCGCGCGGGGTGCGATCGAGCGAGGGGAAGATGTCCGGCGGAGGATCCCGGCGAGCTGCGGCCAGAGCGGCACGGTGCGCCAGCTTTTCCGCGTCTTGAGTCGGCGCCAGCCGTTCGGCCGGAAGGTGATCAGCTGCCGGTCGAAGGAAACGTCGTCCACCTCGAGCCCCAGGACTTCGGAGCGCCGGCCGCCGGTCAGGAGGAAGGTGGCCAGCAGCGGGTAGAGGAACGGACAGGCGAGCGAAGGCCGGCGCGCCGCCGTGCGGCTGGCCACGTCGAGCAGGATTCCAAGGAGGCTCGGCAACCCGCCGCGAAGCGGATTCCGGCAGAGAAGTTCTTCACGAAACCCCAGCTCGTATGATAAGTTGAGCAGGGCTCTCCGAAGGAGCTCGGCGACTTGAGAACCGGGTTTGTTGTGGAGGCTTTTAGTTGACCAATCAGATGAATTTCGCGCCGATCAGCGGCCAACCATCCCTGCGGCTTCGGCTCGCGAGCGGCTACTTCATCCTGAGCGGATTGATGTCCCTCGCGATCATCGCAGTGGGGCTTATCATGGCCTTTACTGGAACTAATGAGATTCGTGCCGCCGTCTTTGAACATCCCATTCAAACGTTTCTGAACGCCGCAATCGCGTTGGGGTTTGTACTCGCAGGATACTATCTGAGAAAGGGATCCCGACTCGGCGGTTTTATCGCGATTGTTGTATTCCTGCCTCCACTTGCCGAGGCAATCCTTGGTCATGATGTTCGGCTTGGCTCATTGATCATTGGGGCTGTCGGAGTGATCGTCATCGTATCGATTTGGGAGGAACTTGTGTGATGAACCCTGACCTTTGACGGTAGTCTAATGCGCTGACGCATACACAGCTTCGTTGTGCCTTGGCCTCCCTTTTTCCCATCCCCTCATTCCTCGCAACAGGCTTAGCCGCACTAAGCCTCTATACAACAACGATTTGAGAATTGGTTGAGACTCTGTCGCTAGGGTTAGGCGGCTCATCCACAGCGCGGTTGGTAGGCGACTGTCGGCGTGTTAGGCATGGCGCGTGGCGCCTATCAAGCTGGATGAAACTCCAGACGTCGACCTAGAGTTAACTCTCGCCGGGAGACTGGGGGTAACTCCAGTCAAGTATTGCGACACTTGTCGACGGCATCCTTTTGCCGATATCCGCCAACGTGTTGCGGTACGCGCTAACCGAAGTTTCCAGGGCTCGGTCCCAAGTGAAAGGCAGACGCCTACTGAGCGTGGTTTTGAGAGGTGTTTGTGAGTTCGTTGAGGGCTGCTTGCACTCTCAGACGCCTCCTCGGAACGGGCGAGACAATTCCCGACTTCTCCTAGAGGTGGCTTAT
>DATCWE010000233.1:0-6748 GCA_036566495.1 Gemmatimonadales bacterium | reverse complement strand
GCGTCCCGATCTGCTCCCCTTTCCGGTCGAGCACTTCCACCAGCGTCTCGCGCTGCGACGGTAGCTGCCCTTCTCGCGTCACCAACAGCTCGCCGCCGGGCGCGAACGCAAGCCCGGCGATGGCCGGGAGCAGCTTCGGGGCGGGCACCTCGGCGAGGAGGCGGTCCACCGGAACTCGCGTCATCTCCGCGTAGGGGGCCAGCAGCCTCGGCACGGCGGCCCTGTCCTCGGCGGTGGGCGGGTGCTGCGCGTTGGCGCGGATGATGGTCCGCTCTAAGACGCCGTCGGGGCGCCAGATCTCGATGCGGTACTCCGGATTGAGCGCGATGGCGATGCGGAACGGCGTGCCGCCGGCCGCCTTGTAGGAAAGCGCATGGAAGGGGTGGATCACGAAGGCGGTGCGTCTGCGGCCGAGGTCGAGGCCGAACTGCTCGATACCGGCATCGCGTCCCAGCGGGATGACCGAATCGAGGGACCAGAGAACGCGGACGACCTGGTAAAAGGTGCGGAGATGTCCGGGACCGGGATCGAAAGCTGCCGGCGCCGCCCCTTCAAGCGACACACAGGCCAGCCGCGAGCGATCCGGCAGGAAGAGCGAGGCGCACTCCGCCCACTGCCGCAACCGGTAGTAGCGCGGCTCGTCCACCGGCGCTTCGCGCACCAGCTTGCCGGTGGGGGCGAAGAAAACCTGCTTGACCGGTCGGCCGCTCACCACCAGCACCGTGTCGCCGGGCAAGCGGAGAATCGCCTGGGCCGAGCGGAACTCTCCCGGTCCGCCGCCTCGGCGCGAGGTGGTGTACAAGTGCTTGCCCGAGCGGTCGTACCAGCGAAGCTCAACGCCTTCCAGCACCACGACCCGGCCGTCGGAGAGCCTGACCGCGCCGCGCACCTGGGAGAGCTGGTAGAGGGTGTCGCCGGCGTTGGCTCCGCCAATGCGCATGATTGGGTTGGCGTCGACGCGCCAGGGAATCGGCGCTTGAGAGCGATCGCTCATCGTATATCGCTCGAGGAACTCCTGGTCGTCTGGATCCAGCCGGACCAGGTAGATGGATGAGCGGCCGAACCCGACGATCCGGGAGCGAGCTGGGGCGCTGACCTGTTCGACCACACGGCCGCGAGCATCGACCACGTCGAAGAGTTCGGGACGACCCGCGGGCACCGTACGCTGAATCCAGAGGAGTCCGTCGGGGTCGAAGCGGACGGCGTGGTCCAGAAACGGCGGGAGGTAGTCGGGCCATTGGACCGGCTCCTGCACGAGCATCGGCCGGAGCCCCGCGCTCGACACGCCGCTGGGAGTCATGATGGTGACCGGTACCGGGCGGGATCGTTCCGCTCTCCATTGCCGCTTGTCCTCCGCGCTCACCCGAATCCGCTGGTACGGGATCGGCTTGCCGGGGACTCTTGTCCCCTTCGCATCGATCAAGTGCACCGAATACGGGCGTGGGTGGACGATCGCCATTTGTCCCTCGGGTCCCACCGCCCACTGCGGACTCGTGATGAACGCTCGGGTCCCTTCGCCAGGCAGGGTGACCCGCAGCTCGGCCGGCAACAGCGGCACGTAGGCGACCGGCTCACGAGCGGAAGCTCCGACGCGCCAACGCTCGATGCGGGCGGAGTCGGGTTGTGTAGCACCGGGATGGAAAGGAGAGAACGCGAGGGCGTAGAGTCGGCCCTGGTTGTCGCTGGCCGTTGGGTGCTCGCCTCTGGCCGACGCTGGGCTCCCCGGCCGCGTTCCGAACGGGCTCAGGATGCCGCTGAGTCTGGCCTTAGCGGTGACCACGAGAATGCGCCCGTTGCCGCCGTCCTCGATGCCGATGCTGTCGCCGCCCAACCGGAGCAGCCGCATGGGGAACCGGTATTCGCCGGGTCCTGAGCCCTTCCTGCCGAGCTGCACTGCCCCATCGCTCGCGAAGTCGACCAGCAGCACGCTTTCGTCGTTGGCGTCGACCACGACGACGCGACCATCGCTCAATTCGTGTAGCCCGGTAATCCGGTTGAAGGGTCGCGACAGCTTTGCGGCGGGCTCGAGGAGGGAGCGTGCTTTGACCTGGGCGCTGACGAGCGAGGGGCCGCCGAGGCCGCCGAGCGTCAGACCGATTGCCAGTGCGACCTTCGTAAAGCGCCCCATCTCCCTACCAGCCGCCCGCGAGGTAACCCGCAAAAAGCGCGACCATCACGAGGTCGCTGATCACCGCGACCCTCGCCTGGCCGCGCCAATAGCGCCTGCCGTGGCTCAGCACCAGGCCGATGAATACCAGCTTGCTCCCGCCCGCGATGAGCAGGACGAGCGGCCGGGTGGGCGGGACGAAGGCACCGTAGACCAGCATGGCTCCGACCAGCGTGATGAGAGCACCCCAGTTGCGGACCACCAGCTCGGCGGCAGGTCCTTCCAGCGGCTCCCCGAACCTCGCGAGGAATGCCTGCCGCGGCGCCAGGGCGGCGTAGACCATCGTGCAGGTCAGCGCGCCCGAGAGCAGCATGATCCATTGGATGTTGGCGACGATGAGTTTCATCGGCGGGGTCTCAAGGTCGAATCGTGCCGGGCGGCGAGCAGGTCCAACGTCTTCTCGTCACGCCCGCCCCCATAGTACTTCGCGAGCAGGCGATCGAACACCGAGCCCGATGGCAGCAGGGAGCCGAACAGGGTCGCGCACGACTTCAGCTTCAGATCGTCGGGAGAGCCGAAGATCTCCGTCGCGGAGCGGCCCTCGACCCGGACGACCGCCTCGGCGCACTCCAGTAGCCTCGGTCCGAGGATGGGGTGAGCGAGGTATGCCTTGGCCTCGGCGACACTCTTGATCGAGTACAGCTTCGAGGTCGAGCTGAACGCCAGCCCGTCGAATTGCGGGAAGACGTACCACATCCAGTGCGAGCGCTTCCGGCCACTCACGAGCTCGGCGAGTGCCTGGGCGTAGTCGTCCTCCTGGGCCCGCACGAAGCGGCTCAGGTCGTAGGGGTCGTCCGTCGGCGTCATCAGGGTTGCTTCCGACAGCGCAGGGGGGCGCTCAGGGCTCCGCCTGACACCCGGACCCGATAGGCCGCGTCCGCGACTGCTCCTGACCAGCGTAGCTGCCAGCGGGCGGGGGACTTATGCGCCGATCGCAATTGCAGCTCGACCCGGGAATCGTCGTCCCAAGCCACCACCCGGCCCTCGTGCAGCACCTCGATCCGGGGACCTGTCGTGGGCCAGTCCGCCACGGATCCGAGCCGGAAATCGGCGTACAAAGTATCTGCCGAGCACCAAACCCGCTCGAGCAGCGGAGTTGGGGTTACCTGAGATCCTCTCGAACGCAGAATGGCCTGGTGCTTTCCCGGCAGGACGGTCATGCGTCCGGCGCTCGCGGACGGCAGGGTATCTCCGCTCGATAGCATCCCGGCGAGTCCGCCAAGTGCCCGTGCAAACATGGCTGCCTCCCCGGGTCCGTAAATGGTCGAGGCGCCTTCGTAGTACTGCGCCCCGTACTCCTCGGCCGTGGCAACGTACATGACATGCCCGTTGCTGAGGCCCATCACCAGTGCACTGTCCACCGGGACCCCGATCCCGCTGGCGCCGGCAAGCATTGCCGCCTGCATCCGTCTCCCCGCCACGGTGGTCACCTCGCCAGGGACGGTCCCGATCAGGCGATTGCCGATGCGCAGGACGGTGACTTGAGCAAAGGAAGGCAGAATCTTGGTCCCCAGCAGTTTGTTCGGGAGACTTCCGAAGAACAGGTCCAGCACCTGGTGCTTGGCCCCCTGACAACCCGCCGGCTTTTTTCTGGCGGCGCCTTGCTCCATATCGAGGGACAACAGTCCTAACATCCGCCACCCGCGGAGCCGCCCCGCTGCGTCGTCCGCGCCGGCGAGTAGCGCCATTCCGCCGGCTGGCACGGGGCAGATTCCCAGTGACTCGGCGTCCTCCCGGAGTGCCAAAGTCGTGAAGGCGCGGGCCAGCTCGAGTTGGGAGTCCAGTCCGCCCGCCAGGCTTTCGAAGAGCGCGATCGCTGAATCGCCGAGTGCATTCCCCAGGAGTTCGATGGAGCGGCGCGCCGCCTGAATGCAGCTCGCCTGGTTCCGGGGCGCGTCCGGCTTCCATTGCCAGAGGGGCCTGGTGAAGGGGCCGTCGAGCATGGGCCAGGGTGCGACGACCGGTACGCCGCAGCGACTATCGGGCGACCAGGCCGGGGAAACATCGCCCTCGGACCCGGGAGCAAAGAGGTGAAATGCGCGCGGCACGAACGCGCCGGAGGGATCGATGTGGCGCTCCAGCTTGCGTTCCACGATCCCGCCGATATCGGGGTCGAGCAGCTCGCCGGCCGGCGCGTTGCCCGTCCCGTGGATCGCGAAGACGCTGAACGCGCCCGCCGGCCGGAAGCTGCCCCCCGCCGAGTCACGCTGGTCGATGCGCAACATCGTGAAGGTGGGGTCGATCAGCCGATACGCGGGGTCCAGCGCTGGGGGCGCATCGGCCGGCGGTGTGGGGAGGGGAAGGTCACGGAGCTGCGCCGGCAGGCTCCGGATGCGTGAGAAGCCCCACAGCCGCCGGCTACCCCATGCCGCCTTGGCCTCGCGGAGATCCAGTTTGGCCGCGTGGACGGCGGCGGCAATCCGCCGAGCCAGCGAGTCCAGCAGCACGGGGTCGTAGCCGACGACGGAGCTGCTTTGTTCGTTGAGCGCGGCGGCTTCGAAATAGTGCCCCGGTCCCGAGTGAATATGCGTGACGGTAAGGACGAGCCGGTCGATTCCGATACTGTCGGCAGCCGCGGTCAGCGCCGCAACCCTTCGGTGCAGCAACGCCGAGCCGAGCCCCAGGTCGGCCACCACCAGCGCGATGCGATTCCCGCCGGGATCCTCCAGCACCAGGGCTCGGGCGTAGAGCCGCAGCCGGTAGCCGGTCGCTCGGCGACCCTCCGGGCCATTCCCCGCGAGGCCCACGCCGGGAGGCGGCGTGATGTCGGCCCGGCCGAATCCGGCCCGCAAGCCCGCGCTCCCCCCCGGCCGGGGCGGGGGACTCAAGTCTCCTTCCACCAGGAATGGCTTGGCGCAGGCCGGCGCCAGCGCCGCGAGCGTGCTCAGCACGAAGCAGGCTCGACTAACCCGGCTCATCGCGGGAGCTTCGCCTCTCCGCCCAGGAGCAGGGTGACTCCGGTGGAGAGCCAGAAGATGAAATTGCGCCGGCCGCCGGCTCCGCCGTAACGAGTGGCAGCGTCGAAGTTGAGCTGGCTGTTGAGCGCGATGCTCAGGCTGGCGGAGCCCACCCCGCTCCAGTGTTGCAGCCGGCTCACGAAGTTCAGGCCGAGCTCGGCGTGGGTGGGCCCGCGACTCGCGAAATTCGCCGGGTCGTCGGGGCGCACGGGGTCGGGAGCCTGACCCAGGTTGACACCGACGGCTCCGACCAGAGCAATGAACCAGAACGGCGCGGTGGGCCAGCCGAAAACCGGTGAGCTGGCGGAAGCGCGCACAAACCCGCCGCGAACCCGCCCGACGTCCCACCAGGATTCCAGGGTCGGGTTCAGGTAACGGGTGGTGACGGCGACGGCCGCGCAGAGCTCCGTGGTGTTGCGCGGCGGGCCGGCGCGGAAGACGTAGCGGGTGACCCCCGAGCGGACGCGCACCGCGCCGAGCTCGAGCTCAGCCTGGGCCCAGGCGTCGTCCTCGCCCAGGTGGTCGCTGCCTGCCGCGAGCTCGGATAGCTCGCCCGGACTGACGCGATCCAGCTCGTAGTGCCGGACTAACCCGCCCGCAAGCACCACCCGATGCCACCGATAGCCCGCGGCGACCGACGGCTGCAGGACCAGGCCGGCAGCGCGCGACAGGCCGTGCCAGACGTACCGGTTGGAGAGGTCGAGGTCGATTCGTGCGGCAGGCTGGGCGGCGAGCGGAATGAGCTGGTAAGCCAGGAGCAACAGTCCCCCGAGCATCCCTGGCTTCATGTCCGGGAGGAATCCTTGGCGGCGCACGGGAGCGGGGGACTGCTGTCGTGTCGCGCCCACCAGAGCGCGGCCTCCCGCTCGCCCCAGCGCTCCACTTCGATCGTGCCGAGCAAGCGGGCCAGTTCGGCCGCGCTCTGGGGTCGCTCGCCGGGTTGTTTGGCCAGGCAGGACAGGATGATTTGATCTAACCCGGCGGGAAGCGAGATGCCTTCGTGTTGTGAAGGAGGCAGCGGGGCGTCGTTGACGTGCCGGTTGATCACGTGGAAGACATTGCGGGCTTCGAAGGTCAGCTTGCCGGTGAGCAGATAGTAGCCAACGCAGCCGAGCGCGTAGAGATCGGCGCGGCGGTCGGGCGGGCTGTCCCCCATGGTGACCTCGGGCGCCATGTAATCGGGGGTGCCCGGCGTCATGCCGACCTCGGTGGCGAGCGACGTCTCGCGGGAGGGCGCGACCGATTTGACCAGCCCGAAATCCAGCACTTTCACGAAGTCGTGCCGCAAGCCGACTCGGCCGATATGGATGTTGGCGGGCTTGATGTCACGGTGGACCAGGCCGCAGGCATGGGCCTCCTCCAGCGATTCGCAAACCTGGCAGAGGATGGAGATCGCCCGGTTGGCGGGCACCGGTCCGTAGGTGCGCACCAGGGTATCGAGGGTCATCCCCTCGAGCAGCTCCATCACGAAGTAGTAGGACTGGCTTTCCGTCACCCCAAAATCGTAGAGCTCCACCGTGTGGGGCGAGCGCAGCGCGGCCGCGGTCTCGGCTTCGAAACGGAACCGCTTGAGAGCGAGCCCGCCGGCCATCTCGGGCCGGATCAGCTTGATGGCGGCCGGCCG
>DATCWE010000224.1:0-2110 GCA_036566495.1 Gemmatimonadales bacterium | reverse complement strand
AAAACGGCCGGGCCGACGTCCCCACCTGGCCCACGCCCAGCAGGTTCACCTGGAAGCGGAACTCGCTCTCGCCGTTGTGCCGGTTGATGTAGAGGGCCGACAGGGACCAGCAATCGAAGCGCCAGTCGATTCCCGCCCGATACTCGACCGCGTCGGTGCCGTTGACGAACTCCCACGCCGCACCTGTCTTGATGTCCAGGTTCTGCAGGACCCGGATCCGCGTCTCGCCGGTCAGGGTACGCTGCGGGCCGACCGGGGCGATCTGCGGGCCCAATGTGACACTCTGCCCCTGCTCGTTGAATCGCGGTCCGAAGGCCGCCGAGAACCGCGGATACACCACCCCGACCAGCCCTGCCGCCTCCCGGAGCCCCAGCCCGTACATGTTGTATCGCACGTAGCCGCCGATGCGGATTCGCTGGTTGGGCTGGAGCGCCAGGTCTGCGTACAGGTCGCCAACCGGCTGATCGATGGGCTTGAAGTTGTAGGTCTGACTCAGCGTGAACCGCATCAGGTCCCAGCGCACGGCCTCCTGGCCCGGCCCGGCCACCGTCTTGGCTCGCAGCACGTTGGTCAGGTAGTACGTCACCTCGTTGGCCCTGCCGAGCCGGTCGATGCCGTGCGCCCGCTCGTAGCCCGGATCGATGCCCGTCCCGGTGTTGTAGCCCGGGTCGTACGTCGGCATGTTCTTCTGGTTGTATCCGCGGATCTCGATGAACTGCGCGCGCGGCTCGATCGAATGCTGCAGCGCCGCGATCCCGGCGAAGCCGTCCGTCTGGTAGACGCGGGCCACCTTGCTCTGCAGCTCCACGCCTCCCTCGATCTGCTGGCGCACGCGCGGATCGTACTCGGACGCCTGGGTCAGGATGCCGTCCAACCCGGTGTGAAAGCCGGTCACCCGCTGGTCGTAATAGGTGAGACGGCCGCCCGCGAACGGGGTGACGGTCAGGTAGCCGCCGATCGGGATCGGCGCGAAGAAGCGCGGGTGGAAGTCGGCGCGTACGCCCTCCGGGCCGTCCACCTGCCGGATGAAGTTGACGAAGGAGGCGTTCGTCTCGTACAGGAGCCACGGCACCCCGGGCACCTGCTGGCGGACGCCGGCGAGGTCGACCTCGGGCACGCGCTGCAGCTCGAGGGGACGTAGGGTCGTGAGGTCCTGGTACCAGCGCACCTGGCCCAGGAGGTTCCAGTTGGTCCAGGTCTTGGTCAGCGAGACGTTGGTCACCGCCGCGAGCCGTGAGCGGTCGGTCAGGCGGTCCGCGTAGTCTCGGTAGATCTGGTCGTCGCTCGTGACCTGCGAATCCACCTTGAAGGTCAGGCCCGGCGCGATCCGCCAGTCGTGGCGCAGATCGGTCCAGCCCCGGTTCTCGGGAATATCGGGGGGCTGAGTGCCGCGGAAGATCTCGGTGATCCCGAAGGCGCCCAAGGTGCCGCGCTGGTCCCGCGACCAGACGTACCGGTAGTCCGCCTCGACACCGATGCCGCGCGCGCTGAAGGTGTCGAGCGAGACCGTGAGGTCCTGGCTGTCGTTGATCACCCAGTAGAAGGGAAGCTTGGTGAAGTAGCCGCGGCGGCTCGACTGTCCGAACTCGGGGAAGAGGAAGCCGGACTGCCGCTCCTTCCGCAGGGCGGCGGCGAAGTACGGGAACCAGGGCAGTATCGGGACGCTCTTGACCCAGAACGAGGCGTCGCGGCCGTAGACCATATCGTCGAGAGCAGCCGTTCCCGAGCCGAACCGGAACGACCAGGGCGGGTCATCACCCTCACAGGTGGTGAAGGCGCCTCGCCGGACCTCGTAGATGCTCTCCCCCGTCCGGTCCATCCGCTCGCCAGTGAGGTGGTAGAAGGGCGCGGAGACCGCGGAGCCCTGGTAGACCACGCCGGTGCCCGTCTTCAGGTTGTAGTCGATCCGCTCGCCCACCAGCCGGTCGGGCCCGTCGTAGAAGACCACCTTCCCCTGCGCGATCGCCTGCCCGGTGTCGCGGTTGATCTCGACCCGGTCGGCGAGCAGGCGGGTCTGCCCGCGGACGATCTCCACGTTGCCGATGGCGATCATCAGGTCGGAGGTGCCCCCGACTTGCTGGAGCTGGTCGGCGACCACGGTGGCCTCCTC
>DATCWE010000217.1:0-9432 GCA_036566495.1 Gemmatimonadales bacterium | reverse complement strand
GACCCCGCCCCGATCGTGCAGCGCGGCACTCCGGCGAGCAAGCCGCGCCAGGAGACGGATACCGCGGTCGAGCTGGTGAGCCTGGCGGACCGGCTGCGCCATGGCGCGGCCCTGCTGCGGGGTGGTCCGCCCGGTCCGGCGCGAGCACTGCAGCTCCACTCGCTGGTCCTGTCGTTGCGCGGGCTGACCCTCAGCCCGGGCGTCGACGGAGCCGCCGGGACCTTCCTCCGCCTGCTGGATCGCGAGGCGATGGCGGGCCGAGTGCTGCCGGATGGCGACCGAGTTGCCGGCTTGCTGGACCGTGCCGCGGCGGCGCTCACGGAGGCGGCCGGGCAAGGAAACGCTGCGCTCGCCGCCGTGCTCGCTCCCCTCTGCGATGAGCTCGACCGCGGAGTGGGCGTTCCAGACGCAGCGCCAATTGTCCCGATCGAGTCGCTGGCGCCCGAGCTCGAAGCAGAGCCGGTGCCGATCGAGTCTCTCGGCTACGACGCCCAGCCGGCATACACACCGTTCGAGCAGTCCTGGTCCAGCTATTTCCGCCTGCTCGGGCGCGGACGTCCCGCGGCGATCGCCGCGGGGCGCGCCGCCGAACCCGAGGCCGTGGCGATCCAATCCCTGTTGTACCGGGGACGGCGGGCACTGGAACGCGCCAACCATGTGCGGCGCGAGCTCGATGCCGCGCTGCGCGCCGAGCAGCAGCTCGCCGACATCCGCGGCCTGCTGGGCGAGCTCCTCGACCTGGTTCCGCTGGCGCTTGACGACGAGCGCTGAAGCGCCGGCGCCCCGGGGCGGTGGTCGGCGCCAGCTCACTGCCGCACTGGGCGTGCTGGTGTCGCTCGCGCTGCTGTATTGGGTCCTGCACGGGGTCTCGCTTTCCGACGTCCTGACCCACCTCAAAGAGTCGCGTCCCGGTCCCCTGATTCTGGCGGTGGCGGTGGTCACCGCCGACTTCCTGATCCGGGCGGCGCGCTGGCGCCTGCTGCTCAATACTCCCGACGGCACGCCGATAGCCTGGCGCGCCGTGTGGCACGCCACCGCGATGGGCTTCATGGCCAATAACACGCTGCCGCTGCGCCTGGGAGAAGTGCTGCGGGCGTACGCCGCCAGCCGGCTGGGAGGCGTTCCCCTGAGCGCCGCCTTTTCCTCCATCGCGGTGGAGCGCGCGCTGGACCTGCTGACCCTGGTGGCGCTACTGGGTGTCGCCCTGTTCCGGGCCGGATTGCCGGCGGACACGATCATTCTGGGCTCGCGCCTCGATACGGTGGCGCTGCGGGCCGGCGTGCTCTGCGTCCTGATCTTCGTCGCCGCTCTCTTCGTGGTGCTCTTCCCCCGCCTCGCCGAACGGATCACCCGGGCCCTGATTCCTTTCCCGCGGATCGCCGATCGCGTGGTCAAGCTGATCGCCGGGCTGACGCTCGGCCTCACGGTGCTGCGTTCGCCGAGCCGGCTGGCGCTGGCCGTAGTGGGATCGCTGGTGGTCTGGCTGGTCAACGCGCTGTCGTTCTACATCGCGTTCGCCGCGTTCGGAATCGAGGTGGGCTTTGCCGGGGCCCTGCTGGTGCAGTCGCTGCTCGCGTTCGGGGTGGCCGCGCCGTCCAGCCCCGGCTACTTCGGGATCTTCGAGCTGGTAGTGGCGGCCTCGCTCGCGCTGTTCGGGGTGCCCAAGGACATCGCCGTCGCCTACGGGATCACCTATCACATCACGACCTTCATTCCCATCACGCTGCTCGGTCTGTACTCGCTGGTACGCACCGGCCTGCACGTCAAGGACGCCACCGCGGCCCGGACATGAGCGACAGCGTTACCGAGCAGGCGCACGCCAAGGCCAACCTGTTCCTGCGGGTGCTCGCCCGCGAGGCGGACGGGTATCACTCGCTGGAGACGCTGTTCTGCCGGCTCGAGCTGGCCGATACGCTGACCGTCCGCCGCGAGGCGGGCCAGGGCGTTACGCTGGAGGTCGAGGGAGGAGAATGCGGCCCGGCCGCCGAAAACCTGGCCGTGCGTGGCGCGGAAGCCATCCTGCAGCTGGTGCGCAAGCCGTTCGCGGTTCACCTCACGCTGAGCAAGCGCATTCCGGTCGGCGCCGGCCTGGGCGGCGGCTCGGCCGACGGCGCGGCCGCCCTGCGCGCCGTCAACCAGCTGGCGGACAACAGCGTCGCCCGGGCCGAGGTCTTTCACCTGGCGGCACGGCTGGGGGCGGATGTCCCTTTCTGTTTCAGCCAGGCGTCCCTCGCGCTCGGCTGGGGCCACGGCGAGCGGCTTATGGCGCTGCCGGCGCTGCCCTCGGCGCCGGTGCTGCTGGTCACTCCGCCGGTCGCGGTAGGTACCGCGGAGGCCTACAACTGGCTGGACGGGGCGCGGAGCACGACGGTTCGGCGCGGCGCGCTCGCGCTCGACGGCGGGGCGCTGACCACCTGGAGCGACGTGGCACGAATGGCGGGCAACGATTTCGAATCGGTGGTGTTCGGGCGAATACCCCAGGTGCGTGAGGCCTTCGAGGCGCTGGCGCGAACGGGCCCCCTGCTCTGTCGCATGACCGGGTCGGGCTCGACCCTGATTGCGGTCTATCGGACCGAGCGCGAGCGGGACGACGCGCGGATGGCGCTCGGGAAGAAGCATGGTACTCTGACGGCGACACGAACTTCGTAGGTGCACCGGTTACTGGTCACCGGCCACCGATTACTTTTCAGGTCTCTGGCCCTTCGTCCAATGGCAGGACATCAGACTTTGGATCTGAGAATGGTGGTTCGAATCCACCAGGGCCAATGACCCCTCCGTGAAAGCCGTCACCTTCCACGCCCCCGAGGACCTCCGCGTCGAGCGGGTCCCCGATCCCACCCTGCTGGCACCGAGCGACGCGCTGGTCGCGGTGGAGCTGGCGGCGATTTGCGGCTCCGATCTGCACGTCTGGCATGGGCGCGAAACGGGGCTCGATCCCGGCACGGTGATGGGACACGAATTCGTCGGACGCGTCGTCGCGGCAGGCCCGGAGGTTACCCGCTTTCGCTCGGGCGACCGCGTGGTCAGCCCATTCACCACCAGCTGCGGGGACTGTTTCTACTGTCGGGGCGGCCTGCCGGCGCGCTGTGCCCGCGGCCAACTGTTCGGCTGGGTCGAGCGGGGCAGCGGCCTGCACGGCGGGCAAGCCGAGCTGGTGCGCGTCCCGCTGGCCGACGCCACGCTGGTCGGGTTACCCGAGGACCTCCCCGCGACGGCCGGCATCCTGCTGGGCGACGTGCTGGCGACCGGATACCACTGTGCCATTCTCGCCGCGGTGTCCTCGGATACCGTGTGCGCGGTGGTGGGCTGCGGCCCAGTGGGTCTGATGGCCATCCTCGCAGCGCTCGAGCTCGGCGCCGATCGGGTGTTCGCGCTCGACGCAGTTCCCGAGCGGCTGGCGTGGGCCGAGCGACTGGGTGCGATGCCCATCGCGATCACCGCGGGTCACGCCGTGGAGCGAATCCGGGAGGCGACCGGCGGACGCGGGGCCGATGCGGTGCTGGAAGCGGTGGGTTCACCCGAGGCCGGCCGCCTGGCGTTCGAGCTGGTTCGCCCGGGCGGCACGATCGCGGTGGTGGGAGTGCATCACGAGGCCGGCTTCAGCTTTTCCCCGGGCCAGGCCTACGACAAGAACCTGACCTACCGCATCGGGCGCTGCCCGGCCCGGGCTTACATGGACGAGCTGCTCCCGCTCGCCGTGCGCCGACAGGACGAGCTCGCAGCCCTGTTTACCGACCGAGTGCCGCTGGACGAAGCCCCGGCAGCCTATCACCGCTTTGCCGAGCGGCGGGCCGGTTGCATCAAGGTGGGGCTCACCCCTTAGGGTGCCTGCGCTTCGAGGCTGAATTCGAGCTCGGTGCCCTGCTCACCCAGCTGAATGATGTCCCCCGGCCGCAGCAGCACCGCGTCGGCCACCCGCTTGCGATTCACATAGATCCCTGCGGGGCTGTCGAGATCCACCAGGACAAAGCGCTGGCCGCTTCCCTCGACCGGGATGATGCGCGCCTGCCAGCTCCCGCCCCGATCACCTCCCGGTGAGGCCAGCCGCAGCAACGCGGCACCCGCCTGGCCGAGGACTACCTCGTTGCGCAAATCGATTTCGAGCACGTCGGCCTGTGCCGCGCGTGGTCCGTTGAGATGCTTGAGGACGACTCTTACCATGAGAGCTCGCGAGGGGGAGTACTCCTACAGGCGCAAGAACGGCCCCGAACGGCTCATTGCCGCCGCGCCCCTGCCGGTAGTGCATCAGGTGAAAGTCGGTCACTCTTGCGGTTTGTGACACGCCAAACTGATGCCCCACCCCCCTGCCCTGAGGTTTGACCTTAAACCCCTCTCCAGACTATACTTAAGGGCTATGGCCCTGCCGAACGAGTCGATCGCTCGGAATCCGATGCTCCTCTTAAGCGGCACGGCCAACCGGCCGCTCGCCGAAGAGGTGGCGACCGAGCTGAACGCGTCACTCTGCAAGGCCACGATCCGGCGGTTCTCCGACGGCGAGATTTTCGTCAAGATCGACGAGAACGTGCGCGGCCGCGATGTGTACATCATCCAGCCGACCAATCCGCCGGGCGACAACCTGATCGAGCTGCTGATCCTGATGGACGCGGCCCGCCGGGCCAGCGCGGCGCGGGTTACTCCGGTGATTCCGTACTTCGGCTATGCCCGGCAGGACCGCAAGGACCAGCCCCGGGTCGCGATCAGCGCCAAGCTGATGGCCAACATGATCTCCACGGCCGGGGCCGACCGCGTGCTGGCCATGGACTTCCATCAGCACCAGCTGCAGGGGTTCTTCGACCTGCCGGTCGATCATCTGTACGCCGCGCCGGTGTTTACGGCGCATTACCGGCAGAAGGGGCTCAAGAACCTCGCGGTGGTGGCCTCCGACGTGGGCGGCGCCAAGATGGCGCGCGGCTACGCCAAACGCCTGGACGCCACCTTCGCGATCATCGACAAGCGGCGCACCGCGGCGAACGTGGCGGAAGCGGTGAACGTGGTGGGCGACGTCGAGGGACGCGACTGCATCATCCCGGATGACATGATCGACACCGCCGGGACGATGGTCGAAGCCGCGCACGCGCTCAAGCGGCTGGGCGCGCGCGACATCTACCTCTGCGCCACCCACGCGGTGTTCTCCGGGCCCGCGGTGCAGCGGCTGAGTGAGGCCCCGGTGGCCGAGGTGGCGGTGACCAACACCATCCACCTCCCGCCGGAAAAGCAATTCGACAAGCTCAAGGTGCTCTCCATCGCCGGCATCCTCGCCAAGGCGATCGGCTATACCCACAGCGACCAGTCGGTCAGCTCGCTGTTCGATTGAGGAAGGAACCAGGGCCATGGCACGACAAGCGACTCTCGAAGCGACCACGCGGGACAAGGCCGGCAAGGGGCCGGCGCGCTCGCTCCGGCGGGACGGCAAGATCCCGGCGGTGATCTACGGCCGCGGCCGGGATCCCGAGCCGCTGGCCGTCGACACGACCGCGCTGACCCGGTTGCTCACGGAAATCTCGGCGGCCACCACGCTGGTGGACGTCAACGTCGAGGGCCGCGCTCCGGTAAAGGCCTTGATTCGCGAGATCCAGCGCAATCCGGTCCGCCCGGCCGACATCATCCACCTCGATCTCTACGAGGTGCATGCCGACGAGAAGATCACCGTCGAGGTTCCGGTGCACTTCGTGGGCATCCCCGAGGGCGTGCGCAACTTCGGGGGGGTGCTCGACCAGACCACCCACGCGCTGCAGGTGAAGGTGCTCCCGGCGGACATCCCGGAGCACCTCGAGGTGGACGTCACGGCCCTCAACATCGGGCAGTCCATTCACGTCGGGGAGCTGCAGTTCCCCCATCTCGAGATCATGACCGATGCGCGGGTGACGGTCTGCACCGTGGTGGCGCCGCGCGCCGAGGAAGTGGTAGCCCCGACGCCCGAAGCGGCGGCCGTGGCGGAGCCCGAGCTCATCCGCAAGCCGAAGGAAGAGGGCGAGGAGGGCGAGGAGGGCGCGACCGAGCCGGCGCCCAAGGGCAAGGGGAAGGAGTAGGCGCTGCGCACCATTCTGGGCCTGGGGAATCCAGGCCCCGAATACGAGGACACGCGGCACAACGCGGGATTCCTCCTGGCCGATCGGTTGGCCCAGCGGTGGAGGCTTGGCGGCTTCCGCCGGCAGGGGCCCGCCCGGGTGGCCGAGGGCGAACGGGGCGGCGCACCCATCCAGATCATCAAGCCGCAGACCTACATGAATCGCAGCGGCGCCGTGCTCGCGCCGCTGCGAGCCCTGCCGGAGTTCGACCCTGCCCGCGACCTGCTGGTGCTGGTGGACGACGTCGCCCTGGATTTCGGCCGGTTCCGGCTGCGGGGCGCCGGCAGCGCCGGAGGGCACAACGGGCTCAAGAGCGTCGAAGGAGCGCTGCTCCGGCAGGATTACGCCCGGCTGCGCATCGGGGTCGGCCCGCGACCGATGGATTATGACGACCTGGCCGACTACGTGCTCGACCGTTTTACGCCGGAAGAACGGACTCAGCTCGATGGCTTGCTCGATCCGATGTGCGAGGCCGTCGAGTGCTGGCTCGAGGAGGGCATCGAGAAGGCAATGAGTCGTCACAACCGGCCGGGTGGGCCTTCCCTCCTCAATCCTGAGTCCTGAATCCCGTGCTACGCCTCGGCATCGTCGGTCTCCCCAACGTCGGCAAGTCGACCCTCTTCAACGCGCTCACCTCGGCGAAGGCGGCGGTGGCCAACTACCCCTTTGCCACCATCGAAGCCAATTCGGGGATCGTGCCGGTGGCGGACCGGCGGCTCGACGTGATCGCTGAGATCGTCAAGCCCAAGAAGACGGTGCCTGCCACGGTGGAATTCGTGGACATCGCCGGCCTGGCCCAGGGGGCCAGTCAGGGCGAAGGGCTGGGCAACCAATTCCTCAACAACATCCGCGAGGTGGACGCGATCGTGCACGTGATCCGCTGCTTCCAGGATCCCGACGTGCAGCACGCGCTGGGCGACATCGATCCAGTGCGCGACCGCGAGATCATCAACCTCGAGCTCGGCCTCGCGGATCTCGCGGTGGTCGAGAAGCGGCTGGAGAAGACCTCGCGCGCTGCGAAGGGCGGCGAAGCCCAGGTCAAGCTGGAAGCCCACCTGCTCGAGCGCCTGCGCGACGCGCTCTCCACCGGTCAGCCGGCCCGGGCGGTGGCGCTGAGCGCGGAAGAACAGGTCCTGTGCCGCGGCTTCAACCTGCTCACCGCAAAGCCGGTGCTGTACGCCGCGAATACCGGAGAGGACGACCTCGCGGCGGGCGAGGCCTATGCGCAGGCGCTGCGCGATTCCATCGCCAAAGACGGCGAAACGGCCGAAGTGGTGACCTTTTCCGCCAAGGTGGAGATGGAGCTCTCCGAGCTGTCGGCGGAGGACCGCCAGCCCTTCCTGGAGGCCCTCGGCCTGGCGGAGTCCGGCCTGGTGCGCCTGGGGAACGCGGCCTATCACCTGCTCGGCCTGATGAGCTATTTCACGGCCGGAGAAAAGGAAGTCAAAGCCTGGACCATCCACCGGGGGGACCGGGCTCCCGTCGCCGCCGGGGTGATCCATTCCGACTTCGAGAAGGGGTTCATCCGCGCGGAAACGGTAAGCTACGAGGACTTCGCCCGGGTCGGCGGCTGGAAGAGCGCGCGGGAGCAGGGGCTCGCGCGGGCGGAGGGGAAAGAGTACGTGGTGCAGGACGGCGACGTGATGTTGTTCCGCTTCAACGTCTGAGCCGAAGCCGCGTCCCGTCGCTCTCCCGCTCAGGGAGTGGCCAGTTTTTCCCTCCAGTCCGACTGCAGCGCCGGGCAGGCCGCCAGCAGCCTGGCCTCTTCGGGGAGATCCGCCCGCAGCCGCTTCACGTTGGCGGCGCGCCGGATAGTCCACTGCGGGAAGGGCCGGTCCACCAGTTCGAGCGGGATGCCCGCTTCGAGCCAGCCCTCCTGCAACACCCTGAGGTACCAGCCCGAGCGATGGTTCTGCACGATCGTCTTCACCAGCTCCGGGATGCCGTGGAGCCGGGAGAGGTTGGCGCAGGGGGAGCGAGGGGAGGAGACCTCGACGCGGACCGCGCCGATCCGGTAAACGTCGCCGATGCAGGCGCTGTCTTCATTGAGCCCAGTGACGGTGAGGTTCTCGCCGAACCCCCCCGCGGCCAAATCCTTACGACCCCATTCCTGCCGCCAGCGGGGGTAGTGCTCCGCCGAATACATCAGCAGCGCGCGGTCGGGGCCGCCGTGCCCGGTGCGATCGTACTGCTGGTCCCCAGAGAGGCCTTCCCTGCCCGCCCACAACTGCCCGCGCACGGGCTCCTTGAGGATCGCGCTGGTCCAGGGGCGCTCCAGCGGATTGGCGGCGCCGGGCGTGCCGTAGCTACGGGTCTGGCCGATCTGGATGGAGGTGAGGAGCATGATTAGGGGAAAATAGCGCGGCTTCCCGGATTTCCTGGTTCCCGCTTATATTACGGCCTCCAAAATCCTCCTCCCGGACTCCCGCACCAGGACCCGGGCGCCTACGACCAAAGGACGGTGTCATGGCCCATCCCTACGAGGTGGTCTACATCTTCGATCCTTCCCTGGACGAAGAGACCATCAAGCAAAAACTCTCCCACTTCCAGACCCTGGTTCAGGTCGAGGGCAACGAGCCCCAGTTCAATCATTGGGGCAAGCGCACGCTCGCCTACCCGATCCGCAAGCACGAGACCGGCTATTACGTCATCGCCAATTTCGACGCGGAGCCGGCGGCGCTGCCCGAGTTCGAGCGGGCGGTGAAGCTGGACGAAGGGGTGATCCGCCACCTGGTGGTCCTGAACGACGAGCCGCCGACACCTGCCCAGGCCGCGCCGGTGCGGGCCGATTACGAGGAGGAAGAGTGAGCCGCCAGAAGAAGGGCGACCCGATCGCCGAGCTGCGCATTCGCATCGTGGATTACAAGGACGACAAGCTGCTGTCCCGCTTCCTGACCGAACGCGGCAAGATTCTGCCGCGCCGGTTGTCGGGCGTGTCGGCCCGCCATCAGCGGCAGCTCGCGGTGGCCATCAAGCGCGCCAGATACCTCGCGCTGCTGCCGTACATCAAGGGTTATCACGGCTGATGGACGTCGCGGCTTCCCGGCCGGGACGCCGCGTCAGCTTCGGTGCCGCGGCGGTGCTGGCGGGTTATCTCCTGCTGGCTCCGCCGCTCTTCGTGCTGGCGCCCTTTGTCCTGCTCACCCTGCTCTCGCGGCCGCGGACGCTGCGCGAGCTGTTCTGGCTGGTGGCAGCCGGCGTCGCGCTGGGCCTCTCCTTTACGGGCTCGCCCGAGCCGGGCCTCGAGCTGCTGTGGGCCAGCGGGCTGGTGCTGGCCGCGGTGTTCGCGGCCCTCTCGTTGCGCTCCCGGGCGCCGGTCTTCGGCCGGGCGCTGGTCGCGGTGCTGCTCAGCGCGCTCGCCATC
>DATCWE010000136.1:0-23129 GCA_036566495.1 Gemmatimonadales bacterium | reverse complement strand
GCTCAGCTTCTCCACGGCTCCCCCCACCACGGCGCGCAGCGGGATCGCCTTGAGCCCCACGCCGGTCCTGCAACTGCGCGACGGAGCGGGAAACCCGGTGGCCCTCGCCGGGATCGTGATCACCGCGTCGATCGCCTCGGGCCCCGGTGCCCTGAGCGGCGGCACTACCGCCACCACCAACGGCTCCGGAGCCGCCTCGTTTTCCAACCTGGTGCTGACCGGGACCGCCGGCAACTACACCGTCGCGTTCAGCGCCGCCGGCATCCTGTCCATCACCTCCGGAACCATCGCGCTGGGCGCCGGCCTCCCCACTGCCCTCAGCGTGGTGACCCAGCCATCGAGCAGCTCGCAGAGCGGAGTCCCCCTGGTCCGGCAGCCCGCGGTCCAGCTGCTGGACCTCTCGGGCAATGAGGTGGATCAGGGCGGAGTCGCCATCACTGCGTCCATCGCGTCGGGTCCTGCGGGTGCCTCGCTCGGGGGCACCACGGTGGTGACCACCGATGGGACCGGACTGGCCCGGTACACCAATCTGAGCCTGACCGGGCCCGCCGGGAGCTACGTGCTGCGATTTGCGGGCTCCGGCCTGGCCTCCGCGACTTCGAACACCATCGTGCTGGGCGCCGGCGGCGGCACCAACCTCGCCATTACTACACAGCCTTCCGCTACGGTCGCCAGCGGGGTGGTATTCCCCAGCCAGCCGGTCGTGCAGCTGCGCGACGGCGCCAACAACCCCGTCGCCCAGGCCGGAGTGCTGGTCACCGCCTCGATCCAGACCGGCGGCGGCACGCTGGGCGGTACGGTGACCATCGCCACCACCACGGCGGGCGCGGCGAGTTTCAGCGACCTTTCGATCCAGGGCACCGCGGGGAACCGGACGCTGGTCTTTGCGGCCTCGGGATACGTCAGTGCGGTTTCGAACACCATCGCGGTGACCGCGGGGAGCGCAAGCCAGCTCGGCATCGTCACCCAGCCGTCGAGCAGCGTCACCAGCGGCAGCATCTTCCCGCAGCAGCCGGTAATTCAGGTGACGGATGCCGGGGGCAACCCGGTCGGCGGCATCGTGGTCACCGTCGCGATCGCGTCCGGCGCGGGAACTCTCGGCGGGACCTTGACGGCGGTTTCCGCCGCAAACGGCTCGGCCGGCTTTACCGACTTGATGATCACCGGGGCACCCGGCATCCGGACGCTGAGCTTCAGCGCGCCGGGCGTTTCCACCGTCACCTCGGGCACCATCAGCGTCGGCGCCGGCGCGGCGACGCAGCTCGCCATCACCACCCAGCCTTCGAGCAGCGTGCCAAGCGGCACGGTGTTCCCCCAGCAGCCGGTAGTGCAGGCCACCGACGCGGCGAACAATCCGGTGGCCGGAGTGGTGGTCACCGCAGCGATCGCGTCCGGGGGCGGGACCCTGGGCGGGACCGCGACGGCGACCACCAATGCGAGCGGCGCCGCCGCGTTCACCGATCTTTCGATCACCGGATCCTCGGGCGACCGGACCCTCGATTTCAGCGCCGCGGGGATTCCGGCGGTGATCTCCAACAAGATCACGGTCACCGCCAGCGCGAGTCAGCTCAGCATCACGACCCAGCCTTCCTCGACCGCCCAGAGCGGTGTCGTCTTCGCGCGGCAGCCAGTGATCCTGGTCAGGGATGCCTCCAATGCTCCGGTAAGCGGAATCACGGTAACGGTGGTCATCGCGACGGGAGGCGGCACGCTGGGCGGAACGACGACGGCAATCTCGAACAGCAGCGGCGTGGCGAGCTTTACGGATCTTTCGATCAGCGGGCTGATCGGCAGTCACACCCTGAGCTTCTCGACGACAGGGGCTCCGACGGTCACCTCGAGCACCATCAATCTCACGGCCGGACCGGCCAGCCAGCTCGTCATCGTGACCCAGCCGTCCGCTTCGGCCCTTGCGGGTGTCTCGTTCCTGCAGCAGCCGGTCATCCGGCTGAAGGACGCGGCGGGCAACAACGTGAGCCAGAGCGGCTTTGCGGTGACGGCGGCCATCGATACCGGCACGGGCGGCGGAACGCTGGGCGGCACCCTGACGGTCAATACGACCAACAACGGAACCGCCACCTACAGCAACCTGAAGATCAGCAAGGCAGGCAGCTACACGCTGATCTTCAGTTCCGGGGCGCTCACTCCGGTCGTCTCGTGGATCATTACGGTGAACTAGCGACCCTACTGTTCGATTTTCCGCCCAACTCGTCAAAGCCGCCGCGATGGATCGCATCTCACGTGCTGTTGCAGCCTTCCTGACCGTCCCCACTTCGTGGTCTGGTGATTTCGCATCCGTGGGGTGGGTTATTCCTCTTCGCCGCTTCCTCGGGCTTCTGTCGCTTCTGCTGGTCCCAGCGTGTGGCCAGTCAGACGGCGTAGCCGACGTGTTGCTGGTCGCGACCGTCGAAGTAACACCGCCCAGCGCCTCGATCGGACCGCAGGAAACCCTTCAGCTGACGGCGACTCCCAAGACGTCCGGCGGGCTCGAGCTGCCCGCCCGTGAGGTTACCTGGTCGTCCAGCGCCCCCAGCATCGTGTCGGTCTCGGCGACCGGGATGGCTCGGGCCCTGGCCGTGGGCGGCCCCGTGGCGATAAGCGCGACGGTTGACGGGGTGGAGGGCGCCGCGGCGATCAGCGTCACACCCGTGCCGGTGGCGCGCATCACGGTAACGCCCAATCCCGTGAATCTGTCCGTTGGTGGCACGATGAGGCTCACGGCTACCGCCTACGATGCCGCGGGCGGCACCTTGGCCGGAAGGAGCTTCTTCTGGCAATCGAGCGCACCCTCGATCGCTCCGGTTACGACCGATGGGCTGGTCATCGCGCAGGCCGATGGGGGCCCGGTCACCATCACCGCGTCCACCGGAGGGAAATCGGGGACCACCAAAGTCTCGGTCGCTCCTCGCCCCGCCACGCGCCTCGGGTTCCTGCAACAGCCCATCTCCACGCTGCTGGGGCACGTGATCGTCCCGGCCATCCGCGTCGCCATCCAGGATGACCTGCTGCACACAGTGACGAGCGCCGGCCATTCGGTCACCATCGCGCTGGCCACCAACCCGTCGGGCGCCACGTTAGCGGGAACTGCCACGGTGACCGCAGTGGGCGGGATCGCCACCTTCAGCGACCTGAGCCTGAATCGCACCGGGGTTGGCTACACCCTGTTCGCCTCGGCGACGGGGCTCAACGCCGCGATCAGCACGCCCTTCGACGTGAGCGCCGTGCCGGCCAAGGTGCAGATTACCACTCAGCCGGCGGCGTCGGCGCAGAGCGGGGTGCGGCTCACCCGGCAACCCGCGGTGGTGGTGACCGACGCCTCGACCAACCCCATCGCCGGGGTGACCGTCACCGCGGCGATCGCCTCGGGCAATGGCACGCTGGGGGGAACGACGACGGCGATCACCGCGGCCACCGGCATCGCCAGCTTCAGCGATCTGCTGATCCGCGGCACGATCGGCACTTACAAACTGAGCTTTACCGCGGCAGGCGGACCCGCGGTGACCTCGGGAAACATCAGCCTGGTCGCCGGCCCAGCCAGCCAGCTGACCATTACCACCCAACCCCCCAGCACCGCGCTGGTGGGGGTCGTGTTCCTTCGCTTGCCGGTGATCCAGGTGCGCGACGCGGAGGGAAACGCGGTGAACAAGAGCGGCATCCCGGTCACCGCCGCGATCGCGACCGGGCCGTCCGGAGGAACCCTCGGGGGAACCCTGACGGTGAATACCAGCGGCAACGGGACCGCCACCTTCTCCAACCTCAAGCTCAGCAAGGCGGGCAGCTACACCCTGATCTTCAGCTCCGCGGGGCTCACCTCCGTCGTCTCGAGCACCATCGTCGTCAACTGACCGGTCACATCTTGGGCGTGAACATGATGTGCGCCTTCGGCGTGCCCGGGAACATGATCCAGGGCGCGGTGGCCGATGGCTTGGCCGAGAGCCCCGTGGACTTCGCGGTGGCCGAGGGGATATAAACGACGTAGAGCGCCCGGGAGCCGCTGACTTCGCCGGTGGCCGCGTCGAAGCTGCCGCCAAAATACTGGTACATCACCGCCGGTCCCTTGGGCATGAGGAGCTTGCCCTCGCGGACTTCCTTGAAACGCACCGAGTCGACCTGCGCCCCGGTGACGCCGGACTCGCGCAGCGCGCGTCCCCGCGCCATGAAGGGCTCCATCGCGTTGTGATAGCACGCGACGTGAAAGGTGTCGTCCTTCGGATTATGGCCGAGGCAAGTCATCTCGCCGCTGCCCTTGCGCAGGGTGACCAGCTTCCCGGCGGCATCGTACCCGAGCACCGTAGCGCCTCCCCGCTCCTCGGTGGGAAGCGCGGAGACCGCAGCGGCAATCTGCTGCTCGGGGGCGGGGGGAGCCGGGACCTGGGCGGTCAGAGAGGTCGCCAGCAGCGAGAGACCGAGGATGCTTCGAGCGAACATGGGGATTCTCCTCAAAGGGCTTCGTAGGAACAGCCGCGTTCCTGACACAATCCGATCAGCATGGTATGGGCCGGCACTACGATGACGCCGGGATTGAGCCCCGCCCTGAGCTCCGCATAGAGCTCCGGCTGCGGCCGCTTCACCACGGCCCCGATGCGGGCCGCCACGCCATGTAGGGCATTATTGCACATCCAGAAGATCGCGCCGCGCGCCTGGAGCGGACGCACCCCGGCGCCGAGATAGGGCGGCGCCTTGCCGCCTTCCAGAAAGACATTCCGCAGGGCCGGCTTGCCGCTCTCGGGATCGTTCACTTTCCAGAGCTCGCCGATCGGGAGCTTCCGGTAGAGCTCGTCGCTCGCATTGACCGGAAAGGCATGGCCGCCGATGCCCACCACGGCGTTCACCTGCGGGTGCTTCAGCCCGTACACCGTCTCATGGGCATCCAGCCAGTTCTTCACGACCACGAGACCCATATCCATGTCGCTGAAATCGAACACCTGCTTGTGCTTCCCGGTAAGGCGATCGAGCCAGGACATGTCCCACGGCTCATCCGCAAGTCCCGCGGATGCGGGCGGCCACCAGCCCGAGCTCTCGCTCTGGAGGGCCGACTTTCCCAACAGCAGTGGCGCCGCTCCTGCTCCCATCAGGGCGCCCAAGAAGCCTCGTCGTTCGAGCATAGCGATTCTCCTCACTGGGTAAGCTTGACATCCTCGGGGAGAAATCTACTTCATGGGCTGCTCCGTCGCCGTGAATTCCGAGGCTCCGGCTAGCCGGAAGCCGAAGCCAGCCGGGTGGGCGACAGGGCGCCGCCCAGGGGAACGCCTCCCGTCACGATGCGGCGGTGATAGTCCAGCTGCCCCAGGTGATAGCTCAGGTGCGCCGACAGGTGCACCAGAAAGTCGCCGGTGTCGAGCTGCACTTTGGCGACCGGCTCGGGATAGGGCTCCTGCAGGTGCGCGGGGTCGAGGGCTTGCAGGGTCTGGCTCACCACGGCCTTGGCGGCTTCGGTCTGCCGCACCAGCTCCGCGCGCGACAGATTGCGCAAGGCAAACTCCGCGTCGCGGTTGCGCACGAAGCCGCTCTTGCCGAGCACCGCGCCGATGAAGTGCTGCAGGTTCCCGGTCAGGTGCAGCGCCAGCGTCCCACCCGAGTTGGCGATCCCCGGCAGCATCCGCCAGAGCGCCGCGTCGGTCGGGTAGGCTTCGATTTCCATGCGCAGGGTGGTGAGCTCGCGGCTGAAAATGGCGGCGAGCGATTCGGTCAGCGTCGTCATGCCGGCTCCTCAGCGAAGGTGTGCAGCAGAGCAGGATCGATCCGGTGGCCGCCTTCGAAGCGGTGCACGACCGGGAGCATGCCGGCGGCGGCCAATCGCGCCTGCTCGCGATCGACTTCCGCTTCGGGGATATAGCGATCCCGCGTCCCCACGGCGAGGGTGAGTCCGGCCCGGGTCAGGGCGCTGCCGTACTGAGCCAGCGGCAGATCGGGCGGCACTCCCCCGCTCCACAGCACCAGCCGGTCCACCCGCGGACGCCCGAAGGCGACCCAGCGGCACGCGGTCGCGGTTCCCTGCGAAAAGGCGTGGACCTCCACGCGCGGTGCGTCGGCCGCGCCGAGCCGGATTTGCTCGTCGAGCACATCGAGGTAGCGCACGTAGTCCTCGATTTCCGCCTCGCGATCCTCCTTGGTCATCCAGGAGGCGCCGACCCGGCGCGCTCCTGCCTCCTCGAAGTAGGCGCGCGACAGCGCTTCCGGAGCCACCAGCAGCCGTCCGGGCCGTGCGGCGGCTTCGAACTGGCGGAGGAAGCTGGCCGCGAGCATGCTGTAGCCGTGCAGCAGGTACCAGATCTCGGCGGCGCCCTCGCTCTCGCCCAGGGTCAGGTAGCGGGCGGTGCGCGGGACGCTGAGGTGATGGGAAACGGGCGTCAGAGCCAGGCGGCCTCCTGTCAGGGCCGGTAGGTGCCCCAGGCGGCGCGCAGGGTGTCGCTGATTTCGCCGAGCGTGGCGCGACTGCGGACCGCCGCGATGAGCGGGGGCATCAGCTGCTCGCTGCCCGCCGCCGCGGCGGCCAGCTCCGCCAGCGCGGCCGTTACCCCCGCGGGATCGCGCCGGCGCCGGGCCGCGGCGAGGGCCTCCCGCTGGCGCGCCTCGAGCCCCGAGTAGTCGGGTATGGCAATCCGGGGCGGCGGCTCGTCGGAGCGGAAGCGGTTGACGCCTACCACCGTCACTTGCTCGGCTTCGAGCGCCTTCTGCAGCTCATAGGCGCTCTCGGCGATCCGCTGCTGGAAAAAGCCGGCCTCGATGGCGCGCGCCGCCCCACCCAGCGCGTCGACTTCCGCGAGCAGCGCCCTGGCCTCCAGCTCGATTTGGTCGGTGAGCGCCTCGACGTAGTAGCTGCCCGCGAGCGGATCCACCGTGCGGGGGATCCCGCTCTCGTAGGCCAGGATCTGCTGGGTTCGCAGCGCCAGGGTCGCCGCCTCGGCCGAAGGCAGGGCCAGGGCCTCGTCGAACCCATTGGTGTGCAGCGACTGGGTTCCGCCCAGGGTGGCCGCGAGGGCCTGCACCGCCACCCGCACCACATTGTTCAAGGGCTGCTGGGCCTGGAGCGTGACCCCGCCGGTCTGGCTGTGAAAGCGCAGCTTGCAGGTCGCGTCGTCGGCCCCGAACCGTTCGCGCGCCAGCCGGGCCCACAGCCGGCGCGCCGCGCGGAACTTCGCGGCTTCCTCGAACAGATCGTTGTGCGCGGCGAAGAAGAAGGACAGCCGGGGCCCGAACTGCTCGATGCGAAGGCCGCGGGCCAGCGCACGAGCCACGTACTCGCAGGCGTTGGCCAGGGTGAAGGCGACCTCCTGCACCGCGGTCGCCCCGGCCTCGCGCATATGGTAACCGCTGATCGAGATCGGATTGAAGCTCATCCGCTCGTCGATCACGAAGCGAAAGATGTCGGCGATCAGCCGCAGCGAGGGCTCGGCCGGGAAGATGTAGGTACCCCGCGCGATGTACTCCTTGAGAATGTCGTTCTGGATGGTCCCCGACAGCTTGGCGCGCGGGACGCCGCGCTCCTCACCGACCACCACGTACATGGCGAGCAGAATGCCCGCCGTGGCGTTGATGGTCATCGAGGTGGAGACCTGTTCCAGCGGAATGCCCTCGAACAACCGGGCCAGATCGTCCACCGTGTCGATGGCGACGCCAACCCGGCCGACCTCGCCGGCGGCCATCGGGTGATCGGAGTCGTAGCCCATCTGGGTGGGCAGGTCGAAGGCGGTGGAGAGCCCGGTCTGCCCCGCGGCCAGCAGGGCGCGAAAGCGGGCATTGGTCTCTTCGGCGGTGCCGAACCCGGCATACTGCCGCATGGTCCAGAGGCGGCCGGTGTACATGCTGGGCTGGATGCCGCGCAGATAGGGCCATACGCCGGGCTCGCCGGGGTCGCCCTGCCAATCGGCGGGGCCGTAGAGCGGCCGGACGGGGAGCAGCGAAGGATTCAAGCCGGCGTCTCGCGCAGCATCTCCGCGACGAACTCGACATCATGCCGGGAACCGATGACCAGCGGCGTGCGCTGATGCAGCTCCCGGGGCACCAGATCGAGAATCCGCTTGATTCCGTCGGTGGCGGCGCCTCCGGCATGCTCGGCGATGAACGCGAGCGGGCTGGCTTCGTAGCAGAGCCGGAGCTTGCCCTGCGGCTTGTTGGTTTCCGCGGGGTACAGAAAGACCCCCCCGGACACCAGGTTGCGGTGGAAGTCGGCCACCAGCGCGCCGATGTAACGGCTGTTCTTGGCCGGCATGCGCTCCGGAAAATCGCCGTGGAAGCCGCGCACCGCGCGCTGGATGGGCTTGCTCCAGCGGCCGAAATAGCTCTCGTTGACGCTGTAGTACATCCCGGTTTCCGGGGTGCGGATATCCGGATGGGACAGCACGAACTCGCCGATGGTGGGATCGAGGGTGAAGCCGTGCACGCCCTGCCCGGTGGTGTAGACCATCATGACGCTGGAGCCGTACATCACATAACCCGCGGCCACCTGGTTCCGCCCCGGCTGCAGCACATCGCTCAGGGTGCCGTTGCCTTCCATGGAGACCCGGCGGTAGATGCTGAAGATGGTGCCGACGGGATTGTTGTTGTCGATGTTGGAGGACCCGTCGAGCGGATCGAAGAGCACGGCGTACTTGCCGCGCGGTCCGTGGCCGTCCGCGCTGATGACCTCTTCGTCCTCCTCGGAGGCCATCACGCAGACCCGCCCAGTATGGCTCATCGAGTTCTTGAGCGCCTCGTTGGCGAAGACGTCGAGCTTCTGCTGCTCCTCGCCCTGCACGTTGACGGCCCCCGCCGACCCCAGGATGTTGAGGATGCCGGCGCGGCGGACCGCGGCCGCGATGATCTTGGCGCCGAGCGCGATGTCGTAGAGCAGATTGGACAGCTCACCCGTCGCTTCCGGGTAGAGCCGCTCCTGCTCGATGATGAAGCGCTCGATCGTGATGACGGAAGTTTCGGGGAACGCCATGCCGTTTCCTCAGGGCCGCAAGGGATACTGCCGGGTCAACCGGCGGCCGTGCAGTGTCATGCTGGAGTCGGCGACGGTCACGCTCACCGTTCCGTCGCGATCGGTGCGCCAGACCTCGGTGCCCTGGGCCGCGAGCCGGGCCAGCGCGGACGGAGCCGGGTGCCCATAGCGGTTGACCCCCACGCTGACCACCGCCGCCTTGGGGCGAAGCTCGCCCAGCCAGGCCGCCCCGCTCGAACCCGCCGATCCGTGATGGCCGACCTTCAGCAGATCGATCCGGCCCACCTGGCCCGCGAGCAGCGATTCGGCCCGCACCCCCAGATCGCCCGCGAACACCGCCTCGAAAGCTCCCCGGCGGATCAGCAGCACCACCGAATCGTCGTTGAGATCCTCGTGCCAGCGCGCCCAGGTGGTATCCGGGTGCAGCACGCGGAGGCTCACGCCGTCGATGAGCAACGAATCTCCTACCCTGCCGGCGCTCCAGCGGTAGCCGCGCTCGGTCGCCAGGTCGAGCATCCCCAGGTAGTGCGGCTCCGCGACCGGCTCGGCGGGCTCGAGAATCAGGTCGGCCGGGACCTGCCGCAGCACCGCGACCGCTCCACCCACGTGATCCAGATGCCCGTGAGACAGCACGAACGCGGCCAGCCGCGTGACACCGTGGCGGATCAGGAACGGCAGCACCACGTCCCGTCCCGCGTCGCGCCGCTCATCGGCCGGCCCGGCATCGACCAGGATCCAGCGGCCGGCCGGCGTACGGATCAGCGCGGCATCGCCCTGACCCACGCTCAGGAAATGTAGCGCGAGGCCGTTGCCCTCGTCAGTCGAGCGCAAGCGAGCGCGCGGCAGCGCCGTGAATCCCGCGGCGAACACCGCCAGCCAGCCCAGCCGCAGCGCGGCGCGCCGGGACGTATTGCGGCGGCCCATGGTCCAGCGGGCCGCGAGCAGCAGCGCGGCCCAAGGCAACGCAACCGCCCAGCCCCCCGGGCCGCTGATCGCACCGAACGGAAACGCACTGCCGGTCCGCGCCAGGAATTCGAGCCCGGCCAATCCGAGTCCGCCTCCGGCGGCGAGGGCGGACGCCACCGGGATCGCCAGCGGCGCGAGGAGGACGCTGGCGAGCACGGCCGGCACCGCGAGGGCCGCGAGCGGAATGGCGGCGAAATTGAGCGCGATGCCTGCCAGCGCCACCGAGCCGAGCGCCGCGGCGGTGAAGGGGGCCGTGGCGAGGGTCGCTCCCAGCGAGGCGAAGAGCATCCGCCACCCGGCGGCCGGTCCCAGACTTCGATCGCTCCAGCGCGTAAAGCTCAGCGCGCCCCAGAAAGCGGAGGCTGAGAGCCAGCCTCCCAGGTCGAAGAGGGCCCAGGGATCGAGCAGAGTCACGCCGAGACAGGTCAGCGCCAGCAAGGCCAGCGGGGAAGGATGCCGCTGGCGCGCGAACGACCAGGCGCCGAGGGCACACAGGAGCGCCGCGCGCGCGGCCGGCGGAGGCCAGCCCAGAAAGAACACGTAGCCCAGCACGAGCGCCGTGGCCGTCGCGCTGGCCGTGGTGCGGCGGACCCGCAGCACGCGGAGCAGGAGCAGGGCCCAGCCGAACACGATGCCGACGTGGAAGCCGCTGATGGAAAGCAGATGTACCAGACCGGAGCGCGCAAAGGCGGCATTGAGCCCCGGGTCGATGCCGCCGCGCCGGCCCACCAGAAGCGCTTCGACCAGTCCCGCGCGGCTACCGTAGAGCCGCAGCGCGGTGCGCGCCAGCCAGCTGCGCAGCCGCGCCGAAGGACCCGCTGTCCCCGGTCGCGCCGCAAGCTCGGTGACCACGAAGATTCCATCGGGCCGGCCACCGAACCGCGGCAGGGGGAGCCAGCGTCCCGTGACCCTCCAGCTGGTACCCGCCGGCATTAGCTGGCGCGCTCGGACGCGAACGGTGAGCGCGCCGTGGCAGCGGCTGCGGGGCAGCGCCGCGGCGGCGAGGCCGTCCGTGACCGGCTCGAGCAGCCGAATGGTCAAGGTCGCAGGGGCCGGGAGCATGGTCGCGGGGCAGGAGCTGCGGCTGTGTGCGCGCGCGATGATGCCCAGCCCGAAACCGAGTGCGACACCGGCGGGAAGCCACCCGAACCAGCGGCCATGGGCCAGCAGGGCCGCGGCCATCAGGGCAAGAATGACGATCAGCGGAGCCGGAAAACGCGCGAGGCCGGTCGCGAGACCGGCCTCGAAGCAAAGCACCAGGAGCACGGAGGCGGGGGGCCTCAGGGGCCCCAATGGCTCCTCATGTCGCGGGGGGCCGAACGGCTGTCTGCTTGCAGCGCGGGGAGGCCATGACTTTGCGGAAGCCCTCCATCACCGCCACATCGATGCCGGCCCGGTTCTGTTGCTTGTCCAGATTCAGCTCGGTGATCACCCGGCCCTCCTGGCTGGCCACATACCGCGCCGGCAGCCGATTCAGCGCGAACACCAGCACGTCGGCTTGGCAGATTTCGCAGCCACAGAACTCCGGAAAATGACCGCGCAGGGTCTGGTAAGCTTCCTGGGCGTGCTCTTCGACCTTGTTGTGAATCAGCATGGCAGCAGCGCAAGTTGGGGCGCGAGAATGGCGCCCGTAAAAGTTGAGCCCGTGGTGCCGGTGAGCCGGACCTGGTGGTACTGTCCGATGGCCTCTGCCGGCAGCTCGAGCAGGACGAGGTTATTGCCCCGGGTGCGGCCGAGCAAGAGCGTCCCACGCTTGGCGGGCCGCTCCACCAATACTTCGTGCACCGATCCGACCCGGGCCATGTTACGCCCCCGCGCCTGGGCGCGCACCACCTCGATGAGCCGTTGCAGCCGTTCGGCGGCAACCTCCTCGGGCAGGTGATCCGGCAGTTTGACCGCGGGCGTGCCGTCGCGCACCGAATAGCAAAAAGTATACGCGTCGTCGAATTCCGCCTCGCGGACCAGGCTGACCGTTTCGGCGAACTGGGCCTCGGTTTCGCCCGGGAAGCCCACGATGAGATCGGTACTCAGTGTGATCCCCGGCACAGCCTGGCGCAGTCGCGCGACGACCTCCAGATAGGCATCCCGCGTGTAGCGCCGCAGCATGCGCCGGAGCACCGTGTTGGAGCCGCTTTGTGCAGGCAAATGCACGTGCTCGCAGACCGCCGGCGTCGTGGCCATTGCCTCGATGACCGGGTCGGTAAAATCCGTGGGATACGGACTGGTGAAGCGCAGCCGTCGAATCCCATCCACGGCGCCGACCGCGCGGAGCAGCGCGGCGAAATCATGACTCCCGTCGTGGTAGCTGTTGACCGTCTGTCCCAGCAGGGTGACTTCGCTGGTGCCCGCTGCGGCCAGCTCGCGCACTTCCCGCACGACCTCGTCAAGCTTGCGACTGCGCTCCGGTCCCCTGGTATACGGAACAATGCAGAAGGTGCACTTATAGTCGCAGCCGCGCTGCACCGTGACGAACTGGGTCGGGCCGGGGACCCGGACCGCGGGGACGTCTTCGTAATGCTCCCACGACCTGAACTCGGTATCGGCGCTCCGGCTCCCGCTGACGGCATGGCCGATCAGCTCGGGAAGATTGCGATAGGCGTCCGGGCCCACCACCAGATCGACCCGGGGAACCTTCTCCAGCAGCAGCGGACCGAGCCGCTGCGCCATGCATCCCACCACACCGAGCACGCTTCCGGGCCGCTTGTGCCGCATCAGCTCGCCGACCCGCCCGATAACCCGCAACTCGGCGTTATCGCGCACGGCGCAGGTGTTCACCAGCATGACGTCGGCATGCTCGGGCGTTTCGGTCCGGCCATAGCCCTGCGCGGCGAGCACGCCGAGCATGAGCTCGCTGTCGGCCACGTTCATCTGGCAGCCGTAGGTCTCCAGGTAGACCAGCTTCACGGCCGCAGCGAGATGCCGAGGTTGAGCAGCACGGCGCGCTCGGTGAATCCCGGGGCCCCTTTGCGCCAGACCCGGGAAAGGGCCAGGTCGAGCCCCGCGCGATCGCCCCCGAAGCGGAGCGAGGAGCCGATGGAGATCGCGGTCTCATCGGCGTCCTGCCCCCGCTGGAGCGGGAACGGCAGCTTGGCGTGATACACTCCCAGGCGGAGCGGATGGTGGGCCGGCCGCTTGGGGTCGGCCAGGAATTCGAGCCCGGCGGAAATCTCCGTCGTATTGGTGCTGCCGACTCCGCCTTGCGCCACCAGGTCGGCGTCCGCGACCGACCAGTTGCGAAACAGCCCGCTGCCGGCCAACTGCAGCCGCTCACCGAGCTGAATGCGCACGCCGCCCGAGATCGTGAGGGGGAGCTTGGTGGAAGCCACCTTGCTGGTGTCGCGCTCGATGTGCATGTGGTCATCGGCCCGGACCATGCCTCCGAGGGTGACCATGTTCCCGAGCCGGGCCACCACCCCCGCGGAGAGGCCGACGCCCAGGTAGGACAGCGTGTTATTCTCGGAAACTCCCGCGTACGAGGTGTCGGTGAAGACCCGGTGGCTGAAGATCCGGTTGGACCCCGTCAGCAGGTGGATGCCGAAGCCCCATTGCACCTGGGGGGATTGCCGCCAGGACAGCGCAGCCCGCAGGTCGCTGATCCCGCCCTGCGAGTTGAGGGTATCGAGCACCTCGACCGGCTGGCCGCGCAGCGTGATCGTATCGCGGGAGGCGAGCGAGAAGTTGCGGTCGGTGTACCCGCTGGCGCTCAGCGACATGGCGAGCCGGGTGCCGCCGATGGGACCGGTGATGAAGATGCCGGGGTAGCGATTGTCGCGCGCGGAGCCACTGCCGGAGGGGCTCTCCGAGCGCCGCCAGCTCTGCACGGTCTGGAAGTCCGCAGAGAAGCGGGCCACCATTCCGATCGAAGCGGGGTTGAGCGCCGATTCGGGGTCGAACAACCCGAACGCCCCGCCGGTGGCCGTCGCGCGGACCGAGAGCGGCCGCAGCGGGAAACCCAGGCCACGCACGCCGAATTGCGACGACTGGGCCTCAGCCCCGCCGGCGACGGCTACCAACACGAGCACTGCCAGTCCGCCGGCTCGGCGCGTCATGGATGTCCTGGGTGCGTGGGCAGCGCGTAGGTGATCCGCAGTCGCGGGGCAGCGGCCCCCGCCAGCGTCGAAAAGAACTCCGGGCGGGAGAAGGTGCCGCCTTCCGGAGCCAGCCCCAGCAGCAGCGCGGGAATGGTTCCGTTCTTACCCAGCCACGGGGTGACGACATCCCGCACGTCCACGCTCTGCACCGTCGTCGCCCCCGCGAGCAGCGCGGCGACCGCCGACACCGAGGAGATCGCCGGGGACTTGGCGCCAAGATCCACCAGCACCGAGCGAACCTGCAGGGCACCCGGGTCGCCGTGCAGGCCTTTGAGCGGACCGGTCGGCGTCAGCTCCAGGGTCGCGCGCACCACGGCACCGGAGTCCTTGATCAGCTCGGGAAGCTCGAAACGCAGCAGCATGCGCGAGCCCGAGCGGCCGCCCAGGAAGAGCTCCTGCGGGTTCGGCGGAGGCGGCGGCTCGATGACGTAATTCGCGGAATTGGGAGTCAGCGTGATGACGTTGCGTTGCTTGGTCGTGTCCGCGACGTTGGCGTGCACCCAGGTGACAAAGGTCGGCGGATCGTCGGCGCTGTTCAACGAGGCCAGCCGCACGCCGGTCGCGGCCGCCGCGTCGAGGCGCACCCCGATGCCCAGCAGGCCGCCATCGCCCTCGGTGGGAACGATCCGATCCAGCGCCGCGCCCTTCACGATGACGGTCACCTTCCCGGCCGCGAGCGTGTCGTGCACCATGACGGAATCGATGAGCGTCTCGGGGGTCAGCGCAGCGTCGAGCTCGCCGAAAGTCGTGTTGGTATCGACCGTCACCGGTATCCGGTGCAGGATCAGCCGCAGGTCGTGGACGGTGGTGTCGCGCGCGATCAGATCCAGCACGAATCCCACCGAGTCGATGGTATAGCCCTGTGGCACCCCATCGATGGTCACGGAGTCCGAGCGCGCCGGGAACACGGCAAAGGCCCGCGCCTCGCCGGCGGCAAGCCCCTTGGAAACCAGCAGCGCCCCGACCTGGTCGGCGCTCAGGTAGCCGGTGAAGGTGCTGTCGAGGCCGAGCCTGGCGACGAGCACCGTGTCGCGAACGACCAGGCTGGTCCCCGGGCAGAGCTCGGGACAGTCCGTGGGCGTCGCGAGTTTTTCCTGGCACGCCAGCGCGGCCAGGCCGAGCAGAATGCCTGCACCTCCAACCCGAAACCTCACTGCAGCATCTCCTTCATGAAAGCATCGGGCAGCAGCTCACCGATGCGCCAGCGTTTGGATTGAGTGGGCCCCACCGCTTCGACCTCGAGCGTCGCGCCAAATTCGGCAAGCACCTGCCGGCAGGCGCCACAGGGAGGAGCCGGGGGCTCGGAGTCGGTCGCCACCACGATGCGGCGAAAGCGCCGCGCCCCCGCAGCCACCGCCGAGAAGACCGCGGTGCGCTCCGCGCAGGTGGTGAGCCCGTAGGACGCGTTCTCCACGTTGCAGCCGATGAAGATCCTGCCGTCCTCGGCCTCCAGCGCCGCACCCACGCGGTAATGGGAGTAGGGACAGTAGGCCTGCTGCTGCGCCGCCCGCGCGGCCTCGACCAGGCGATCAGCCACTCCAGACCTCTTGGAGAAAAGACGTGCCGGCCGCGAGCGGCGCGGCTCCCAGAAACTCGGCGACCGTTTGCCCGATATCGGCAAAGGTCTGCCGCTCTCCGAGAGCTCCGGCGCGCACTCGCGGCCCATAGACCAGGAGGGGTACCCGTTCCCTCGAATGGTCGGTCGAAGGGGTGGTGGGATCGTTCCCGTGGTCCGCCGTAAAGATAATGAGGTCTTCCCTTTGGACGCCCTGGAGCAGGCCCGGAAGGGCTTGGTCGAGCTCCCGCAACCCGCCCAGAAAGCCGGGCACGTCGTTGCGGTGCCCCCAGGTCTGGTCGAATTCGATCACATTGACGAAAAGCAGGCCTTCGCGCAGGGAGCCCAGCGCCTCGCGGATCAGCCGGTAGGCGTCGGCGTTGGTCGGTGTGTGCGTACTGGCGATCCCCCGCCCGGCAAAGAGGTCATCCACCTTTCCTACGCCGACTCGTGCGATGCCGGAGGCCTCGAGCCGATCCAGCAGGGTGACTTCCACCGGCTCCAGACTGAAGTCTCTGCGGTTTGGGGTGCGGCGGAAATGCCCCGGCGGTCCCACGAACGGCCGGGCGATGACGCGGGAGACGCCGTGCTCGCCCCGCAAAAACTCGCGGGCGGCGCTGCAGGCCGCATACAGCTCGTGCAGCGGCACCACCTCCTCGTGCGCGGCCACCTGGAATACGCTGTCCGCCGAGGTGTAGACGATCCATTTGCCCGAGCGCTGGTGCTCCTCCCCGAACTCGTCGAGGATCGCCGTGCCCGAGGCGGGCTTATTGGCCAGGACGCCGCGCCCGGTGCGCCGCACGAATTCGGCGATCACCGCGGCGGGAAAGCCCGCGGGGTAAGTCGGGAAGGGGTGCGGCAGAATAACGCCGCAAATCTCCCAGTGACCCGTAATACTGTCCTTTCCCGCGCTGGCCGGCTGAGCGGTGCCATAGGCTGCCTGAGGCTTCGGCACGGGCGCGATTCCCGGGAGCTCGGCGCAACACCCCAGCCCCAACCGCTCGAGATTGGGGAGCGCCAGGCCGCCGACTCGCAGGACATTTCCGAGGGTGTCGCTGCCGGCGTCGCCGTACGCCTCGGTGTCGTGCGCCGGGCCGATTCCCAGGCCGTCGAGGACGATGATGGCGGCGCGGCGCGCCATTTCAGTGGCTCCCGCTTTGCACGAAACGGAACCGCACCGCGGTGAGGGTGGCGTCGAGCAGCTGCTGCTCATCGGGCTCCAACTGGCCCGCCGTCTTGGCCTGGAGCATGCCCAGGGTATCGATCAGCGTCTGGGCGACCTGGCGGGGATCCATTTTCCCGCCCAGCTGCTCGGCCCCGGGAGGCAGTTTCCCCTGCAGCGCTTGCTCGGCCTGTTGTCCCAGACCGAGCACGAGGGACGCGAAGTGCGGATTCATGCGGACTCCTGGTAGTGGCGGGCGACCCGGGGGGATACCGCCGTGAGCAGCTCGTAGGAAACGGTTCCCGCCAGCGCGGCCTGATCGTCGAGCTCCACCAGGCCCCCGAACAGGGTTGCGACGTCGCCGAGGGCGACAGGAGTGTCTTCGACGTCGAGCATCAGCATGTCCATGGTGACTCGCCCGACGATCGGCACGATGACGCCGCCCAGCTCGACGAGTCCTCTGCTGCTCAAGCTCCGCGGCACCCCGTCGGCATACCCGATTGAAAGCGTGGCGATCGTGGTTGCGGTCTCGACTTCGGCCTCGGCTCCGTAGCTCACCGTATCGCCGGGACGCAGCCGCCGCAGCGCGACGACGCGGGAGCGCAGCCGGGCCACCGGCTCGGGCTGCAGCGAGCCGGCTCGGCCGCCGTACAGGAAGATGCCCGGTCGGGCGAGATCGCCGCCCGGGGCCGGCGCAAGCTCCGCTCCGGCACTGTTGGACAAGTGAACCAGCGGAGGCCGTGCGTCGAAGCCGTGAAGCACGACTTCAAAGCGCTCGACTTGCTCCGCCGCGCTGTTCGAATCGGTATCGGCCGAATGGAAATGGGTGAATATTCCCTCCCAGCCGGGCGCTTGCGCGAGCCGCTGCTGCAACGCCTGCAAGGACTCCTCATCGTGCCAGCGAAACCCGGACCGGCTCATTCCCGTGTCGATCTCGACGTGAAAAGCTCCGCCCCCGGAGGCCAGCCACGCATCCAGCGCCATGAGATCGCCGATAACCGGACGCAGCCCGGCGGAACGGATGGCGGCGAGCTCCTCGGCACTGGCGAGCAACGGCGTAAAGACGACGATGGGACGCGCAATGCCGGCTGCGCGGAGCTCGGCGCCCTCAGCCACCGAGGCAACCCCATACCCCCAGGGGTCCACCTGCTCCAGCGCTTGGGTCACGGCGACTGCACCGAGGCCGTACCCATTTGCTTTGACCATGGGGAGCAGCGGATGCCCGAACAGCGCTTGGTAGCGCCTGGCGTTGCGAACTAAGGCGCCCAGATCGACGTCCAACCAGGCCCGGTCGGGCGCCTTGGGAATTAACTTGGTCACGGCAGGGGTTAGAATATCGGCCGGGGAGGCTAAATGCAAGACAATTCAGCGCTTGGGCGCGCGATGGACATGGTCCGTGAGCTCCGAAAACGCTGCTCCTGGGATCGGGTCCAGACGCGCGAAACCCTGCGACCATATCTGGTGGAAGAGGTCCACGAGCTCGACCAGGCCATTGCCCAGGGCGATTCGCGCGCGATTCGCGACGAGGTGTCCGATCTCCTGCTCCATCTGGCGTGGCAACTGGTCCTGGCGGAGGAGCTCGGCGAGTTCACCCCGGGCGATGCGGCGCTTTACCTCGAAACCAAAATGAAGCGCAGGCATCCCCATCTTTTCGAGCTGGGGCCGGCCGAGGAGTGGGAAGTACTCAAGCGGCGCGAAGCGGAGCAGGCGGAGGTCGCAAAGCCGGGGGCGCTCGATGGGCTACCGCCTTCCCTGCCCGACCTCCTGATGGCGTACCGTATCCAGGAGCGGGCAGCGGCAGTCGGCTTCGACTGGCCCGATCGTGAGGGACCCATGGCCAAGGTGCGCGAGGAGCTGGCGGAGGTAGCAGCAGAATCCGCTCCGGATCGACTGGAGCAGGAGATCGGCGACCTGCTCTTCGCGGTGGTCAACCTCGCGCGAAAGGTCGGGGTGCGGCCCGGCCCCGCACTGGAGCGCGCCAACGGCAGATTTCGCCAGCGCTTCGCCACCATCGAACGGCTCGCCGCCGAGCGGGGCATCGAAGTCTACTCGGCGGGGCTGGAGCAGCTGGATGAGCTGTGGAACGAGGCGAAGCGCTAGCCCCCCCGGCGCCACTGCTGGGCAAATCCAGCCAGACCAAGGAGCACGAGTCCGCTGGCCAGCAGCGCGAGGGCGGCCGGCTCCGGCGTGACGGTGATATTGGGCGCGAACGCTCCGGCCGGCGTCTCGGGCTTGCGCTCGGCAGCCCGGGTGCCCAAGGCCTCTGTCGCAGCGATCGCGGCGGGCGGGAGCGAAGGCTCCGCCAGTGCCGCCGCGAACACGTGTTCCGGTCCCGGCCCCGACGAGGCCCAGGTTTCCTCGGGGCCGGCGGGCGCCTCGAGGCTGGCCAGCGCCGCGGTCGCGCCCGTCGCTTCGGGCCGCCTCGCTTCATCCGAAGCCGCGGGCACGACGAATTGGACCGGCAGGAAGAAGCCATCTGTCGCTGCGAGTACCTCCGAGGCGCCGGCCGTGTAAGCGACCGGACTCGGCTCCAGGAGCTGCGGGGTCGCGAGCGCAGAAGCGGGCCTCGTCGCGCTCGTTTGAACGGCACTGACGCCGGCCGCTGTCGCGGGCGGGACCCAGGTCCATTGGAATTGCTGTTTGGGGGCGACGGTTGGCATACTGCGCTCGACGCGCGGACGTACCATCTCCGAGTAGATGGCGCCCACCATGGTGGTTCCCAGAAGCGCCACAAACCCGACCTTCACTGCGATGCTTTGCATATTCCCCCACCCCGATGAAAACTGCCGTTCGCTAGAGACGCTTGGCACCGCAGGCCAACACACACGGGGCGGCGGCGGGGTGCAAATTAGCGGGTTAGGCGCGGTTGGCAGCCGGCGGCTGCTTCCTTGGATGCAGTCCCCTCTGCTTCCTTGGGTGTAGATTGATCAGAAATCATCTCACTCCTCCCCCACCCGGATCCCTGTGCGACGCAGCCTGATTGCGAAGGCGACAGCGGCACTAGCCCTCGTTCTGGCCGGCTGCGAGCCGGACACGGGCCTCGCCCCGTGGCAGGACGCTGCAGGTTATCGCACGCGGGAGCTGCGCGTGGCCGGCGGCCGAGCGGGCTTCACCGCGCTACGCGCGCAGCAGACCGGAATCCGCTTTCAGAACACGCTCAGCGACTCCGCCTTGTTGCGCAACCGGATTCTGGGACAGGGCGCCGGCGTCGCGCTGGGAGACGTGGACGGCGATGGGTTGGTCGATGTCTTCCTGGCGCGCACCGAAGGGCCCAACGCGCTGTACCGCAATCTGGGCGGCTGGCGCTTCGAAGAGATCACTGCCAGCGCGGGCGTCGGCGCACCCGACCGATACAGCACCGGGGCCGCCTTCGTCGATATCGACGGAGACGGGGACCTGGATCTCATCCTGCTCGCCACCCTAGGACCCAACGCCATCTTTCTGAACGACGGCCACGCGCGCTTCACCGAGCGGGTCGACCTGGGGCTCGATTCCGCCGGCAAAGGCGGCACCACCGTGGCGATGGCCGACGTGGACGGCGATGGCGATCTCGATTTGTATGTCGCGAACTACAAGCCCTACACGCCGATCGACCGGCTGTCACCGCAGGACCGCGCATTCACCCGGCTCGCGCGGGAGGTGGCGCCGGGGCGCTGGGAAGTCGCCCCCGAGCACCGGCGCGACTACAAGCTGGTCCAGCGCGAGGACATGGGCGGCCTGAGCCTGAGCATCCGCGCCGAGCCCGACCAGTTCTACCTCAATGAGGGGGGACGCTTCACGAGCGTATCGCTCACCGGCGGACGCTTTCGCGATGCGCAGGGCGCACCCCTCGCGGCCGCAGCGGAATCCTTCGCGCTGGACGCGCGCTTCGCCGATCTCAACGGCGATGGCGCTCCGGAGCTTTACGTCGTCAACGATTTCGAGGACCCCGACCAGCTCTGGCTCAACGACGGACAGGGTGGCTTCCGGCTGGCCCCCTGGACCGCCCAGCGGCAGACCAGCAACTCGGGGATGGGGGTGGACGTTGCCGATGTCAACGGCGACGGCCTCCCCGACCTGTTCGAAGTCGACATGCTCAGCAACGATCCCCGCCGGCTCAAGACCCAGATGCCGACCCACACGGCGGTGGCAAAGCGTCCCGGGGCAATGCAGCTCCAACTGCAGCAGCAGCGGAACACCCTGTTTCTCAATCGCGGCGACGGCAGCTTCGCCGAGGTCGCCGCCTACGCGGGCGTAGCAGCCAGCGGCTGGTCGTGGTCGACCATGTTCCTGGACGTCGACCTCGACGGGTGGCAGGACATACTCATCGTCAATGGCCATGTTCGCGACGTCATGGACGCCGACACCCAGGAGCGGCTGCAGCACGGCTGGGCCGGGTCGCCCTGGCAGGCGCACTTCTTCGAGTATCCCCGTCTGCCGCTGGCGAACCTCGCCTATCGCAACCGCGGCGACCTCCGCTTCGAGGACCAGAGCGCCTCCTGGGGATTCGACGCGGGCGAGGACATCTCTCACGCCATAGCCGCCGCGGATCTCGACGGCGACGGCGATCTGGACGTCGTCGTCAATCGACTCGGCGCCCCCGCCCTGATCCTGCGGAACAACGCTCCGGCGCCCCGCATCGCGGTGCGGCTGATCGGCCGGGCTCCCAACACCCAGGCGGTGGGCGCCAAGATTCGCGTCCACGCGGGGACGCTGCCGCTGCAGGAGCGGGAGGTTGCCGCGGGCGGCTTATACCTCTCGCACAGCGATTACCTGGCCAGCTTCGCCACGGCGGCGGCAAAGACGGTGAGCGTCGAAGTGGTGTGGCGAAACGGCCGGCGCACTACTCTCGCCAAGCTGCCTCCCAACCGGCTTTACGAGATCCGGGAGCCCGAGCCGGAGAGCCAACCGCGCCCCGCAACCGCCGGCGTCCCGGTGGATTCGAGCGCTGCGGCGATCCCCCTCTTCGAAGACGCCACGCCGCAGCTGGGAGGCCATGCCCACGCGGAGAACGGGTTCGACGATTGGGGCCGTCAATACCTGCTGCCCGACGCTCTCTCGCAGCTCGGGCCCGGGGTCGCCTGGTTCGACCTGGACCGCGACGGCGACGAAGACCTGGTGATTGGAGCGGGCAAAGGCGGCCGGATCGCCGTGTTCCGGAACGAGCAGGGACGGCTGCTCCGCCAGCCGGAGCAAGGTCCGGTCGCGGCCAACGATCTCACCACGATCCTCGGGCTCCCGGGACGCGAGGGCATCCGCCTCATCGCCGGCGTATCGATCTGGGAAACGCTGACGCTCCCGGAGCGCACCACCCAGCCCGCGGTGATCGGCTTCCGCGTCACGGGTACCACGCTTGCCGCGAAGGATGAGGCCGTGGTCCCCTCTCACGAGTCCGCGATTGGGCCGCTGGCGCTGGCGGACTACGATGGGGACGGCGATCTCGATTTGTTCGTCGGAGGCCGAGCCATTCCGATGCGCTACCCGGTCGCGGCCACCTCGGGTCTTTTTCGAAACAACGGTGGCCGCTTCGAGTTCGACGCAGCCAACGGTGCTCTGCTCCGCAACGTCGGCTTGGTCTCGGCGGCGCTCTTTTCCGACGTCAACGGCGACGGACACCCCGACTTGCTGCTGGCACGCGAGTGGGGATCAGTCCTATTGTTGCTCAACGACGGCCAGGGTCATTTTGCGGCCGCACCGGATTCGTGGGGACTGAATCGCCTGACCAGCCGGTGGAATGGACTGGCGAGCGGCGACTTCGACGGCGACGGCCGGCTGGACCTCGTCGCCACCAGCTGGGGCCGCAACCTCGCCGAGCAGGCCGACAGCGCGCGGCCGCTTCTGCTGGTGTACGGCCCGTTCGGGGCCGTGGGCGAAGAGGAGATGCTGCTCGCGCGGCGAGGGGTTCAGCTCGGCGACCCCGAGCCGCTCGATCGCTTCGAGCGAGTCCGGATGGCCTTTCCGGCCGTGAGCGCGCGGCTGCCCACCTTTGCCGCCTACGCCGGCGCGACGCTGAGCCAGGTGCTGGGCCCGGCCGCCCGCCAGACCGAACAACTCTCCGTCAACACGCTCGACCACACGCTCTGGCTGAATCGCGGCGATCACTTCGAAGCAGTCAGCCTTCCGGCGGAGGCGCAATTCGCTCCCGCCTTCTACGCCGGCATTGCAGACTTCGACGGCGACGGAGCGGAAGACCTTTTCCTGGGCCAGAATTTTTCCGCCACTGAGATCGGCGCGCCGCGCTACGACACAGGGCGGGGTCTGTTGCTCCAGGGCGATGGCACCGGGGCGCTGCGCCCCCTCGCCGGCACGCGCTCCGGCCTGGTGGTCTACGGGGACCAGCGCGGAGCCGCCTATGGGGATTTCGATGCCGATGGACGGCTCGATCTTGCCGTATCGCAGAACGGCGCGGCAACCCGGCTGTTCCACAACCGCGGAGCTCGCCCGGGGCTG
>DATCWE010000112.1:0-20975 GCA_036566495.1 Gemmatimonadales bacterium | reverse complement strand
GACACTGGGGGCGGGCGGGCTGGTCGTGGGGCTGATTGTGGGTGCGATGAGCCCACACGAAGTGTGGACCAGCGCGGAACCCGCCAGGGTACGACCGGTGGTTGCCACCTCGAGCCGGGGGGTGAACGTGGGAATGTCGCTCAGATTCTGAACGCGGATCCGGCCGTGCTGGCCGGCGTCAGCGCCACGGGCGCCCTGAGATATCTTTCGCGACCACCCCTGATGTCGCGGAGCCGATTCCCATGGCAAATCAGGCTGACGTCCGCCGGATCGCCCTTTCACTACCGGGGAGCGAGGAAGCGCCGGACCGCTTCGCCTTCTCCGTTCCCAACAAAGGCAAACTGAAGGGCTTCGTCTGGGTCTGGATGGAGCGAGTAGCGCCGAAGAAGCCCCGCGTGCCGCAGCCCAGCGTCATCGCGGTCAGGGTGGCGAACCTCTACGACAAGGACTTCTTGCTCGGCGCTGACCCGGCCAAGTTCTTTACCGAGCCGCACTACGATGGATTCCCTGCCGTCCTGGTGCGCTTGCCCGCCGTGACCGCCCGCGAGCTCAAGCCGCTCATCACGGAGGCGTGGCGCTGCCAAGCCCCGAAAGATCCGGAGCCCAAAGAGAAGACAGCTCGGCGTCGAGCGAGCGGGCCGGGGCGACGCGCATGAGGCATCCGCTGCTGACCTTGACCCTGCTCGGCATGCTCGGCGCCACGCCAGGGATGGGACAGGCCCCCAAGCCGGCCGCCTGCGCAACCACCGAGTACCGGCAATTCGACTTCTGGCTGGGGGACTGGGACAGCTACGACACGGAGAAGCCGGACAGCAGCGTGGCCCGTCTCCGGGTGGAGCTCATCCTGGACGGTTGCGTGCTGCGCGAAGTGTACGAGGGCAAGAACGGCCTGCTGGGGCAGAGTTTCAGCATGTTCGACGCGTCGCGCAAGCTGTGGCATCAGAGCTGGGTGACCAATCGCGGCCAGCTGCTGCAGCTTGACGGCGCGATGCAAGGCGACCGCATGGTACTGAGTGGACCATACCCACTGCCGAACGGGAAGGTGGGGTTGATCCGCGGAATCTGGTATCTCGTGCATGACGGGGTGAGGGAGACCGCGGAAACATCGGAGGACGGCGGAAAGACCTGGCACCCTCTGTTCGACCTGGTGTTCAGAATACATCGACCCTAGGCAGGATCGCAGGATCTTGCGCTGGACAAGAATCCCCCCTGGCGGGCGGCGCGGGTGGATCCGTTGATCGCTATCCCGGGACCGGAGAGCTGAGGACGGCCCCGCGCGCTTGCAGCAGCTCGCGCAGCACGGAGCGGTGGCAGCGACTCTCGTCCTCGCAGTAACAACCCACCGAAAAATCCGTCGTGTGCGAGAGCGTCGCCAGCAGATCGAGCACCCGGCTCGCGTCGGCGCGCCGCATCTCTGCCCGGTAGCGCTTGCGAAAGCGCTGCCATGCCGCCGGCGTCACCGCCGCTCGCCCCGCCTTGAGCAGCGCATCGCTGGGCGCCAGATTCGGCAGCCAGACATCGTAGAAATCCCGGCGGGCGAACTGATCCTTGGGAACGCCGCGCGGCGGCCGGCGTACGGTCCCCAGCCGCGGACCCTCCGTGGGGGCACGGGGTGTGCCAAGCCGAACGATGCGAATGGCCATCTAGGGACGCGTGATGGCAGCGACGATGCTGCTGGTGCCGTCGGTCGCGATTCGTCTCACGCGAGGAAGCCAGTCCCGGCGATTGTCGCCTGGGGTGTGCAAGTACTCGAGCACGTACACGTCGTTGCCGAAGAGTGCCACACCGGTCGGCGACCAGGGGCTCTGGAGCTGGAGGAGCACGATGCAGCCGGGCGGAGCAACGTGCTCCGCGATCGTCGCGCTCCGGCCGTCCATCCCGATCCGGTGGACCGCAGCGTCTTCGGTATAATAGAGCGCTCCGCCGGGAGCGGCTGCAAGCCCATTGAGCCAGGGAAGCGAGACTTGGGCGAGGATCGAGGTTTGTCCTGAAGGCAGCACGCGGCCGGCCCGGTCGATCACACGATCGCGGAGCCGGGGTGGGCCAGAACGGGCCTTGCCAGGAGCGTTGCGGCGGTGAAAGCTACGAGGATGCGTCTCATGTCAGGCCTGCTCCAGAGCGGGAAGTCGGGATCGGAAGTTTTTGTGCCTGAGATACCGGCCAGGATCCGGGCGTTTGGGCGGGCCGCGATCTTCCTGGCGGTGGCGGTGGCCGGCACGGCATCCGCCACGCGAGCCGCCGGCCAAACTTCCACGCCGGCTCCGAGCGGATCCGAGCTCGCTGCCAGCGCGAAAGCCAGGTCCGACAGCCTCAGGCGTCCCTACACCGCGGCAGACGTCAATTTCATGTCCGGCATGATCGGTCACCATGCCCAGGCTATCGTGATGGCGCGCTGGGCACCCACCCACGGCGCGAGCAGCTCGGTGCGGATCCTGTGCGAGCGCATCATCAACGCCCAGACCGACGAGATCGCCATCATGCAGCAATGGCTGCGGGATCGGCGCCAGCCGGTACCCGACGCGACCCCCGGCATGAAGATGACCATGGGCGGGATGGAGCATGTCATGCTGATGCCCGGTATGCTCAGCGAGCTGCAGATGAAGCAGCTGGACGAGGCGCGCGGGCCCGCTTTCGACCGGCTGCTGCTGACTTTCATGATCCAGCACCACCAGGGCGCCGTGACCATGGTGAAGGAGCTGCTGGGCTCCTACGGCGCCGGCCAGGACCAGACCGTGTTCAAGTTTGCCTCCGACGTCAACGTCGACCAAGCCACCGAGATCGCGCGGATGCGGAAAATGCTCGCCGCGCTCGTCACCTCGCCTGAATAAGAGGAACCCCTCATGCCATCCGTACGCCAAGTCCTCGCGGTCACGCTGTGGTCCACCGCCGCGGGCGCCCTCGCGACCTCCATCCTGGCGGGCCAGGCGCCGAGCCCCGACCCCCGCATCGGGCTGCGGCCCGGGAAGGCGGATGCGGGTGAGGCGATCTGGAATCTGCGCGTGGTCTCCAAGACCCCGACTCCCGAAATGTTCGACGGCGCGATGAACTCCGACCTCGCCTTCACGGGTCACTACGTCATCCAGGGCAGCTTCGCCGGGTATCAGGTGTGGGACATTTCGGATCTGAAGCTACCGAAGCTGAAGACGGCGTATGTCTGCCCGGAATCCCAGAGCGACGTGTCCACCTACAAGAACCTCCTCTTCGTATCCGGTGAAGATTTGGGTGCCCGGCTCGACTGCGGGATCGAGGGCGTCAAGGACACGGTCAGCAAGGAGCGGCTGCGCGGCCTCCGCATCTTCGACATTACTGATATCGAGCATCCCAAGAACGTCGGCAACGTGCAGACCTGCCGCGGCTCGCACACCCATACCGTCCTGGTGGATCCCAAAGACCGGGAAAACGTCTACGTGTATATCTCGGGCTCGTCCCCGCCCCGCTCGCCGAACGAGCTGTCAGGCTGCATCAGGGCTCCCAACGATCCCAACTCGGCGCTGTTCCGGATCGAAGTGATCAAGGTGCCGCTGGCCCATCCGGAGCAGGCGGCCATCGTGAGCTCCCCGCGGATCTTCAACGACCTGACCGCCCCCGCTCGGCACGGCGACGCGCCGGAAGACATTGCCGCCGCCAAACAGGCGCTCGAGGTGGCGCATGCCCGCGGCGCTTTTACCGCGACCTTCTCAGGACGGGAACGACCGCTATCGGACGAGTTCATCCAGCCCCTGCTGGACAGCGTCGTCAAAGCCCGGGGGGGAACCGGCGCGGCCACGGCAGCGGACAGCGCCGCGCTGCGGGGCAGCCTTCAAGCCATCATCAACCAGATGTTCGGGATCGAGCCCGGCGAGACAACGGAATCGCACGGACCCACCCAGTGCCATGACATCACCGTGTATCCGGCCATCGGTCTGGCCGGCGGCGCCTGCGAGGGCTACGGCTTCCTGATCGACATCAGCGATCCGGCGCACCCGGTCCGGATCGGCGCCGTGGCCGATTCCAATTTCTCCTATTGGCACTCGGCGACCTTCAACAACGACGGCAGCAAGATCCTGTTTTCCGACGAATGGGGCGGGGGCGGTGCGCCGAAGTGCCGCGCCACGGACAAAAAGGAGTGGGGAGCGGACGCGCTCTTCACGATCGCGGACCGGAAAATGACGTTCCAGGGCTACTACAAGCTGCCGGTGGCGCAAACCATCCAGGAAAACTGCGTGGCGCACAACGGCTCGCTGATCCCGATCCCCGGTCGGGACATCATGGCGCAGGCATGGTATCAAGGCGGCATCTCGGTGTTCGACTGGACCGACGCGGCGCACGCGAAAGAGATCGCTTTCTTCGATCGTGGCCCGATGGATTCGACCCGAATGCTCCTGGGTGGACCGTGGTCGGTCTACTGGTACAACGGCGTCCTGGTAAGCTCCGAGATCCTGCGCGGGCTGGACATCCTCGAGCTGACGCCCAGCGCGGCGATCTCTCAGAACGAGATCGATGCGGCCAAGACCGTACGCTTCGAGTACCTCAACACCCAGGGGCAGCCCAAGCTGGTATGGCCGCCGAGCTTCGCGCTGGCGCGCGCCTACCTGGACCAGCTGGAGCGGTCCAATGGGCTCGCGGCGGCCAGGATAGGAGCGTCACGCCAGACGCTGACGAGCGCGGAGCGTGCGGCCGGGACGGCGCGGCGGAACGCGCTCACCAAGCTGGCCGGCGAGCTGGACGCCGATGCGCGCGGCGCCGGTGATGCAGCGAAGGTGAAGACCCTGGCAGCGGCGATACGGGAGCTCGCGGGTCGCTAGGGGAGAGATCTCACCTTCCTACCCGTCGAGCGTCACCGCAATCGCCCGCCACTTGCCCTGGTTGAAGCGCAGCACGCTCAGCCCACAGCGGGTGGCGTGGCCGACCAGGATGGCGAACCAGATGTGGAGCGGCTGCAGCGTCCCGGTCCGCTGGATCACCGCGCAGATACCCAGCGGGACCACGATCTGTGAGACGATGGAGATGTAGAGTGGGCTCCGGGTATCACCGGTGCCCTGGAGTCCGCCCGTGTAGCTGAGGGCGACGGTGATGAAGAGGCCGGAGACGCTGAGCACCCGCAACAGCTGGGTCCCGATCTCGACGACCGCCGGCTCGTGCATGCTGAACACGGCAAGCAGCTCGCGCGGCAGGAAGAAGAAAAACAGTCCGATGAATGCGGCGCCGGCGAGCCCGATACGTGCGGCGACCTGCACGGCATGCGCGGCCCGGTCCGGCTGGTGCGCCCCGAGGTTCTGGCCCGCGACCGCTGCGGCTGCACCCATGAGGCCGATGGAAGTCCAGGTGATGAGCGAGAAGAGCTGGCTGTAGGACACCGCGAAGGCCGCCTGTGCGGCCGCGCTCTGCGCCAGTGAGCCGATGAAGGCCAGCATGAAAACCCCGCCGATATTCATCGCAATGCCCTGAATGCCGCTGGGCAGGCCAAAGCGGAACAGCGACCGGATGATGGTCCAGTCGGGTCCCCAGCCTCCGCCCCGCGGGAACGAGACGACCCAGCCACCCCGCCAGAACCTGATAACGGCGTACAGCGCCACCAACCCCGAGGCGATCGAGGTGCCCAGCGCGGCGCCGGCCGTACCGAACGAGGGAATGGGACCCAGCCCGCGAATCAGCACCACGTTGAACAGGACGTTGAGCAGCGTCATCACGAGCCCGAGCACCATCGGGGTCCGCGCGTCCCCCGCCGAGCGCAGGGCGCCGCTCAGCATGTAGAAGACCAGCAGGCCACTGTTGCCGACAAACATGATCCGCAGGAACGGCAGTGCCTGGGCCTTGACGGCGGAAGTGGCGTTGACGAGGTCGAGCAGCGAAGGGGCGAGCGCGTAGCCGAGGGGCGCCATGACCAGGAGCGAGAGGCCGATCGCGGTGAGAAAGGCCTGGTAGACCGTGCGGTCGACTTTGGTCTCCTCGCCGGCACCGGCGAACCGCGCGACGAGGACGCTCATCCCGATGAACAGCGAGTTGATGAAGACGATGACGACGATGATGATCTGCCAGGCAACCCCGATGGCGGCGTTGCCGGTGTAGCCGACGAAGTGACCGACCAGCACGTGGTCGATGATCCCCTGCAGCCCACCCACGACATTGGTGAGCATCGTGGGCCAGGCAAGCTTCCAGACCGCCCGCGGGAGCGGGCCGGCGACGATCGAGCGGTCGTAGCGGCTGCTGACGACGGTCAAACCGGGGGTCCGCCGTGTCGCAACAGGATTGACGAGCTCACCTCGCGCACGCGGCGGCACGCTCCAGCAGCAACGCCCGCTCGCGGGCGTTGCGGGTCAGGGAGGCCGCCCGCTCGAACTCGTCATGCGCTTCCGCGAAGCGGCCCAGCTTGGAAAGCAGGTCGCCGCGCACGCTGGGCAGCAGGTGGTAGGCCTTCAGCGCGGGCTCCGATACCAGGCCGTCCACCAGCTCGAGGCCAACGCCCGGGCCGAACGCCATGGCGTGCGCCACGGCCCGATTCAACTCCACTATCGGGGACGGGGTGAGCCGGGCGAGGGCATCGTAGAGCGCCGCGATGCGGCTCCAGTCGGTCGCCTCTGCGGTCCCTGCCCTCGCGTGGCACCCGGCGATGGCAGCCTGCAGCGTGTAAGGGCCCGGGAGGGGTCCGAGCCGCTCGGCTCGCTCGAGCGCTGCCAATCCCCGCCCGATAAGGAGATGATCCCAGCGCGCCCGATTCTGCTGGAGCAGGAGGATCGGCTCGCCGGATGGCCCGACGCGGGCCCGCAGGCGCGACGCCTGAATCTCCATGAGCGCTACCAGTCCATGGACCTCGGGCTCCTGCGGGGCAAGGCCGGCCAGGATACGGCCGAGTCGGAGCGCTTCCTGGCAAAGCTCGTGGCGGATCCAGTCCTCGCCGGCGGTAGCGGCATAGCCTTCATTGAAGATGAGATACAGCACTTCGAGGACGGACTCGAGCCGGCCGGCCAGCTCGGGTCCACGAGGTACTTCGAAAGGAATGCGCGCCTCCGCGAGGGTGCGCTTGGCCCGTACGATCCGTTGGGCGACGGTGGCCACCGGGACCAGATAGGCGCGCGCGATCTCCTCGGTGCTCAGCCCGCCCAGCAGACGAAGGGTGAGGGCCACGCGTGCCTCGGCGGAAAGGACCGGATGACAGGAGGTGAAGATGAGGCCGAGTAAGTCGTCGCCCACGGGATCGTCGAGCCGGGCGTCGAGGGCCGGCAGGGCCAGCTCTCGGCGCTCTTCGAGCTCGTGCGCGAGCTGCTGGTGCTTCCGCTCGAGGCGCTTGCCCCGGCGCAGCTGATCAATGGCGCGGTGCCTGGCGGTGGCCATGAGCCAGGCACCCGGATTCTCCGGGATGCCCGACTCCGGCCAGCGCTCCAAGGCAACCAGGAGAGCGTCCTGGGCAAGGTCTTCGGCCATGCCCACCTCGCCCACCAGGCGCGCAATCCCGGCGATCAGCCGGGCCGATTCGATCCTCCAGACCGCGTCGATAGCGCGGTGGGTTTCGGTAGCCGTCACGGCTACCAATCAGAGCGAGTCCCTCCGCGGGGGCAAGCCGCGCGCTGCGCCTAACGCTTGGCGTTGGCGGCGACACGGGAGCGCAGCCGCTCCTCCTGCTCCCTGATCTCGCCGGTGGGGTCATTGGCGGCAAAGTCTTCCGTTTCGAAGACCTGCCGCAGCTCGACCTCGGTATCGCCTCCGAACGGCGCGCGCTGGAGCCACTCGATCGCCTCTTCCTTCGACTTGACCTGCCAAAGCCAGAAGCCGGCAACCAGCTCCTTGGTCTCGGCGAAGGGCCCATCGGTGACGGTCTTCTTCCCATCGGCGCCGAACTTCACCCGGGCGCCCTTCGAGCTGGGCTGGAGTCCCTCGCCCGCGAGCATTACCCCAGCCTTGACCAGCTGTTCGTTGAAGTTGCCCATCTCGGTCAGGATCTTCTGGTCCGGCAGAACCCCTGCTTCCGAATCCTGGTTGGCTTTGACAAGGACCATGAATCGCATGGTGTGTCTCCCAGTGTGGGTGTGAGGGGCCGGGCTTCCCGGCCGGTCTGGAGCGGGTGAACCCGGCTCTACTCATACGTCGAACGAGGGCGGGAAAAATCGACACGTCCGGCGGCGCAGGCCGGAAATCGGGCGGACTGGGAGGCTAGGCGTTGGGGGGGTCGAGGAACCCGTCGAAGTGGCCGGCAGACACCTGGTGGCGGGCGACTTCGCGCCCGACCCGCATGAGCCCCTCGGTGTACTTCACCGAGTCCATCCGGCGCAGCTGCACCGGATTCAGATCGCCCAGCCCCAGCGCGTCGAGCCCCCGGCGAGACAACTCGGCGTTGTAGCGGGCATAGCTGAACAGCTTGGGAAAGGGCGACGGCCGGTCGATCAGGTCGCCTACCTCGGCATCGATCGGCTCGCCTACCCGGCAGCGGCCGAAGACCCGGCAGAGAAAGTCCTGTTCCACCAGTGCGGCGTAGCGCGGATCCATCAGGACCGACCAGGCCGCCGTCACCACGTTGCGCGCCGCGCCCGGCCGGGGCGTGCCACCGGTTCCGACCGATACGAGCAGGAGGCGATCCTCTCCGGCAGCCCAGCCGAGCCGGTAGGCGGGCAGCGTCGCCATGAGAAAGAGGAGAAACGCCGGGTTGTTGTAGCTGGTCATTCCCCCATCGACGAAGGCGTAGGACGCGCGTCCCATCCGGAGCTTTTGGGGCTGAAAGTAGACCGGGGCCGCCGTGCTCGCACGCACCAGCATCCAGAGCGGGAGATCGAGGTTGCAGTGCTCGAGGGCACGATCGTTGTATTTGGCCGCGGGGTTATTGGACAGCGGCCAGGGCGAATCGGTATCGGCGTTGCGCATGACCAGCAGCAGCAGCGTTCGCAGCCGGTCGCTGCCGAGGGTGGTCTCGGCGCCAAAGGTGTCGCGCAGCACGGTGGACAGATTGCTTTCCTGGTACAGCGACCGGAAGAACCGCCAGGGAGCAAAGGGCCGGCGGAACATGTCGCGGCCCTGCCGGAGGTAGAACTCCCGGACGCGGGCCACCGGCAGGCCGAGGGACAGGAGGGCGGCGATGATGCCCCCGGTGCTGGTCCCGCCGATGTAATCGAAATAATCCGCCAGCACGAATTCGGGGCCCGCGCGGAGCCGCTCCCGGAGACAGCGTTCGATCTCCGCGAGCAGCTCGATGCTGATCAAGCCCCGAATGCCGCCGCCGTCCAGGGCGAGCAATCGTCGGGGTCCCGGACGGGTCAGCTTGTCCGCGATCGACACGTGGCGGCTCCCGGCCTCAGCTCTTGCGGGGCACCACGCTGATGGCACCGTTGTTTTCCAGCACGGCACAGTGCACATCGTCGACCGCGAGGCATCCGGCCTGCCGGAGTGCGGCGTTGAGCTCGTGGTGAGTCAACCGGGCCTCGGTAAGCACCCGGTCATAGAGCTTCCCGTTGTGGATCAGAACCTGGGGGCGCCCTTCGACCAGTCCCTCGAGACGCTTGCTCCGGTAAGTCGCCGCGGCCACCAGCGAATTCAGGGCGATCAAGGTGCCGGCCGAGACGAGCCCCCCGATCAGGGACGTATCTCCGGCGTTCATGGAATTCTGGACCGCGTTGGACAGCACCAGCAGGAGGACGAGGTCGAAGGGGGCCAGCTGCCCGATCTGGCGCTTGCCGGTGAGGCGAATCAGACCGAGCAGGACCGCATAGACGACCGCGGAACGGAGGACGATCTCCCACCACGGCACTGCGAGTGTCCACATGGAAGGGCCTCTCTCGGTGAGCTCACTGATGGGCCAGGCTGATCGAAAACGTGGCGGCGCCTGCAGGCTGATCGACCACGGTCAGCGCCGTCCCGACGCGCAACCAGGTCAGGTCGCGGACGAAGGTGTCGGCATCTTGGGTGAAATGCACCGTGAGGGCGGTGATGGAGGCGGTGCCCGCCATGCTTTCGCTCAGCGCTGCTCCTCCCGTCACGCTGGCCGGCAGGGACAGGGTCCCGCTGGTGGCGCCGGACGCAGCAATGCTGATGCTGAGGGAGCCCCCGGCGGCCAGGACGTCGATCGGGGCCTGGCCGGTCGGCGTCACCACAAAGAGGGTCGCCTGGTAGGTGCCGGTGAGGAGGTTGCTCGAGCCGACGGTGTCGTCGCCGCCACAGGCTGGCGCGGCCAAGCCGAGGACCAGGGCCACACGAAAGGAGAAGGTCTGCATGGGGGGATGCCTCCGCCGGAACAATAGCATAATGGCGGCTGGCAATTGGGGTCCAGACTACCGGGCGGGGGCTAAGGCCGCCAGGCCGGAAGCCACGAGTTATACCCTGACACCGTGAGCGGGTGGCCGCCATCAAGTTCGGTGACGACGATATGGGAACCCGATTGCCCAGAACGCTCGACGGCGAGCCTGGACCCGTCGGGTGAGATTGACCCCACTTCGGGGAAAAGGCCAAGCGCGGCAACCTCGCTGACCTGCGTGCCATCGAGCCTCACCAGCCGGACGGCCCCACCGACGCCATACAGGATCCTGGTTCCATCGGACGACCAGCTGGGAAAACCCACTACGCCCGGTGGGCTCAGGCTATGAACTTGCCCGGTCTCGGGATCGGCAATCCAGACACGATCTCCATCGTCATAGGCGAGGTACTTACCGTCCGGCGACCACACGGGGTTCCGCGCGAAGGAACCGGTCGAAATGCGGTGGGGTACGTTGCCATCGGAATGAACAACCCAGAGCTGAAAGACGCCGGGGGACGGATTGAAGAGAAAAGCGAGCTGTCGTCCGTCCGGAGACCAGCTGGGAACGAGTTCGTTTCCAGGCAATAGGTTCAAGACGTGCAAATCGGACCCGTCGACCGCCATGGTGGCGAGAGCATTGTCGCTCCCCGTGTAGTGAGTGAAAGCGACCCGACGATTGTCAGGGGACACCTGGGGGTTACCGGCAAACATCGGGAAGGAGCGCCGAGTTCCCGGCGCGAGGGCGACGAGTTCGAAGAGCGCCGGCTGGCCAAGCTGATTGATAAAGTAGGAAATAGCCAGAAGCGATCCATCAGGCGACCACGCGAATGAGTGGAGGTACCGGCCCGCCGTGCTGATGCGCCAGGCTTCGCTATCCACCGCCATGGTGAGCCACAGCTCGTGTAGGCTTGTGGAACTGGACGTGTCGCGAACGAAGGCTATTTCCCGGTTGGCGCGGACCCGCTTCGGAACCACCGCGACCTCAACGCTATCCCTAACTCCGCCCACTCGCGCTTCGATCATGGCCAGACCCTCAGTATGGCTGGATACAATTCCCCCGGCCGAGACGGAGGCGATCAGCGGGTTACGCGATGTCCAGGCAGCCACCTTGCGGTCGAAGCGCTGATTGCTGCTGTCATAGGCGGCGACGGTGAGCAGCGTTGTGTCGGCCGGGAAGAGCGAAGGCAGCCTGCGGTCGATCGTGATCCGAAAGTAGGGATCTCGGACGACGATTTGCGAGGAGCCCATGATGCCATGGGACTCCGCGCTGATCGTGACGGTTCCGCGCGAAATCCCGCGAACCAAACCATGGCTGTCCACGCTCGCCACAAGACTGTTCGAGGACCGCCAGTCCAACTGCACACCTGGCAGTGCATTCCCCTGAGCATCGAGCACCTTTACCGAGATCTGCAGCGGATCCTCAACCACGAGCGTGTCGACTAGCGGCGTCAGTACAATGGTGATGACGCGGGACGGCTCGGTCCCAGAACAGGCCGCCAGGAAACCCAACGAGAAGCTCAGGCAGAGATGCGGCAGAGCGCGCGTCAGCATGGCGAGTAATCGGCTCGATCCTTTGGTTGAGACTGAGGGGAGACGACCGGCCACGCGGAGGGTGAGACAAGAGCGACCGCGGCGATGGAGGACCAGGGTGACTAAAGCCGATTCGTGCCTTACACTGACGCGACTTGTACCTCGAAACCAGTCCACCATGGGCGCGAACTTCGAGTTGGTCTAAGGGCCGAAATGACACTGCAAACAATAACCTACGTTGCGCTCTCTCGCTGTTGTAAAGCCATTTGAAGATTTGTTGACGAGAGACGGACAACTTCGGGAGGACATGCACTCCCGTTGCCGCGAGGAAGGGCTGCGGCGCAGAATTGGGGGAGAATTGGGGTGCGATTCGGCGAACTTGGGCGTGGTTCAGCCGAACTCATGAGGGTTCCGGCCTCCCCCGGGGAAGAATTCGCCGCGATTTGGCTCCAGTTGGCGACGCTTCGAGCCGTGATTCGAGCCGAAGGTCGGGAACTACCAGCGCAGAATCTCCTCCATGGCCTCCGCGATGCCTTCGCTCTGGGGGAGGATGACATCCTCCAGCTCCGGGGCATAGGCCACAAAGGTATCCAGCGAGGCGACGCGACGCACCGGCGCGTCGAGCCACGCAAACGCATCGTTGGCGATCCGCGCGGAGATCTCGGCGCCGTAGCCCCAGGACAGGGCGTCCTCATAGGCCACGATCACGCGGTTGGTCTTCTTGACCGAGGCGAAGATGGTATCCCAATCGACCGGAGCAAGCGAGCGGAGGTCGATGACCTCGACGCTGGCGCCGGTCTTCTCCTCCAGGCCCTTGGCCGCGACCAGACAGCGCTGCACCACCGCCCCATAGGTGACCACCGTGAGGTCGCTGCCTTCCCGGACGATCTTGGCCTTGCCAAGCGGGATCATGAAGTTGGGGCCGGGATTGGGGGCCTTGTTGTAGGTCTGCCGATAGAGGTGCTTGTGCTCCAGAAAGAGTACCGGGTCCTCGCAGCGGATGGCCGTGCGCAGCAGCCCGTTGGCGTCGAGCGCAGTGGCGGGGCAGACGACCCGGAGCCCGGGGATCGAGGTGAACACCGAGGCGCCGGTCTGGGAGTGGTAGGGCGCCCCGCCCTTCAGGTAGCCGCCGTAAGTAACCCGCACGACGACCGGAGCGCTGAAGGCATTGTTGGAGCGCCAGCGCAGGATGGCCAGCTCGTTCCTGAGCTGCATGTAGGCCGGCCAGATGTAGTCGAAGAACTGGATCTCCACCACCGGTTTCAGGCCGCGGGTCGCCAGGCCGATGGCGCGGCCCACGATGTTGGCCTCGGCGAGCGGCGAGTTGTAGACCCGCTCCTCGCCGAACAGCTTCTGCAGCCCCCAGGTCACCTTGAATACCCCGCCTTTGCCCTTGACCTGGCCGAGGTATTCCCTGCGGCTCACATCCGCCACGTCTTCGCCGAAGACCAGGATGCGCGGGTCGCGCGTCATCTCGTCCTTCATGCAGATGTTGAGCAGGTCCACCATGGTGGTGGGATCGCCGACGAAATGGGGGTCGTCCTCGGTGTCGAACTGCTCGGAGGTCGGATCCACCTCCGGCGAGTAGACGAACCGGAGCACGCTGTCGCGGGGTGGCTGCGGGGCGGCAAGGGCGGTCTCCGTGGCGATCTCGACCTCTTCCTCCACCTGCTGCCGGATGCGATCGAGCTCGGCTTCACTGGTGACGCCCTGCTCGAGCAGGTATTTCGGGAAGGTGACGACCGGATCGCGTGCGGCGTCGAGGCTGCGCTCTTCGGCCGGGCGGTAGAGGATTTCGTCATCGGAAAGCGAATGGCTGTAGGGGCGGATGACCTTGGCGTGCACCAGCGCGGGGCCCTTGTGGGCCCGGACGTGATCCACCGCGCGACTCAGCACATCGAACGACGTGAGGACATCGCAACCGTCGACCTCCTGGATCTGCAGGCAGGGAAAGCCCGCGACCAGCTTGGAGATGGAGCCGCCCGCAGTGTTGACCTCCACCGGCACGGAGATGGCGTAGCCGTTGTCCTCGATCAGGTAGAGCAGAGGGAGTTTGAGGTTGCAGGCCGAGTTGAGCGACTCCCAGAACTCCCCCTCGCTGGTGGTGCCTTCTCCGGCACTGACCAGCACGAGCTCGTCGGGCTTGCTTCGCTCCTCCCGATCGGGAATCGTTTCGAGGCGCGAATACCGCAGGGTGGCCTCGGCGGCACCCACCGCCTGCAGGAACTGGGTGCCGGTCGGGCTCGAGGCGGAGACGATGTTGAGCTCCTTGTGGCCCCAGTGCGAAGGCATCTGGCGGCCGCCGGAGTTGGGATCGTCGGCGGCCGCCACCGCGGAGAGCAGCTGCTCGGTGGCGGTCATGCCGAGGCCCAGACAGAGGGCCCGATCGCGGTAGTAGGTGTAGAACCAGTCGTAGCCGGGGCGGAGCAGCTTGGCCGCAGCCACCAGGACGGCCTCGTGGCCGGCTCCGGAAATCTGGAAGAAAATCTTGTTCTGGCGCTTGAGCTGGATCTCCTTGTCGTCCAGGCGGCGGGAAAGCAGCATGAGCCGGAACAACTCGAGCAGCTCGCCCTTGTCCAGCCGGGCGCTCGGTCGGAGCTTCGAGGGAGCGGGTCTGGTGGCCATTGCCTCGGGCTAGGGGCTAGGGGGCTGGTGGCTACGGGGCTGCCTGCCGGATCAAAGATAGCAAACCAACTCCCCAGGTTCCCAGCCACCTAGTCCCTTCGATATACCAGCTTTCCGCCGACGATCGTCGCGATCACCTTCGCCTGCCCGATTTGAGCCGCTGGAATGCGGGTGAGGTCCCGGTCCAGCACCGCCAGGTCGGCGAGGTAGCCCGGCTTGAGGATGCCGCGACGCGTCTCGGCAAAGACGGCCCACGCATTGTTGACGGTATAGCTGCGCAGGGCGTCCTCCACGGTGACCTTCTGCTCGGGCACCCAGCCCTCCGGATTCTTGCCATCCAGGGTCTGCCGCGTCACCGCCGCCTGAATGCCGGCCAGCGGGTCGAGGGGCGCCACGGTCCAGTCGGAGCCGAAGCCCAGGCGCGCGCCCGTGTCGAGCAACGAACGGAACGCGTAGGTGCCCTTGATGAGCTCCGGCCCGATGCGCTTGGCGGCCCAGCGACCGTCATCCGCTTCGTGGTACGGCTGCATGGAGGGAGCCACGCCGAGCGCGCCGAAGCGCGGAATATCCTGGGCGCGCAGGTGCTGGGCGTGTTCGATGCGGAAGCGGCGGTCCCGCGGCCCGTGGGCTTGGGCCACGCTGTCGAAGATGTCGAGCAGCAGCGCGTTGGCGCGGTCGCCGATGGCATGGACCGCGACCTGCAGCCCGGCGGAATCCGCGGCACCGATCCATTGCCGCAGCGAATCCTCCGGAGTCACGAAGAGGCCTGTGGTGTTGGGCGCATCACGATAAGGGAGGAACATGAGCGCCGTCGTCGAGCCGAGCGACCCATCCACGAAGCCCTTGACGCCGGCGCTACGGATCCAGTCGTCGCCCTGGCCGTGCGCGCGGACCGAATCGGACATCTCGCGCCAGGCGGCAAGCGGGATGTAGTTCGCAACGCGCAGGGTGAGGGTGCCTCGGCTGCGGGCGCGCTGCAACGCCGCGATCTCGGCCCAGCTCGTGCTCACACTGGACACACCGACTACCCCAAGCGAGGCCGCATGGGTCATCGCGCGGGTGAGGGCGGAGTCGAGTTGCGAGGGCGAAGGTGCCGGTATCACGGCGAAGACCGGATTCATCGCCTCGTCCTTGAGCACCCCCGTGAGCTCGCGATCGCCGCGGCGAACAATGGTGCCACCCGGGATCTCCGCTGCAGCGCGATCCAGCTTGGCGGCCTGCAGCGCGAGGGAGTTGGCCAGCGCCATATGGCCGTCGAGCCGGTTCACGAAGACGGGATTCCGGGGAGTGACCGAGTCGATCCAGGCACGATCGGGCAGCGGCGTAGCGGGCCACTTCTCGTGGTCCCAGTCGCCCCCGGTAATCCATTCCCCGGGCTGGAGGGTCGCGGCAAAGGCCTTGATGCGGCGGGTGAACTCCTCCGGCGTGGTCGCGTCGCGCAGATCCACGCTGGCCAGCTGGAAGCCGCCGGTCAGCAGGTGGACGTGGTCGTCCAGGAAACCGGGAACTACCAAGCCGCCGGCGGGGGCGATGACCGTGGTCTTCCCGCCGACGAAGCGGGCGACGGCCGCGCTGTCACCCACCGCAAGAATGGTGTCCGCGCGGGTGGCAATGGCGCCGGCGTAAGGTGTGATGGAGTCGCCGGTCCAGATGCGAGCGTAGAGGACGAGATCGGCATGGGGCTCCGCACGACAGCCGAGCGCCGCGAGAACCAGCAGGGCCAGAAAACGGTGGCGGGTGACCGGTTTGCTCATGGGCGGAACTTGGCGAGACGGCGCAACGCTTCGAGCTTTTCGATGGCGCTGGTGCCCTTGGCGGGCGCGGCGGGCGTCACCGCGAAAAGGTCCCGGATGTCGAGCAGGATCTCGAGCATGAGCTGGTCCCGCATGAACGCGTTATCGACGTCGGCCATGCGGACCTCGTCCGACCCGGCCTTGGCCCGATCGTACGTCTCGCGGTAGATGGCTTCGAGATTGGCGAGGATGCGGTCGCGGGATCTCATCGGGGGTTCGGGTTTGGGAATGGGGGAATCGGGAACTTCCACTGCTGGAAGATATCACGAGAGGGACGCTATCATTCTCCCCATTCCCGACTCCCCACTCCCGGTTCCCCGGATCCGATGCCTTCCCCTAAGCGCATCCTCATCTTCGCCGCCCCGCTCTATGAGGACTTAGAGCTCTGGTACCCCAAAATCCGGCTCGAAGAGGAGGGACACTCCTGCTGCGTGGCCGGGCTGGGCGAGCAGAGCTACCAGGGCAAGCGCGGGTATCCCGTCGTCCCCGACACCACGGTGGACGCGGTGAACGCGGCCGACTTCGACGCCCTGGTGATCCCGGGCGGGTACGCCCCTGACATTCTGCGCCGCTCCCCGCGCGTGCTCGCGATCACCCGCGAGATCTGCGAGGCCGGCAAGCCGGTCGCGTTCATCTGCCATGCGGGCTGGGTACCGATCTCGGCGGGAATCGTGCGCGGCCGGCGCGGCACCAGTGTAGGCGCGATCAAGGACGACCTGGTGAACGCCGGCATGCAATGGGAGGACGCCCCCGTGGTAGTGGACGGAAACCTGATCACCAGCCGAACGCCCGCCGACCTACCGCACTTCTGCAAAGCCATCATCGCGGCCCTGCGAAGCCGGGACTAGCGATCGGGAGAGGAGGAGCGCCATGGCCCTGACGGAAGCACAGCAGCGGGTGGACGCGTGGGTCTCCCGGTTCGAGGAGGGCTATTTCCATCCGCTGACCAATCTGGCCCGGCTTACCGAGGAAGTAGGCGAGCTGGCACGCGAGATCAACCATCGCTTCGGAGAGAAGACCAAGAAGCCCGAGGAGCCCGAGGGCGATCTCGCGATGGAGCTGGCCGACATTCTCTTCGTGGTGATCTGCATCGCCAACCGGGAAGGGATCGACCTGCAGCAGGCGTTCGAGCGCATGCTGGAGAAAGTGGAGCGCCGTGACGCGGAGCGGTGGACGAAAAAGCAGTAAAGCGTGAAGAGTGAAAGGTGAAAAGGTGAAAAGGTGAGGACTTATTCCTCCCGCAGGGTCGTCATCGGATCTACCCGGGCCGCGCGCCGCGCGGGGGCATAACTCCCCAGCAGCCCGACCCCCAGCAGCAGGACGCTCGCCAGCAGCAGGGCCAGCGGGTCGCCCGGCTTCACGCCGAAGAGCAGCGCCGTCAGCGTGTGATCGAGCAGCAGCGCTCCGCCGAGGCCGAGCAGGATGCCGGCTACCACCAGGCGCAGCGCCTCTCCCAGGACCATCCGGACTACGGCTCCGCGTTCCGCGCCGAGAGCCAGGCGCACTCCGAGCTCGTGCGTGCGCTGCCGCACCGCGTAGGCCATGACGCCGTAGAGCCCGATCGCGGCGAGCAGCAGGGCCGCGATGGCAAAAAGGCCGAGCACTACCACGTTGAAGCGCTGCTGGGCATACGCGCCGCTCACGACCTCCTCGAGGGTGCGGAAGGCAGTGACCGGCTGGACGGGGTCGAGTGCGTGCAGCTCGTTGCGGATGCCCGCCGTGAGGGTCGCGGGGTCGGCTTTGGTTCGGAGCAGCACGCTCATGGCGCGTTGTCCGCTACGCCGGAGCGGAAAGTACAGCATGGGACGGTGCTCCGGTGTCTCGAGCGAGAGGTGACGTACGTCGCCGACCACGCCGACGACCTGGACCAACGGCCCCTTCACCACGTCACCGAGGCGGATGCGACTGCCCAGGGGATCCTGCTTCGGCCAGAAGCGCTGCGCGGTGGTGGCGCTGAGGATGACCACCGGCACGGCGGCGGAGTCGTCCTGCTCGGTGAAGTCACGCCCGTGCAGCAACGGGATCTCCATCATGTGGAAGTAACCCGGGGTGACGCTGCGATAATCCGCATCGGGAACCGCGGAGGGATCGGGCAGCGGGCGGCCTTCGACCGCGAAGACCGTCCCCGAGTTATTTCCGCTCAAGGGCACCGCCGAGACGGCCGCGGCCTCGCGCACGCCGGGGAGCGAGCGCAGGCGCGCGAGGAACTGCCCGTAGAAGCCGGCGACGGGTCCCGGGGAGCCGTAGCGAGTCCGCGGCAGCGTCACATCCACAATGAGCACCTCGGCCGCATTGAATCCGAGCTCCACTTGTTGGAGCTGGACCAGGCTGCGTATCAACAGGCCGGCGCCGGAGAGCAGCAGGACGGCAAGGGTCATCTGCGCCACCACCAGCACCCGCTGGGTCCGCTGGCGCTCGCGGCCCCCCGCCACACCGCGACCCCCCTCGCGCAGCGAATGGGTGAGCGAGGTGCGTCCCGCACGCCGCAGCGGCACCAGGCCGAAGATGATCCCGCTGCCTACCGCGAGCAGGGCGGCGACCAGCAGGACCATGCCGTTCACGCCGATCTGATCCAGGCGTGGCAGTCCGGGAGGCTCGAGCGCGTGAAGCAGGCGCACCAGCGCGAACGCGAAGCCGGCGCCCAATAGGCCACCACCCACCCCCAAGAGCAGTCCCTCCGCCAGCAGCAGGCGCGCCAGGCGTCCCCGCCCCGCGCCGAGCGCGACGCGCACCGCCAGCTCACGGCTTCGCGCCGAATTGCGGCCCAGGATCATGGTGGCCACGTTGGCGCAGGCAATCAACAGGACGAGCGCGACGGCGCCGAGGAGAACCTTTACGGCGGAGTGGAAATCCTCCCCGACCACGGCGTCGGTGAGACCGAGCAGCGTGATACCCCAGTTCGTGTTGCTGCCAGGATACTGCGCCTGCAGGCGCCCGCTTATGGTGGCGAGCTCCTGCCGGGCGGCCTCGGCGCTGATTCCCGGCTTGAGCCGACCCAGCACGCGCACGAAGCGGTTACCGCGATCGGGGTTCTGCGCGGCCGCCCCCATCGGCTGCCAGAGCTCGGCGGGATTGCCCGGGAGCACAAAGCCGCGCGGCATGACGCCGATGACCGTCGCGGGCTCGCCGTTGAGCTGGAGCACCCGCCCAAGCACATCGCGGGCGCCGCCGAAGCGGCGCTGCCAGAGCCCATACCCGAGGACCACGGGACGGCCCGGCGCGTCGGGGCGATCCTCCGCGGGAGCGAACAGGCGGCCCAAGACGGGGCGCACGCCGAGCAGCGCGAACAGCTCCGCCGAAGCCCGCGCCCCCTGCAGCTGCTCGGGCTCGCCGTTGCCGGTGAGGGCAACGTCCTGCTGGCGCTCGTAGGCCGCCAACGCCTGGAACGAGGTGCTCTGCGTCTTCCAATCCTGGAAATCCGGCATCGAAACGGAGAAAAAGCGCAGGCCGCGGGCGAGCTGACTGCTCCAGACCCGCACCAGCCGTTCGGGTTCGGCGAAGGGCAGCGGACGCAGCACGACACCGTCGTAAACCGAGAAGATGGCCGTGTTGAGCCCGATACCGAGTCCGATGGTGAGCAGGGCCCCGGCGGTGAAGCCCGGACTGCGGTGGAGCCCGCGAAGCCCGTGGCGCAGGTCGCCCCAAAAGGCAGCGAGCCACTCACTGCGGCGGCGCGATCGCTCGGCATCGCGATCGATGCGCTCCACGCTACGGCGGACGGCGGACAGATCGCCGAAACGGCGCAGCGCTTCCGTGCGAGCGGCCTCGGGCGTCATGCCCTCGGACACGAGCTCCTCAGCGCGCAGCTCGAGGTGAAGGCGGAGCTCCTCGGCGGCATCGTTCTCGGCCGTAGAGCGGCCCGCGGCCAGCCGGAAGAGTCGCCGCAGCCCGGGGATGATCATCAGGCGGACGCCCGGGCCGCGGCCATGATTTTGGACACGGCGGCGACGTAGCGGGTCCAGCTGGTTTCCTCGTGCCGCAACTGATCGCGACCGAGCCGGGTAATCTGGTAGAATTTGGCGCGGCGATTGTTCTCGGTCACACCCCATTCGGCTTCCACCCAGCCCCGGCGCTCCATGCGGTGCAAGGCGGGGTACAGGGCGCCCTCCTCGATTTCGAGGGCATCATCGGTCTGCTTGCGGATCCAGCGTCCGATGGCGAACCCGTGCAGCGGCCCCCAGGAGAGTGTCTTGAGGATCAGGAACTCAAGCGTCCCCTGCAGGAGATCGACGGGCGCAGCGGCCATGGCAAGCTCCACCTAAATGGTTTAGGTAAGGTACGGTTGCTCACCTAAGCCGTCAAGGGGAGTCAGAGATTGGCAGTCAGAGGACAGAGGTCAGGGGGGGACCTATGCGCGGACATTTGAGGGCGGTGCTGGTCCTGGGCATGGCGCTGGGCTTTCCGCTCAGCCTGAGCGGGCAAGCCGCAGTCTGGGACTCGGCCGGACACATTCTACAGGCTCCGCCCGTCGCGGCGGCGGGGTACACCCGCTACAACTTCCCCCGTCGCGATATCACGCTGCGGGTGGGCGACGTCGAGGTGGCCCCGGCCCTCGCGCTGGGGAGCTGGGCGGGGCTGACCGGAACTGCGGATTCGGCCGTCGCGATGGGCGATTTGGTGCTGCTGCCCGGGGAGCTCGCCGGCGTTCTGCGCGAGCTGGATCGGGCGGGGCTCGAGGTGACCGCGATCCACAACCATCTTGCGGGGGAGCAGCCGGCGCTCAGCTACGTGCATTTCCACGGCGAGGGCACGGCGCTCAGTCTCGCCGCGGCGATCGACCGGGCGCTCAAGCTCACCGCCACGCCCCGTCCGGTGGCGGCGGCCCCTGCGGC
>DATCWE010000410.1:0-4167 GCA_036566495.1 Gemmatimonadales bacterium | reverse complement strand
AGAGCGTCTGCTTTTCCCGAGAGGGGGACTGTGTTTCCCATAGGGCACGAATTAGGGCACAGAATACCGTGCCCTAGCGGACAATGGGAAACGCCCTGAAACGGAAGGTATGGCGGAAGTACTAGTAGGGCAAGGGATTGCGGAACAGGCAGGAACGACGCGGAACGGTCACGAATCTATTCCCAAAGCAGGCGCTCTACCGGACTGAGCTACGCCCCGCGATCCCGCCGTGTAAGCTAAGGATCGACCTCCGGTTCGCTACTCCCCCCGGATCGCGGTCACCGCGCTGCGCACCCCCGCCATCAAGAGACCGACTTCGCTGTTGTTGCTCACCAGACGCATGCCCCGGCGCGCCCAGGCCGTGGTCATCGCGACGTCGTTGGTGTGGATCGCGGGAATCACCCCATGGCGGGCACAAGCCGCCATGGTGCGCTCGATAGCGTCCACCAACTTCGGATGCTCCATCTGACCGGCCACGCCGAGGGCCACCGACAGGTCGGTCGGGCCGATCAGGGCGGCGTCGACTCCCGGTACGGCGAGCAGCTCGTCCAGGCGGCTCACCGCCTCGCCGGTCTCGATCTGTACGATCAGGAAGGTCTCCCGATTCATCTGGGCGAGGGTGTCGACGAGCGGCCCGCCCCGGAAACCGGTATGCCCGCGCGCGAGCACGGCGCCCCGCCGCCCCTCGGGCAAGTACTTCATGCAGGCGACGCACAGCTCCACCTGTTCCGGTGAGGTAACCCGGGGGAGCATGATCCCCTGGGCGCCGGCGTCGAGCGGCTGGACGACGTGCGCGTAGGTCAGCTCGGGCACCCGCACGATGGGGGTGATCCCGGCCTCCCGCGCGGCCCGGCTCAGCTCGGCGATGGCATCGATCGGGAAAGGCCCGTGCTCGTTGTCGATCAACACGAAATCGAGCCCGGCGTTGGACAGCATCGTCATGACCGAGGGCTGTCGCAGCTCGACCAACATGGTCCCTACCACGGTTCGGCCTTCGGCGAGGCGGGCACGCAGCCGGTTCGGGGGGACGATCGACTGGGTCACTCGGTGGCTCCGTGCGGAGGGGAAAGCGCGGCGCGCAGGGCGGCAAAGGCGTGCCCGCGGTGGCTCACGGCGTCCTTTTCTTCGGGCGTCGCCTCGGCCAACGTCTTGCCGAGCTCGTCGCTGAGGAACAGGGGATCGTAGCCGAAGCCGCCATCGCCGCGCGGCTGGTCCAGAATGACTCCGGTACAGGCGCCTTCGAACGTCTCGGGAAACGACTTGGGCGTGCGGTAGAGGACCAGCACGCAGCGATAGCGGGCGCGGCGCTTGGCCTCCGGGGCGCCGCGCAGCCGGCGCAGCAACTCGGCGTTGTTGGCGGCGTCGACGACGCGTTCCGGGCCCTGCGCGCCGGCCCAGCGCTTGGAACGCACACCCGGCTCGCCACCGAGCGAAATGACCTCGAGGCCGCTGTCGTCCGCCACCGTGGGCAGGCCGGTCTGCCGGGCGAAGTACTCGGCCTTGGCCCGCGCATTGGCCGCAAAGCTGTCGCCCAGCTCCAGCCGATCCTCCTGCTGCGAAGCGAATACGCCGGCCTCGTCCGGAAAGACCACCTCGAGGTCGCTGCCGGCCAGCAGGCGGTGCACTTCACGCTGCTTGCCCGGGCTGCGGGTGGCGACCAGCAGCTTCACCAGCCGAGCGCCCGGCGCTGGGCCTCGAAGAGGCTGGCGATGCCGCGCTGCGCCGTGTCCACCATCAGGTCGAGCTCCGGACGTGAGAAGGTGCCCTGTTCTCCGGTCCCCTGCACTTCGACGAACTCGCTGGGCGCGCGCATGACGACGTTGGCATCCACCGCGGCGTCGCGATCCTCCGCATAGGCGAGATCGAGGCGCACCTCGCCATCGACCACGCCCACCGAGACCGCCGCGATCAGGGCACCGAACGCCGAGGGCCGGCCGGTCTTCGCGGCCAGCCAGCTGCAGGCATCCGCCAGAGCGACGCAGCCACCCGTGATGGCCGCGGTGCGCGTGCCGCCGTCCGCCTGCAGCACGTCACAGTCGATCCGCACGGTGAATTCCCCGAACGCCATGGTGCCCATCGCGGCGCGCAGGGAACGCCCGATCAGCCGCTGGATCTCATGGCTGCGGCCCCCGGGCCCGTTGCGCTCCCGCGCAGTGCGCTCGGCGGTGGCCCGGGGCAGCATGGCATACTCGGCGGTGACCCAGCCCTCACCCGAGCCCTTCTTGAAGCCGGGCACGCCTTCCTCCACGCTGGCCGTGCAGTGCACCAGGGTTCCCCCGGCGCGGATCAGGCAGGAGCCTTCGGCGTAGGGATTGGCGCCCTTCTCGAGCACCAGGGGTCGCAGCTGGTCGGCAGAGCGGCCATCAGGTCGCGGCACGGCAAAGCTCCACGAGAGTGGTGGTGGAAAACCCGGCGAGCAGCGGGACGATCACGACCCGCCCACCCGCCGACTCGACCAGGTCGGCGCCGATCATGGCGCCATAGGCGTAATCGCCCCCCTTGACCAGAACGTCGGGACGCAGCGCCGCGATCAGCTCCCGCGGCGTGGGCTCATCGAACAGCACGACGCGGTCCACCGCCGCCAGCGCGGCCACCACCCGGGCGCGGGCCTGCTCGCCGGCGATGGGCCGGCCGGGACCTTTGTGGAGCCCGCGCGCCGACCGATCGGTGTTCACCGCGACGAGAAGGTAATCGCCCAGCGCCCGCGCGGCCTCGAGATATTCGACATGGCCGGGGTGCAGCAGATCGAAGACCCCGTTGGTGAAGACGAGCGTGCCGGGGCTGCCGCGCCGCCAGGCCAGGGCGGCTTCGCGACTCAGCAGCTTGTCAGCGGTCGGTGCCATGGACCGCTACTGCCGGACTTCGGCGTGCGGCTTCAGGATCAGGACGCGGTTGTGGAAGGGAAGCTCGAGGGTGACCGAATACTCCGTGCGGATGGATACGATCGGCGGGCTCTGGGTACGGCGGACCCGGAACCGCTGGGCTTCCGGCGGGAGGTCGAGGTCGCGGGCAACCCCGGCCAGGTGGCGGATGATTTCCACGTCGGTGCGGGTCTGGGCGAACCGCGCGCTGGTGGCCATCTCGTCGGTGAGCCGGTAATACTTCCAGTAGACCTTCCCCACGTCGACGGCGTAATAGAGCACCACGGCCGCGATCAGCAGCGAGAAGAGACAGCCGAGCGAGCTGACTCCGCGCCGAGAGTCGCGCCCCGCGCTCACCATTGGGACTGCGCCCCTTCGACGATGTCGTTGATCAGCTTTTCCAGTGCCTTTCTCCGGCCGCCGGCTTCCTTCTCGCCGGTGGTGTCGTACTCGCCCTGGACCACCAGGCCGTTCTTTTCCCAGAGGACCTTCCCTTCCCGCTGGTTCAGGATGCGCACGTTGACGGTGATCTGCACCATTCGCTTGGTCACCTCGACCCGGTTGGTTTGCGGTTGTCCGGCGAAGGTGAGCGGCAGATCGGGATCGTAGCGCTGGATGGTTCCCTTGACCACCGCATCGGCCTGCTCCTCGCCCGAGGGACGGAGGCCCAGCCGGCTTTCGACCGCCTCCCGGACGGCGCGGGTTATTTCCTGGGTGAGGATGGGCTCCGGCGTCAGGTTCTCGAAGGGGAGCACCGCGACGGTCCGGATGGTCGAGGGCAATCCCCCTCCCTTGAACCCGTACTTCCAGAGGCACCCGCCCAGGCTGAGGCTACTGCTCAGGAGCAGGAGGGCGAGTCCAGGTATCCGGCGCAAAGGGGCGTGCCTGCGCATTCTGATAAAAGGTCAGCTCCAGCTTGGATGGTGGATGCGCAACGATCAGCCGTGAGCTGATCGGAAGACCGTCTGGACCGATTTTCGTTTCCACGCGGCCGACGCGCGTGGCGCCCTGGCGCACCTCGGCGATGAGCCGGGGGATGGCGCCGCGCTCCCGGACGTACTCCACAGTATCCTGCCCCAGGGCGAATTGCCAAGCAGTGATCGTGCCGTCGGCGAACTGCTTCACGCTGCTGCCCTCCTCGGGCGGCCGTGCAACCCCCAGCATGGCCCAGAACAAGGGATAGTTGGGTACCAGCTTTTGCACGTCCTTTTCGGGTTCCGCCCAGATTGCGCTGTCGCCGATCACGAAGGCGGCGGCTCTTCCCGCCCCGAGGGGACCCGCCGCGTCGAACCGAATCGAGTCCGGC
>DATCWE010000355.1:0-18550 GCA_036566495.1 Gemmatimonadales bacterium | reverse complement strand
GCAGGTGACGGTGGCCCTGACCGTCGCGGATCGCGCGCGCTCATGCGCGCTGCTCGGCCATCAGGCTGCGGGCCAGCGCGTGCCACTCCTGCAGCGAGCGGACCTCGCCCTCCCGGCTGCGCACGGCGTCGATCGCGTCGCACGCGGCGCTCGCAGCCGACATGGTGGTCGTGTAGGGGACCCGGTGCTGCAGCGCCGCTTGCCGCAAGATGTAATCATCTTGCTGGGTGAGCTTGCCGAGCGGCGTGTTGACGAGCAGCTGCACCCGGCCCGAGACCAGCAGGTCGATCACGTTGGGACGCCCCTGGTAGACCTTGAGCACCGACTCGGCGGGGATCCCGCGCTGCCTCAGATAACGGGCGGTGCCGTCGGTCGCGATGATCGCAAACCCCAGCTCGTGAAAGCGCCGCGCGATCGGAGTCACCGTCGGCTTGTCGTGATCGTTGACCGTCACGAAGACGGCGCCGGACTGAGGCAGCGCACCGTCCACGCTGATCTGCGCCTTGGCGAATGCCATTCCGAAGGTCTCGGCGATCCCCATGACCTCGCCGGTCGAGCGCATCTCGGGACCCAGGATCAGATCGACTCCCGGCAGCTTGTTGAAGGGAAAGACCGCCTCCTTGACCGCGACGTAGGGCTGGACGGTGTCGTCCGAGAGTCCGAGCTCGTCGAGCTGCTTCCCGGTCATCACGGCCGCGGCTACGGCGGCGAGCGAGATCCCGGTGGCCTTGGACACGAAGGGCACCGTCCGCGAGGCGCGCGGGTTGACCTCGAGCACGTACACCACCCCGTGCTTGATGGCATACTGGACGTTGAGGAGTCCCACCACGCCGATCCGGTCGGCAAAGGCGCGGGTGTATCCGCGCATCTCCTCGATCTGGGCCTCGTTGATGAGGTAGGGCGGCAGCACGCAGGCGGAGTCGCCCGAGTGAATGCCGGCGTCCTCGATATGCTGCATGACCCCGCCGATGATGCAGTGCCGGCCGTCGGCGATCGCGTCGACATCCGCCTCGAACGCGTCCTCGAGAAAATGGTCGATCAGGACCGGGTGTCCCGGCGCCGCCCGCTCCGCGTGGGCAAAGAATTCCGCCAGCGAGGCCGCATCGTAGACGATCTGCATGGCCCGGCCGCCCAGGACATAGGAGGGACGGATGAGCACGGGATAGCCGATCTTCTCCGCTTCGCGCAGCGCTTCCGGGAGGGTCCGTGCGGTTCCGTTGGGAGGCTGCGCAACGCCCAGCTCGCGGGCAATGGCTTCGAAGCGGCCGCGATCCTCCGCCGCATCGATGGCCTCGGGAGGCGTTCCGAGAATGGGCACGCCTTCCGCCTCCAGCCCCCGCGCCAGGCGGAGCGGGGTCTGGCCGCCGAACTGGACCACGACCCCGAGGGGCCGTTCCAGCTGGACGATCTCCAGCACGTCCTCCAACGTCAGCGGCTCGAAGTAGAGGGCGTCGCTGATGTCGAAATCCGTGGAGACGGTCTCGGGATTCGAGTTGACCATCACGGTGCGATAGCCCAGCTGGCGGAAGGCCAAAGCCGCCCGCACACAGCAATAGTCGAACTCCACCCCCTGCCCGATCCGGTTGGGACCGCTGCCGAGGATGATGATGGTCCGGTCGCCCTGGGGCACGACCTCGTTCTCCTCGTCATAGGAGGAGTAGAGGTAGGGCGTGACCGACGGGAACTCGCCCGCGCAGGTGTCCACCATCTTATAGGCCGGGCGGATCCCCAGGGCCTGCCGGCGGTGGCGCATCGCCTTCTCGCTGCTCCCGGAGAGCTTGGCGAGCTGCGCGTCGGAAAAGCCCAGCCGCTTCATGCGCAGCAGCGCGGCGGTCAGCCGGGTCGGACCATCCCCGCCCTCCCCGGCCCCACCAACCTCGGCGACCCACTGGCGTTCCGCCTCCACCAGCTCGCTCAACTGTGCCACGAACCAGGGATCGATCCGGCTGCACTCCGCGACGGCAGCGACGGAGAGGCCCGCGAGCAGCGCGCGCTTGACCTGGAACAGGCGCTCCGGGGTCGGGGTTCGGATCGCGGCCAGCAGCCCCTCGCGCGAGGTATCGCTCAGCCGGTCGTCGAGCGGCGTCTCGCCGATGTCCCACCCCGACCGCCCGATCTCGAGCCCGCGGAACCCTTTCTGCAGCGCTTCCTTGAAGGTCCGGCCGATCGCCATCACCTCGCCGACCGACTTCATCTGGGTGGTCAGGCGGGCATCGGCGCTGGGGAACTTCTCGAAGGCGAAGCGCGGGATCTTGACCACGACGTAGTCGAGCACCGGCTCGAACGACGCGGGCGTGGTCTTGGTGATGTCGTTGGGCAGCTCGTCGAGCGTGAATCCCACCGCGACTTTGGTCCCGATCCGCGCGATGGGGAAGCCGGTGGCCTTGGAGGCCAGCGCGGAGGAGCGCGACACCCGCGGGTTCATTTCGATGACGAGCTGCTCGCCGGTGGCGGGGTTCACGGCGAACTGCACGTTGCAGCCCCCGGCGGCCACGCCCACTTCCCGGATGATCTTGCAGGCGCCGTCCCGCATGACCTGGTATTCGCGATCCGAGAGCGTCATGGCCGGGGCGACGGTGATCGAATCGCCCGTGTGCACGCCCATCGGATCCAGGTTCTCGATGGAGCAGACGATCACGACGTTGTCCGCACCGTCGCGCATGACTTCCAGCTCGAATTCCTTCCAGCCGAGGATGCTGCGCTCCACCAGCACTGAGCCGACCGGCGAGAGCTCCAGGCCCCGCCGCAGCATGGTCTCCAGCTCCTCGCGGTTGTAGGCGATGCCGCCGCCGGTGCCGCCGAGCGTGTAGGAGGGCCGCAGGATGGCGGGATAGCCGATCCGGTCTACGGCCAGGTAGCCCTCCTCCACCGAGCGAACCGTCATGCCCTCCGGAGTCGCGAGCCCGATCCGCCGCATCGCGAGGGCGAACTCCTCGCGGTCCTCCGCGATCCGGATGGCCCGCTCGTTGGCCCCGATGAGCTCCACCCCGTAGCGCTCCAGCACCCCGTTCTTCACCAGCGCCATCGCGACATTGAGCGCGGTCTGACCACCCATGGTGGGCAGCAGCGCGTCGGGCCGCTCGCGCGCGATGATCTTCTCGACCCACTCGGGAGTGATCGGCTCGATGTAGGTGCGATCCGCGATCTCCGGATCGGTCATGATCGTGGCGGGATTGGAATTCACCAGGATGACGCGGAAGCCCTCCTCGCGCAGGGCGCGGGCGGCCTGGGTGCCCGAATAATCGAACTCGGCCCCCTGGCCGATCACGATCGGCCCGGAGCCGATCAGCAGGATGGAGGAGAGGTCAGTTCGCTTGGGCATCGAGCAGATCCTGCAGAGTCCGGTCGAAGGCAATCTGCGGCTGCCAGCCGGTTTCCCTGCGGAGCTTCCCGGCATCTCCCACCAGGTGGGTGATGTCGGAGCGGCGCGCCAGCCGGGGCTCCAGCTCGGGCCGCACCCTCCACTGGGTCAGCTGTTCGAGCCGCCGCAACACTTCGGTCAGCTGGCGTCCCTCTCCGGACGCAATGTTGTAGACCTCGCCCGCCGTGCCTCGGCCGAGCAACGCGAGGTACGCCTCGGCGACGTCGCGAACGTCGAGGAAGTCGCGGACCGACTCCAGGCTGCCTGTCTTGATCGTCGGCGCGCCGATCCGCTTGGCCGCGACGATCCGGCTGGCCAGCGCCGGCACCACGAACCGGATGTCCTGGCCGGGGCCCGTGTGGGGGAAAGGCCGCGCGATGATGACGCGCAGCCCGGTCCGCCGGGAAACCTCCAGCGCGGCGACTTCGGCTCCGAGCTTGCTCCCCGAGTAAGGCGAGCAGGGCTGCGGCGGATCGGATTCGGCCCGCGCTCCCTTGCCGGCGCCGTACACCTCGCCGGTCGACACCAGCAGGAAATTCGGATCCCCCTGTCGGGTCGCCACTCTGAGGCCGAGGACTTCGGCGAGCCGCGCGGTCCCGGCGGCATTGACCTCCCAGGCGAGTCCGGGATCCTGGCGGGCCTCGCTGCCGGAGGAAAGGGCGGCGAGGTGCACTACGGCGTCCCAGCGGCCCTGCGTGGCGCCTTCCACCGAGGCGCCCGAGGCCAGCTCCAGCTCCCGCCATTCGAGGCGCGCCGCCTCGACGGAGGTCAAGACGGGCGACGGCCCTCCGCCCCGGCGATGGGTGCCGACCACGTTATGCCCGTCCTGGAGCAGCCGGCGGGCGAGCCAGCCGCCCACGAAGCCGTCGGCCCCGGTCACCAGGACTTTCACCGCGGCCGCCTCAGGCGCTCGAGATCCGCGTCCACCATCAGCCGGACCAGCGCGGCGAAATCCATGCGGGGACTCCAGCCCAGCTCGTGGCGCGCCTTCCGCGGGTCGGCTTGCAGCACGTCCACCTCCGCGGGACGCGAGTAGGCGGGATCAAACACGACGCACTGCTGCCAGTCGAGCCCCACGTACGCGAAGGCCAGCTCCACCAGCTCGCGCACGCTGTGGGTAATCCCCGTGCCGATCACGTAATCCGTCGGAACCGGCTGCTGCAGCATCCGCCACATGGCGTCGACGTAATCGCCCGCATAGCCCCAGTCCCTCCGGGCATCGAGGTTCCCCATGCGCAGCTGGGTCGCCAGGCCGAGCTTGATCCGCGCCACCGCGTCGGAAACCTTGCGGGTGACGAACTCCATTCCGCGCCGCGGCGATTCGTGATTGAAGAGGATCCCGCTCACGGCGTACATCCCGTAGGACTCCCGGTAATTCACCGTGATCCAGTGCCCGTACACCTTGGCCACGCCGTAGGGCGAGCGGGGGTAGAAGGCGGTCCCTTCGTGCTGGGGCGACTCCTGCACCTTCCCGAACATCTCGGAGGAGCTGGCCTGATAGAATCGCGCGCCGGGATGCACCAGCCGGATCGCCTCCAGCATGCGGGTGACGCCGAGGGCGGTGAATTCGCCGGTCAGGACCGGCTGGCTCCAGGAAGCGGGCACGTAGGACTGCGCGGCGAGGTTGTAGACCTCGTCCGGCCTGACCTCCTGGACCACCACCGTGAGCGAGTGCTGGTCCAGCAGGTCGGCGGTCACGATGGTGACGCGGTCGAGCAGGTGCTCGATCCGTTCGAAGGAATGGTGACTGGTGCGCCGTACCAGCCCATACACCTGGTACCCCTTGGCGAGCAGGAACTCCGCGAGGTAGGAGCCGTCCTGGCCGGTGATGCCGGTGATCAGGGCCCTAGGCATGGGCCGCGGCAGGCGACAGTTGAGCTAAATGGCTCATGGTATTAGGTTTCGCGGCTCGAAAGATAGCCCTCCAGGAGACGCCCGACCTATGGCTCGCATTTGCACCGTGTGCGGCAAGGGACCCACGACCGGCAACCACGTCAGCCACGCGAACAACCGCGTGAAGCGGCGCTGGTATCCGAATCTGCAGACGGTACGCACCAGCGTAAACGGCGAGGTGCGCCGGGTCCGGGTGTGCACCCAATGCATCAAGAGCAACCGGATTCGTAAGGCGAGCTGAATCCCCCGCCAGGGGCGCGCCGGGCTGAAAAAAAGGGGACCGAGCGGTCCCCTTCGTCGTTTGGGTGCCGGGCCGATCCGTCACTCGGCCAGCAGCTCGATCCGGGCGAGTTCGGCCCCGTCGCCCGGTCGGTGACCGAGCTTGAGGATTCGGATATACCCGCCCGGCCGCGCCGCGAACCGCGGTCCGATTTCCTTGAAGAGCCGGCCCAGCACCTGACGATCCTGGATCCGTCGCTCGACCAGTCGGCGCGCGTGCAGATCGCCGCGGCGCGCCAGCGTGATCAGCCGCTCGGCGTAGGGACGCAATTCCTTGGCCTTGGCCTGGGTGGTCACGATCGCATCGTGCTCGAAGAGACTGGCCGCCATGTTGCGCAGCAGCGCCTTCTTGTGCGTGGCCGTCCGCGAGAGCTGGCGGCCCTTGGCGCGATGCCGCATTAGGCGTTTTCCTCGGGAGCGGCGCTCTCCTCGGGCGCGACCCCGCCGCTCTTCGCGACGTGCAGGTCGCCATCGACTTCCTCGAACGACATCCCGAAGCGGAGCCCCTCGCGCTGCAGCAGCTCGGCGATTTCGGCGACCGCCTTCTCGCCCACGTTCTTGACCTTCAGCAGCTCTTCCTCGCTGAACTCCACCAGGTCCCGCAGGGTCCGAATATTGGAATTCTTGAGCGAGTTGAGCGAGCGGACCGACAGCCCGAGGTCATCGATCAGGCGCTCCAGCTTCATGCGAAGCCCGCCCGTAATGGCGACGCCCTCCGCCGGCAGCGGGCGGGCCTGGGGCACCCGGCCGAAGTCGATGAAAAAGCGGAAGTGCTCGGTGGCCAGCGCCGCCGCATAGGCGATGGCATCCTCGGGGCTGATGGTGCCGTTGGTCTCCACCATGACCGCCAGCCGGTCGTAGTCGGTGCGCTGCCCGACCCGGGTTTCGCTCACGGTGAAGTTGGCGCGGCGCACCGGGTTGTAGATGGCATCGATGCGCACGACGTCGACCGGGAGTGAACGGTCGGTGGGGTGCATTTCCGACTCGACGTAGCCCCGGCCCTTGTTGACGTACAGGTCGCAGCTGACGTCTTTCTGGTCCTGCAGCGTGAAGAGCAGGTGATCCGGATTGACCACCCGAACCCCGGCCGACTCCTGGATGTCGCGCGCGAAGACCGGGCCCTTGCCCTCCCGGCGGATACGGAGGATGGCTTCGTCTTTGTCCTCGTCCAGGATCAGCGTCAGCGCCTTGAGCCGCTGAATGATCTGGTGCACATCCTCGAGCACGCCGGCGACGGTCTGGTGCTCGTGCACCACGCCGTCCATCCGGAAGGCCCAGACCGCAGAGCCGCGCAACGAAGAGAGCAGCAGGCGCCGCAACGAATTGCCCAGGGTATAGCCAAATCCGCGCTCGAGCGGCTGGAGCCGGAACTCGGCGATGTTGGGATTGTCCTCCCGCTTGGTCATTTCGACCATGTACGGGCGGACCAGGCCGGTCATATCGATCGTCATGCGGTATCCGTTCCCGAATTACTTCGAGTAGAGCTCGACGATGAGCTGTTCCTGCGCATTGAGCGGTATCGCGTCGCGCGTGGGCAGCATAGTGAGCCGTCCCGCGGCCGCGGCGCCGTCGACCGAAAGCCAGGACATCGGCGCGCCCCGGGAGGCGCTCTCCAGGGCCAGCTTGACCGGCACCATTTCCCGGCTGTCGGGGGCGACGCGCACTTCCTGCCCGGGCACAACCCGATAGGAGGGGATGTCGACCCGCTGCCCGTTGACCTGCACGTGCCCGTGCCGCACCAGCTGCCGGGCGGCTTTGCGGCTGCTGGCGAAGCTCATCCGGTACACCACGTTGTCGAGCCGGGTTTCCAGCGCGATCAGCAGGTTGGTGCCCTTGACGCCCTGCTCGTGGCTGGCCCGCTCGAAGGTGTTACGGAACTGACTCTCCGAGAGGCCGTAAATGCGCTTGACCTTCTGCTTCTCGCGGAGCTGGCGGGCGTACTCCGACATCTTGCGCCCACCGCGCCCGCTGTTGGCCTGCCCATGCTGCCCGGGGGCATAGCCCCGGCGCTCGACGGCGCACTTCTCCGTGAGGCAACGCGAGCCCTTCAAGAACAGCTTCGTGCCTTCGCGGCGGCAGAGCCGGCAGGAAGGCCCAGCGTAACGTGACATGGGTTAGACCCTGCGCTTCTTGGGCGGCCGGCACCCGTTGTGTGGGATCGGGGTGACGTCCTTGATCGAAACCACTCGCAGCCCGACCGACGCCAGCGCCTGGATCGCGGACTCTCTGCCGCTGCCGGGGCCCTGCACCAGGACGTGCAGCTTCCGCACGCCGAGGTTCATGACCTCGCGACCGACGTTTTCGGCCGCCACCGTTGCGGCGAAGGGCGTGCTCTTCTTGGAACCCTTGAAGCCCGCCTTGCCGGCGGTACCCCACGCGATGGTGTTGCCTCGCATGTCGGTGATGGTGATGAGCACGTTGTTGAAGGTGGCCGAGATGTGCGCGATGCCTTCGGACTCGACCAGCTTCTTCGAGCGCTTGGGACCCGGGGCCTTGGCCGTAGCCGCGGGAGCGGCGGCTGGTGTGGCGGACTCGGCCGGCGGAGCGGGCTGTGCGGGATTGGTCATAGGTTACTTCTTCGTCGCCTTCTTCTTGCCCGCGATGGCGCGGCGCGGCCCCTTCTTGGTGCGCGCGTTGGTATGGGTCCGTTGGCCGCGGACCGGCAGTCCCTTGCGGTGGCGTGAGCCCCGATAGGTCCCGATGTCCATCAGCCGCTTGATGTTCATGGCGATCTCGGTGCGCAGCGCGCCTTCCACTTTGACGCTGCGCTCGATCAACTGGCGCAGCCGCGCAACCTCGGCGTCCGACAAATCGCGGACTCTGGTGTCGGCCCCGATGCCGGAATCGGCGAGCAACCGATTGCTGGTGGGGCGCCCGATTCCGTAGATGTAGGTGAGCGCGACTTCGACGCGCTTTTCCCGCGGGAGATCCACGCCTGCGATACGCGCCATCGTCAGCCCTGCCGTTGCTTGTGCTTCGGATTACGCTTGCAAATGACGCGGATGACGCCCTGGCGCTTGACCACCTTGCAATGCTCGCAGATCGGTTTGACGCTCGACCGTACCTTCAACTCGTGATCCCCCTGGCACTTAGGTTGACGGGCAGCTTGGCAATATAGAGTTGAGGGCAGAACTACGCAAGGGTCAAAGCGCCAAGGACTTAGGGGCTCGAACGGTCAGGCCAGCTCGGTGAGGAATTCTGCCAGGGCGGCGGCGGGATCCGGGGCGGTAAGAATAGGCCGGCCCACGACCAGATGGGTGGCTCCCAAGCGAGCCGCCTCTCGCGGCTCCGCAGTCCGGCGTTGATCTCCCGGGGCGTCCGAAACCCGGCGAATTCCCGGAACAACGAGGAGGGCATCGGGGCCGAGTGCCGCGCGCATCGCCGCCACCTCATGGGAGCTGCACACGACTCCGGAGAGTCCCGCGTCCACCGCGAGAAGCCCCAGCCGCACCGCTTCCTCGGCCAGCGAAACGGCCGGGCGGCCGGTCAGGCCGGCAAACTCCGCGGCATCGTGCGAGGTCAGCACGGTCACTCCGACCAGCGAGAGGCGGCCCGTGGTCGCCGCCGCGGCGGCGCGCAGCATCTCGCTCCCGCCGAGTGAGTGGACCGTCGCCAAGCGAACCCCCTGCCCTCCGGCCACGCCTACCGCTCCGGCCACCGTCGAGGGAATATCGTGCCACTTGAGATCCAGAAAGACCTGCAGGCCCCGGCTGACCAGCTCGCGGATCAGCGCCGGGCCCTCCGCCGTCATGAGCAGCGAGCCGATTTTTACCCAGCGGAGTTCGGGGATTCGATCGAGGAAGCGCAGGGCTGCCGGACGATCGGGAAGATCGAGGGCCAGGATGAGCTCAGTCATCGCCCGCCTCGAGCTCCGCGACGATCCGCTCCGGCAGGCGGGGATCGGCGAGCTGCCCGGTTCCGATGGCGACGAGAGCGGCACCCGCTTCGAGATACTGGCGCACATCGGCGCTGCAGCGCACTCCGCCGACGCCGAGGATGGGCACCTGCGGCAGGCGTTCCCGGATCCGGCGTACGGCGAGCACCCCGATCGGCAGCAGGGCCGGGCCACTGACGCCGCCATTGCCGTTTCCGAGACGCGGGGCGCCGCCGCTCGACAGGTACCCCGGCATGGTGTTGACCGCGCTGATCCCGTCGGCCCCGGCCTCGACCGCGGCCACCGCGATTCCGGCGAGGTCGGCCAGCGCCGGCGATAGCTTGGCGATCAAGGGCCGCTTGGTCACCGCCCGGCAGCGCTGCACCACGCGCTGCACCGATCGGGGATCGGCGCCGAACTCGACGCCGCCGGCGCTGGTATTCGGGCAGGAGAGATTGAGCTCGTACGCCGTTATCCCGGGGGTGCCGTCGAGGCCGGCAATCACCTCCGCGTATTCGCCTTCGCTGAACCCCACCACGTTGACCAGGATTTTGGCGCGGCTCAGGCGGCGAGCCAGCCAGGGGAGCGCCTCACCGCGGACTCGCTCGAGGCCGGGGTTCGCCAGCCCCACCGAGTTGAGCATACCGCCGGTGAATTCGGCCACGCGAGGCGCCGGGTTGCCGGCCCGCGGCTGGAGGGAAACGGCCTTGGTAACGATGCCGCCGAGGCGGTCGAGCTCCATGATCCCGTCGAGCTCGCGCCCGAAGCCAGCGGTGCCTGCGGCGAGAAGAATTGGATTCTGGAATCGGGAACCGAAGACGTCGCGAGCCAGCGACCCAGCGGTCACTGCCGGTTCGCGCCCGTGCTGGAGGTCGTCGACACGGGGCCCAGTCCCACTTTGCGCTCATACTCGAGGAGATAGGCGACCACCGCATCGGCGATCGACGCGGCGAGGTTCTTCTGGGAGACGCTTCCCGTGAGCAGCTTGGCGTCGTCCGCGTTGGTGCTGAATCCCGTTTCGATGAGGATCGCCGGGCGGCGCGCCGTGGTAAGCACCATGAAGCCCGCCTGTTTCACTCCGAGGTCCGGACCGGTGTGCGACTCCTGCAGGTACGATTGCACCAGCTCCGCGGCCCGGGCCGACTCGCGAAGGTGCTCGTTGAGCTGCAGATCCTTCAGGATGAAATCGAGTCCCCCGCCCGCCTCTGAGTTGTCCTCCGACCCATCGAATCGGATCGCCTCGTTCTCCATGCGGGCCACCCGGGCCGCGTCCTCGGTCTTGGCCTCGGCCAGGAAGAAGGTTTCGAATCCCCGCACCCGGCTGAATCCGGCCCGCCGCGGCAGTGAATTGACGTGGATGCTGACGAACAGATCGCATTCGGCCGTACAGTAGCCACCGCGGCTGCGCAGGTCGATCAGGGTATCGGTTTGTCGGGTCATGACGACCCTGACACCGCGGCGGCGCAGCTCATCCCGCAACAGCAGGCTCAGATCCAGCGTGACGTCCTTCTCCCTCAGGCCATCCGGGAAGAAAAGTCCGGGGTTGCCGGGATCCACGCCGCCGTGGCCGGCATCGACCGTAACGACGTGTCCCTTGCGCAGCCCGTTGGAGAGTCGATTGGGATCCTTGGGGGGAGCCTTGGCGGCGATGGCCGCCGGCGCCCCATCGGCCAGGCGGGCCAGCCGCGCATCATAGCGGAAGCGCCCGGCCAGGACTCTCGGAAGGACTTCGGTGACGAATTGAATGGGAAGCAGCAGGGTGTCGCGGCGCAGCGCGGCAGAGCCGACCAGCGGGTAAACCTCACCCTCCGAAGAGAAGAGCGGAGCGCCCAGATAGAAACGGAAATTCTTGGCGCCGACCCCCACGTCGGCCCAACCGGCGCCGAGCGTGACTCTGGCATCGAGCGCGGGCAGCAGCAGCGGCGCAGCCAGCACCGGGCCCGAAAGCGGATCCAGTCGCACCGGGATACGCGCTTCCCCCCGGGCCGACTGGACCAGGACCACGAGCGGAGCAAGTGCCGCGAGCAGCATCAGCGTTGTTTCAGCGCGCGAGCCATCTCGCGGTCGGCGAGGCGGCGCTTAATGTCTTCGCGACGATCATGGGTCTGCTTTCCCTTGCCCAGCGCCAGCGCCACTTTGGCGCGGCCGCCGAGAAAGTAGATCTCGAGTGGCACCAGCGTGAAGCCCTTCTGCTCGACTGCGCCGATCAGCCGTTCGATTTCCCGTCTATGCATCAAGAGCTTGCGGGAGCGGACCGGCGCCGGGTTCCAGCGATTGCCTTGCTCGTACGGCGTGATGTGCATTCCCTCGAGCCAGACCTCGCCGTTGCGGACCAGCGCGTAGGCTTCTTTGATCGAGGCCTTCCGGTTTCTCAGGCTTTTGACCTCCGTGCCCGTGAGCACGATTCCGGCCTCCCAGGTTTCCAGGAGATGGTAGTCATGGGAGGCCCGCGGATTCCGTGCCACGGATATTCGGGCCTTGGGGGCAACCGGGGGGCTTTTTTGACTCATAAGTGATGCTCGGAGCGGAAGATAGGCCCCAGAAAGGGCCCAGGCAACGCGTCGCTTGACCGGGTACGAGGGGGGTCCTACCTTTGGCCCCTCGCCGAAGTGGTGGAACTGGTAGACGCGCTGCGTTCAGGGCGCAGTGGGCGCAAGCCCGTGGGGGTTCGAGTCCCCCCTTCGGCACTGCTCAGTCCCGTGCCATCCCCCGATCCACTTCCGCCGCCCAGGCGTCGATGCCACCAGCGAGGCTGCGGGCCTGGAATCCCGCGCCTTGCAGCAGCTGTTGCGCCATGAGGGAGCGCTGGCCCTTGTGACAAACGGTGACGATCTCTGCAGCGGCATCCAATTCCCGGAGCCGGTCGGGGAGCTGGCCCAGCGGCAGCAGCCGGCTGCCTTCGATCCGTACAATCTCCCATTCCCACGGCTCGCGCACGTCCAGCACCAGCGGAGCGTCAGCACCGGAGATGCGCTGCGCCAGCTCGTGCGCGCTCACTTCGCTGCTGGTGGGCTGCCCTGACCCGGCCACGCTGCAGAACGCGTCGTAGTCGATGAGCTGGGTCACGCTGGGATGCTCACCGCAAACCTGACAGTCGGGATCCCGCGTGACGCTCAGCTCGCGGAATCTGACCCGCAATGCATCCACCAGCAGCAGCCGGCCGACCAAAGACTCGCCCGCACCCAGAATCCACTTGATCGCCTCGAGGGCCTGCAGGCTGCCCACCAGCCCGGGCAGCACGCCGAGCACCCCGGCCTCCGCACAATTAGGAACGAGGTCAGGAGGCGGTGGATCGGCGAAGAGGCAGCGGTAACACGGACCGCCCGGGGCGGCGAAGACCGACACCTGCCCGTCGAAGCGAAAGATGCTGCCGTAGACGTAGGGTTTCCCCAGCAGCACCGAGGCGTCGTTCACCAGGTAGCGGGTGGGGAAATTGTCGCTGCCGTCGATGGCCAGATCGTAACGGCCGAGGATCGCGCGGGCATTTTCCGAGCTGAGCCGTACCGGATGCGTCTCCACCAGGACGTGGGGATTGAGGTCGGCGAGCCGCTGCCGCGCCGACTCGGTCTTGGGGCGTCCGATCGCCGCGGTGCCGTGCAGCACCTGGCGCTGGAGGTTGCTCAACTCCACTGCGTCGCCATCCACGATGCCCAGCGTGCCAACGCCCGCGGCGGCGAGGTAGAGCGCCGCCGGCGAGCCAAGCCCGCCGGCACCGACCAGCAGAACCCGGGCGCGGCGCAAACGCTCCTGTCCCGCAGTGCCCACCTCGGGAAGCGTCAGATGGCGGGCGTAACGGACGAGCTCAGGAGGGGAAAGCCGCAACGGTCAACGGTCGACGGTCAACGGTACCAGCTCGGGCGCCGCCGGCTGTTCCTTGAGAAGATCGGCCAGCGTAATCCCGGAGAGGAACTCGTCCACCCGGCGCTGCAACGCATGCCAAACGGGCCGGATGGAGCAGTTGCTCGAGGGGTCGCAGCGCTCGGCGTCCACAGGATGGGAGGTGCAATTCATCTCGAAGGTCTGGTGCTCGGAGGCCGTCATCACGTCGCGAACCGTGATGCGCCCCGGCTCCCGCGCCAGGTAATACCCGCCCCGGGCACCGCGGACGCTCTCCACCAGGCCGGCCCGTCGCAGGCGCAGCAGTATCTGTTCAACGTAATCGGCCGGCAAACGCTCGGCCTCGGAGAGCTCGCGGGCCGCCACCGGCTCGCTGGCTTCCCGACCCCTTCGAGCCAGGTGCAGCGCGATGAGGAGACTGTATTCGGTCCAGGTGGTCACCCGCATGGTGGGAATATCCCCCCAACCGGTGAGCGGGACAAGTTTGGGCCGCTTCGGTAGCTTAAGCACCATGCACCGGCCGCTGGCGCTGTTCCTCCTCCTTGCGCTCGCAAGCGCTGGCACCGCACAAACGGTGGCGTTGCGGGCGCCGGGAGGCACCCTGACCGGAACGGTTCAGGACAGCGCGACCGGCCTCCCGGTAGGATACGCGCTCGTCGTCGTCGTCGAGTCAAATCAGCGGGTCTTCGCCGGCGAGTCGGGTCGCTTCACCCTCACCGGGCTGATTTCGGCGCGGGCGACCCTCCGCATTCAGCAGATCGGGTACCGAGCCGTCAGTATGGTCCTGAATCTGGATCTGGCTCCCGGGACGCCGGCCGGCCCGCCGGGACTCCTGATACGGCTGTCGCGACAGGCCTACGTGCTGCCGGAAATCGTGGTGCAGGGCGACGTGTGCGCCGGCGCCGAAGCCCTCGCTACGGGGGAGAGCGGCACCATCATCGACGAGGCGTTCAGGAATGCCGAGCGGCTGCTCACCCTGCAGCAGGCCTACCCGTACCGCGGCGCGTTTCAGCGGGTGACCGTCATTCTGAATGCGGCCTACGAGCGTACCGGCGGTTGGCTCGACACGGTTCGTTACGACAGCCGGACGGCCACGGGGTATCGGCGGGGCAAAGTGCTGGAGCCGGGGGCGCGGCGCGGCGGAAGGGAGTTCGCCAACTACTTCACTACGTCGGATATTGCGCGGGAAGCGTTCCGCAAATCGCATTGCTTCTGGTACGCCGGCCAGGACAGCCTCGACGGCTTCTCGGCATACCGTGTGGATTTCGCGCCAACCCAACGAACCAAGACGCCGGACTGGGCGGGTTCCCTGCTGATCGACTCGAGCACGCTGCGGTTGTTACGCTCGGAGGCCCACTTGGTCAACCTTCCCAAGCGCGGCACCACCTTCGGCTCTGCGCTCTGTACCGTCCTCTATCAGGAAACCGTCCCCACGCTGGTGCAGGAATTCCAGGCGCGCTGCGTCATTGCCCAGCTCTCCCAGCCACCATCGTACGTCGTAGAGCGCTGGCTGCTCATCGAACACTCCTTCATCGGGCGGCGTCCGGACGGCGGCGACGCCCGCTAGCAGGGCACTCAGCCCCCTCCCGGCAGCCCCTTCCCTCCCGGCACGCCCAACTCGGTCATCGCGCGCAGGTTCAGCACGTCGTCGAGCTCCTTGCCCTTGAGGAGCCCCTTCTTGACCACCAGCTCCCTTACGGTGAGTCCGCTCGCCACCGCTTCCTTGGCGAGCTTGGCGGCCTCGGCATAGCCCAGCTTGGGCGCCAGCGCCGTGACCAGCGCGGGGCTTCGCTCCAGCCAATAGGCGCACTGTTCCGCGTCGGCTTCGATGCCGCGCACGCAGCGCTGGTCGAAGGCGGTGACGGCATTGGCCAGGATCATGAGGGCAAACACGAGGTCGTGCGCCATCACCGGCATCATCACGTTGAGCTCGAGCTGCCCGGCCTCCGCGGCCATCGCGATGGTGAGATCGAGCCCGAGCACCTGGTAGCAGACCTGGTTGACCATCTCGGCGATGGAAGGATTCACCTTTCCGGGCATGATGCTGGAACCGGGCTGCACCGCGGGCAGCAGGATCTCGGCCAGCCCGGTGCGCGGTCCGGAGGCGAGCAGCCGGATGTCGTTGGCGATCTTGTTGAGGTCCAGCGCGCAGGCCCGCACGGCGCCGCTCATACTGGCGACATCGCCCATCGACTGCATCAGCTGGATCCGGTCCTCGGCATCGCGCAGATCCATGCGGGTTATGTTCCGCAGCTCGGCCACCATCAGCGCGGGGTATTCCGGCTCCGCGTTGAGCCCCGTCCCCACCGCGGTTCCCCCGATATTGAGGGTACGCAGCCAATCGGCGGCCTGGCTCAGCTTGGCGCGATGCCGCGCCACGGTGTGGCCGTAGGCGGTGAACTCCTGCCCGAGCCGGATCGGCGTCGCATCCTGGAGGTGCGTGCGGCCCGACTTGATCACGTCATCGAATTCACGACCCTTGGCCGCGAAGGTCCCGGCCAGCCCCTCCAGCGCGTCGAGCAGCGCGGGCAGCGACGCCAAAGCCGCGAGGCGCAGCGCGGTGGGAATCACGTCGTTGGTGCTCTGCGCCATGTTGACGTGATCGTTGGGATGCACCGGGGCATAGCTCCCCCGCGCCGTGCCCAACAACTCGTTGGCCCGGTTGGCCAGCACCTCGTTACAGTTCATGTTGTGGCTGGTGCCGGCCCCGGCCTGATAGACGTCCACCACGAATTGGTCGCGATGGCGGCCCGCCAGCACCTCATCGGCCGCGCGCACGATGGCATCCGCCAGCGCCGCATCGAGCCGCCCGGTCTTTCGGTGGGTGAGCGCGGCGGCTTTCTTGATCCAGATCACGGCGTCGACGAACGCCGGGAGCGGCCGCAGCCCGGAGATCGCGAAATTCTCCACGGCGCGGAGCGTCTGGATGCCGTAGAGCGCGTCGGCAGGCACCTGCTTCTCGCCCAGGGGATCTTTTTCGATGCGGAAGGTCATGACATGCCCCAGTATTTCTTCGTGCCGGCGGAAGGCGCCGGGTTTGCCGCGGACCACTTTGCCAAGCGCGATCTGACGCGCGGCGAGGGGCTCTTCCTCGGCCTCAATTGCTTCGAGCCGGGCCAGTCCCAGGCGGTGCACCGCCATGCCGGCGCGGACAAATTCTATCTGATCGTCTCGGGGAACGCGAGCATGATCGTGGGAGAGCAAACGCGCGATGCGGGACCCGGCACGCTGGTCTGGGCTCCCAGCGGAGTGCCCCACGGCGTGGCGCGCGCGCACGAGCGCACGGTCATGCTGGTCGGGATGGCCCCACCGCCCCCTTGAGAAACGGATTGGAGGCGCGCTCCCGCCCGATCGTGGTCGGCGCGCCGTGGCCCGGATAGACGATCGTGGCATCGGGCAGGCTGAACAGCTCGCGCCGAATGCTCGCGATCAGCGTAGCGAAGTCCCCGCCAGGCAGATCGGTCCGTCCGATGGAGCCTTCAAAAAGCACATCGCCGCTGAGCACCGCGCCGGGCGCAACGAAACACACATGACCGGGCGAATGCCCGGGCACGTGACGCACGCCGAACTCGATCCGCCCCACGCGCAGCCGCTGTCCGTGGACCAACTCGGCATCCGGCGCGGGCGGCGCCGTGGCCCGGAGGCCGAGCCACGCACCCTGCTGGGCCAACTGGTCGTACAGCCCCCGATCGCCGGCATGCAGGTGGATCGGGGCGCCGGTCGCCGCGCGAATCGCCGCGACACCGAGGATGTGGTCGAAATGGGCGTGGGTGAGCCAGATGGCCGTGATGCGGCGATCCACTCGGACGGCTTCGGCCAGGAAGCGCTCCGGCTCCTCGCCGGGATCCACCAGGACCGCCTCGGGATGCGCGGGATCAAAAACCAGGTAGCAGTTCTGCGCAAACTGGCCGTTCGGAATGGCAAGGATTTCGGGCGCCGGATCCGTCAGGCCGCCTCCGCATTCCCCCGGGTCTTGCGATCCGTGAGGTATTTCTCGACGGCGATGGCCGCGGTGGTCGCGTCACCCACCGCCGTGGTCACCTGGCGGGTGAGCTGCGCCCGCAGGTCTCCCGCGGCAAAGAGCCCGGGGATCGAGGTCATCATCCGGTCGTCGGTGAGCAGATAGCCGGCCGGATCATGCGCCACGTGATCCATGACCAGCCCGCTGTTGGGCTTGAATCCGATGAACACGAAGCATCCGGTCACCGCCAGCGGCGAATGCGCGCCCGTCACGGTGTCTTCGAGCTCGAGCCAGCGAAGTCCCTTCTCATCGCCCACCATTTCGCGCACCCGGGTATTCCAGACTACTTCGATCTTCGGATTCTGCAGCGCGCGCTCCTGCAGCACCTTGGAGGCGCGGAACTCGTCGCGACGATGAATCAGGTACACCCGCGAGGCGTACCGGGTCAGGTAGTCCGCCTCCTCCACGGCGGCGTCGCCGCCCCCGACTACGGCGATCATTTCGTTCTTGAAGAACGCCCCGTCGCAGACGGCGCAGTAGGATACCCCGCGCCCGGCATATTCCAGCTCACCCGCCACGCCGAGCTTGGTCGGCGTCCCGCCGGCCGTGAGAATCACCGCGGGGGCATGGTACTCGGTTTCGGAGCTGGTGGTGACTCGGAAGGTGCCGTCGGACAGCCGGTGGATGCCCTCGACGTTCTCCATCCGGATGTCCGCCCCGAATGCCTCCGCGTGGGCCGCCATCTTGGCGGCGAGCTCCGGGCCCAGGATGGAGGTAAAGCCGGGATAGTCCTCGACCTTCTCGGTGTTCAGCAACTCACCACCGGGAATCCCGCGCTCGAGCACCACCGACTTGAGCATTCCGCGACCGGCATATAGCGCCGCGCACAGCCCGGCGGGGCCTCCGCCGACGATGATCAGATCGAGGTGGTTGATGATGACGGGACTCATAGCTCGGACCAATATAGACGCATTCGGCTTGCCGTTCGCCGCGCTAACCGCCGGTATTATCCGCCGGCGCGGCGTTCCGAAAGTCGCTGCTCGATCAGCGACAGCCACTCGGCGGGAACCTCCTGCGAGCCCATCAGCGCGTGGGTCGACTCCGCATCGAGGTCACCATGCCAGTCGCTTCCCCCGGTTCGCAACAGATCGAGTGATTGCGCCAGGCCGGTGAGGCGGGCACGCGCTTCTCCGTTGTGCCCGGGGTGACGGGTCTCCACGGCGTCGAGTCCCTCCTCCTTGAACGCGGCGAGCGCGGTGCGGGTGCCCCGCTCCTTGAGGTGCGCGGCCGAGACGATGCCGCCGACCGAGTGCACCAGTTCCGCCACCGCGCGAAAGGTGGGCAG
>DATCWE010000282.1:0-2735 GCA_036566495.1 Gemmatimonadales bacterium | reverse complement strand
CCGCCGCAAGCAGTTCTTCCGCTTCCTCAGGCGCCGCGCCAGCGCCCCCCCGACGGGCGAAGGACGACCCGCCTCACGGCGTATGATGTTAAAATTTCGGCGATCTAGCTCGTGAGCGGCGCAGTCGGCGCCGCCTTGGTGGGACGCCCCCGTAGCTCAGGTGGATAGAGCAGCAGTTTCCTAAACTGCGTGCCGGGTGTTCGAGTCACCCCGGGGGCACCATTCCTGTCACGCAGTTACCGCGCGACTTCATCCGCCGGGTGGCCTCTCCGGGTGCCGCCAGGGTGCCATTGGGTGCCGGAGTAGCAGCCGGGCGCGGCGACCGCAACCGCGCTTCAGCGGCTCCCCGCTCAGCCTCGATAGCCGTAGCGAGACCCTCCACATCCCCGACACCAGTCCCCGGTAGGAATCGCGGGGCCAGGCCGCCGGGAGCGGCTCTTCGGGCTGCAGACCCTAGGCCCGCGAGGCTTTCACTCAGTGTACCCGCTGGTAGCCCTACCGGCTGTCCTACTGCGCACGGAATGTGCGGTGGTAAGGCGCCGAGAGCGCCCCTCCATGCTAGGCTCCGACGGGGGCCCGCGATGCACGCTGTCAATCGGGGCGGCCCCTGATCTGGGCACGGCCTGGCTCAGACGTTCAGGACGACGGGTTTCAGGAGCCGAGAAGTGACTCAAGCGAAGGAGGCGATCCCATGCTTCGAGTCTTTGCGCTGCTACTGCTCATGACGGCCTTTGTGTTCCTCCCCACGACAGCGGCTCACGCGGTCCCTACCTGCGTGCCCGGAACGATGGCCGACTATCTCGCGCTGACTGACGGATGCCGGCTCGGGGCGATCAGCGTGTCTGATTTCTCCTACTCCGGGTTCACAGAATCGCTCGCATTCCCTGCTGTTTTTGATGTGCCGCCCTCTGCTGTTTCCGTGACCCCATCGTTGCCATCTGGAGCGAGCAGTCTTCGCCTGACCTTCTCAACCGGGAACTGGACCGGGGTAGACATCTCGTATTCAGCGCTTGCCGATGGGCCGTGGATCCGCCGATTCGACTTGCTCCTCCTCGAGGCCAGCGGTCCGTCGCTCGCAGGGGTCGGGGCAAACGGCCTCAATGTCTTCGTCGATCCCTTTGGTTTTGGCGAGCGTTTGCGTTTGTTCGATACGCGATCGTTTGACCCCATCTCGTTCACCACTGTTGTCATTGGCGGTGGCGCCGCATCGCAGCCTTTTGCCGATCTGGGGGCCTTCGCCTTCGACGTTGTCACGCCGGAACCGGCGACGCTGCTCCTCTGGGGCGCCGGCGCGACAGGGTTGAGCTTCTTGCGACGCCATCGTCGGCGGTCGCGCTGAGAGGCCATGAGGGCCGAGTAGACGCCGGCCACCGTGAAGACCTACGCAACCGCCCGTGCGGGGGTCATCGGGGCGGGGTCATGGGGTCCGGCGGGGGATAGACCAGAGGCACGCTCCGCGTAAAGTTGTCGAACAGCCACACGCGCCGGAACCGAGATTCGCCGAGGTGGCCCGCGATGAAGACGCTGATCTCTTCACGCCATCCGGCGTGACGTGGGGGCGGTTGCGACAGGTAGCACGCCACCAGCTCGATGGGCAGCGTCGCCGAATACGGGCGACTGAACTTCCTCGTGAGCAGGGCCCGCGTGGGATCGTGGACTTCCGTCATCTCCACGACGTGCAGCGAGACCCGACGCCCGCGGCGGATCTCCAGGTCGGTCAGCCGATGCCGCAGCTCCGTGGTCTGCCACACCGGCAGCTCCTGCCCGTGTGCCACCTCGTCAGCGCATCGGCTGAGGACGGTCAGGATGGGCGTGATCGCGTATCGCCAGGTCCCGGGCGAGGTGCCCGCGGGGAACGACACGAAGAGCACAGGCTTGCCTCCGAGTCGGCGCTCGAGGCGCGATCGAGTCCGCCTCGGCACCGTGGCGTAGGCGGTGGCAAACGCGCGACGGAGAGTCTGGCGCTGCTCGGTCGTCTCGGCAAATCGAGACCCGACGATCTGGACGAGCTCGAAAGCGATGCGCCCCCAGCCGGGTATCGTGCACCGAAGGTCCGGCTCAGGCGTCGGGCGGCTGCGGACGGATTGCCACCGGATCGGCCATCCCGCAGCTGCGGCGAAAGCGCGAAAGGTGGCGCGTTCTGCGCGAGGCTGATCCCACGGCCGCGTCATCTCACGTCGCCTCCCCCAGCCCCGGCACGAACGCGACCAGACCATCGGGCCCCGGCCACGGGATCATCTCCTGGCCGCGCCAGCATCAGTTCCACGCGGTACGCGCTCCAGCCGGCGTGCCGAAGGATCAGGCGCAGTCAGCGAGGGAGGAGCCCGAGCGCCCAGGGGAGGAGCCGCCTCATGGGTGCTCCATTCTCTGGCCGCTCTGCCTTCTCCTCTGTCGGCACTCCGATATAGCACGATCAGACGACCAGTCTGGCTGGGGTTTTTCTATTAGCCCCGGCCCGGCCGATCGCGGCCAATTCTGAACCCGTTGGAGCCGCCGCGCACCGCACTTGGCACTCTTGCCCCGGTCCTCAACCTGGCGCGTGGGGCCCCCGCCGCCGCAGACGGGAGGGTGAGGGACACCCACCCCCCGGCCCCCCGTCAAAGTCGGGGTGCCGGGAGGGTGCCGTTCCGGTGAAGCAGATGAGATCACACGGAACCAAATACAAAGCTCCGCGTGGCAAGTACGCGTGCCGCTTGTGACCCGATGCGATTCCTAAACTGCGTGCCGGGTGTTCG